>CAYTGW010000035.1:0-5796 GCA_964437395.1 uncultured Desulfocicer sp.
AATTGCGTAATATATAAAACCGGAATGTCATATTGTTTTCCGGTTTGCCTTTTGATATCCATCTGCCGGAGGTCGAGATTCACCTGGCATAACGGACAAGCGACTGCGATACATTCCGCTTCAACGGCCTTAGCCATTCCAATGATGGAATCCGAAAAACTCACCACAAGATCCGACCTTGTCGTCAGCGAAAGACTGTTGCCGCAGCATTCAACTTTATAAGGCCAGTCCAGACTCTCTCCCCCCATGGCCCTTATCAGGTTATCCATTGATTGAGGATTTTCCGGGTCATCAAAATTGGTAATTTCCTGTGGGCGAACCAGAAGGCAACCATAATAGGAAGCAACCCGGAGCCCGTTCAGGGAATATGTAAATGCATTTTGTAAAGACTCTTTACCATAATCTTCCAGAAGGACTTCCATCAAGTGTTTGATTTCAACAGATCCGTCATAATCCCGGCCAATCGCATTTTTCACTTTTTTACGCATTTCCGGATGAGTTTTAACTTCATAATTTGCCGTCTTTAATCTGTTGTAACAGGCCGCACAGTTTACAACAATATCCAGCCCCATATCTTTGGCCAGTATCAAGTTCGCTGCGGAAAGAGATGCGGCCAGAACTCGATCTGTCTGATGACCAGGCGTGGAACCGCAGCAGGACCACCCTTTAATTTCAAGAAAATCGATACCTAGGGCACGGGCAACAGCGATACTGGAAGAATGCTGGTCACGGGCAGATGATTCTGCTGAACAACCGGGATAATATGCATATTTCATGATAGACGTCCCTTGTTTTGCCTGGTTTTTCTGAAAATTCTTCTGATCCTTTTTCGATTGGCAGCTACTGACGGAAGCAGTGCTATCTTTTTCTTTTGCATAATAATGGGCAGTTTATCCGTGTCCCGCATATACGATGATGTGCCGATTTTATATGCTGTCATCAGTGCAAGATCATATGTCCGTCCAAAAATTTCGACGGTTTTCAGAAACGCATTGTTGAATAAAGGAATATTTCCTTCCGGAATGACCGCCTTCTTTTTGATGGCGAGCGCACGCAATGCATCCATAACCGAAACCATATCAATACCCATTGGACATCTTGCAAAACAGGTTTCGCATGAGACACATGTCCAGATGAGATCGCTGGAAAGAAGCTCATCTCCGGCACCTAACTGCAAGCGCCTGATCAGTTCAGAAGGGGGTGATTGAACATGCCCTGAAACCGTACAACCGCAAGAACACTTTTTACATTGATAACAAACAGCAAGGTCAATACCAGACATTTCTCTGATTTGATTCAGCAGGCTTTTGCCGGTTCGACTTTTTGTGATTCTGATTGTCATGGTGATCCTCTCTTAAACCCTACTTCATTCAGACACTAATTATAAAGATCTCCCACGGTTTCCTGTTCTTTCATGATACGCTCTTTTTCAGCAATGGCCTTACCGACTGCCAATGGAACTACTTTTCGGTATACCTTTTCCGGTGGCTGCAATCGGCCATCAACCGTCAAAAGATCATCGACCTTTATTCCAAAAAGGCGCTCGTTTTCCTCCAGGTAGGGTAAAATCAATTCCCAATCCTCCTGGGTAAGTGAGAGATACACCCCTCCATTCAGTTGCCCGTTAACGCATATTCTGTAGGGATCACGGATAAAAATCGCACCGCCTGAAGCAAGGGAAAACATGTTGCTGCCCGGATACGGTTCAGGCAGGGGAATAGTATTACCTTCATCGTCAAACCGGATGGCATTCAGGATAACAAAGCCGCCGCCTTTGTTGGGATCACCGGCCATAAATGATTCCGCCAGAAAATCAAGAGACGTTCCGTTGATGATAACCCTTGGCTTTCCCACCGAATTAATAAGTGGTCTGCCGGCAGCATTGCCCATAATATAGACCTCGCCCCCCTTGGCTCCGTACATGAATGTCTGCCCTGTATCACCGTAGATTACCATCTTACCACGTTTAATAATCTGTCCCAGTTGATCCTGAGCATTTCCGTGAACAGTTATGGTCAGACCGCAAATCCCGGATCCCAGGTAATCTCCCGAACTTCCATATACATCAATGAACACCTCATCCGTGCCAGGGCCTAAGCCACACCCGATATAACGCTGACCTGAACAGTCATAACAGATAAATTTACGCCAGCACTTCATATAAGCATCGACAAGAAGTGCGGCCTCACATTCATTCACCTCCGGAGGGAATATATCTGCGTGAATAACAAGGGTTGTTTCATCTGCCTTTGGCGCCCGCAACAATTTACGGGTCGGATAATCAATCAGCCGATGGGTCACACCATTACTGCTTTCCACATCAAACTTAGGGAGACTGCCAAAAAGCGTATCCAGTTCAATACGGACAATGTGAAGGATATGACTCCGTTTTTTCAAACCGGTCGAGTATCTCCGGTCGTTGAGCAGTGTCAATACCTCGATCGCAGTTTTCAATATCTTGGGATTTTTCGCTGATTCCCTGATTGGCCGGCACACGGCCAGTGCTTCCGCAAAACTGAAGTCCGGCATACGATCCCGTATGTAATCAAAAACAGACTTTCCTTTACCTGCTTCAAGGAGAGATTGAATGCTGTCTTTACAATCCGGTTGAAAATCCGGTGATATTTCTTTTGTAAAATCAAACGGCTCGACAGGTGCCGGCATGCCTACCGGACTGCCGAATTTATCTGTACAGGTTATCCGGATTTTCCCTGAAGCATCTGGTTCAAGGTTGAATATAAACGCCCCGCCATCTGTATAACTTCCACCACGGGCATTCCAGTATCGGTCTGCAACCGGACAAATCCGTTTATCATCTTTTGCCAGACTGAAAAGCGTGGCATCAATTGCCTGTTTTTCAGAACCAATCAGGCCGACCTGTACTTCTCCATCTGAAAATGCAAACACCTGTGGTCTCAGCATTGACGTATCGGTAATTCCCAGCAACTGAAATCTATTCCGCCGGGGAATATTCCGGGCAATGATAAAAAACCAAGGCCCATCAGGAGAACCATGGATATGTGTTGCCTGTATGGCCCTGTAAATTTTTTGCTTATCTTCAGGGAGATGGTCAAAATCCAGCTCGGTGGTCGGTGCAAGCGCTTCAATAATATACTCAAGAGGATATTTATAGGTCCGGCTGAGAAGATCAAACATCAACGCAGAGACTTCCGTATCTGTGATAAACTGCGGATAAATGTGACGCTGGAGCAGATACTCTGAAACAGAATGATAATTTGCAAAATCACCGTTATGGACAAGCGCCATATTCATACCGGCAAATGGATGCGCTCCGCCGGGATGCCACACCCGGCCTTTTGTGGGAAACCGCTGATGTGCAATCCATGCATGTGCAGCAAGCTCTTCAATTTTATAATATTGAACAATGGCTTCCGCAAATCCGACAACCTTTAAAATCATGATGTTTCTGCCATAGGACATGACAAAAGCTTTTTGATCGGTCAGCGATGCATAAAATTCCTGATTCAGCTTAAAACTGTTTTGATTGATGAACTCTTCTTCCGCTTCCTCTTTGTCAATCTTTTCCAACTCATTTTCTTTGATAAAAATGTCGAGAACAGCCGGTTTTACTCGAACAAAATAACGCCAGACATCCGGCGGTTTGACTTCCAGTCCCTGGATTGTTGTCCAGTCATCAACCTTCTCAAGCGCTGCCTTTTTTTCAACATCGAAAAAAGGGGTGATATATTTCTCTTCCAGTTCAGATCGAACGTCGGAATAGAGATATGCCACATGGATCATATAATAATGATCAAGGACTTCCCGGCTGACTCCCAGTTGTTCCGGGACAAAGCCGACAGCAGCAATGCCGCCGCCCTTACCATTTCCGCGATTATGCATCAATCTTGAAGGTTCGTAGATATGACGTCCGGCAACCGGCTCTGTGCAGCAAAAACCCACAACACCGCAACCGCCTTCTTCTGCGTTTTTGGTGATGTCCGGAACATCCATCCCATCAACAAGTCGCTTTTTTGATTCCACAAATTTTTGTATTCTATCCATCATTATAATATACTCCACATTATTTGTGGCAGAACCTGCATTCCAGTAAGCAAAACAGCCTCAATCGTCCAAAATAGCAAAAAAAAAGTCTATCCATAATGAATATGGGATAGACGCATTTGTCTTTAACGCGATAATCGAACAGGTAGACACACCGTTGTGTTTTACAGCTCGATTCGAAAACGGTTACTATCTACTTTCTATTTAACTGCTTGTCAATATATTTATACAACAATTTTTCGACATCCCAACAATTTCAATGCAATAAAAAAAATATTTGTCCCCGGAGAGGAATTTCATCTTAACGGAAATTCTGAACAAGCATATCACGACTGATACTTTGAGGATCTTTTCTTTTAAACTCAGAACCAATATGACGGACGATCACCGGGTGATCCCTGTTTTCCTCTTCTCCTTTCAGGTAACGAATCAGGATATGATCAACCATCGTGTAATCGGTAACGCCGATCTGATCAAAATCGCTGGTTGTAATCCCAAGACCATCTGTAGGCAAAGCGTTAATGCAGGCCTGAAGTGCATCTGCTTTTGATACTTCATTCTGATTGCGATATTGATCTACCAGAAATTGAGACAGGCCATACACTTCTGTTTTCCATAAGTACTGGATAAATCCATAGTTTCCAACATCTCCGTGAAGCGTCCAGAAACCCAGAAGCAGCTCCGTATAATTATCGGTTGATAACACCATTCCCTTTTCGTAGTGTGCAAGATCAAAAAGATAAACCATCCGTAATCGTGCTTTGATATTCCCCCTTCTGATTTTTTCCTCATACGATTCCGAGTGTTTTCGATGACTATTCAACATCAGGTCTTTGTAGAGATTCTGAAATGCATGAGTCAGATCCTCCTGTTGAAAATGAGAACAGAAATTTTCACCTATTTTTCTTGCTCGTGAGATTTCATGATCTGTATTGCTCTCAATGGGAATGCTTCTTCCGATCAAACCCATGCCCGGAAATTGTTTTACAAGCTCGGATGCGATCACAGAGGTCAATGCGCTGTCAATACCTCCTGAAAGGCCGATAACCAGCGACTGAATCGCCGTATTCTTTTTCAGATATTTTCCGGCTGAATCCAGGATATTGTTGTATATGGTCTCGTAGTTGGTTCGAATGGATAACATGATCATTTCTCCTGCCCATGAATTGGCATCCTGATAAGACGATTCACGGATTCTCCTCCAGATTCATCTTCCCTGCATTCATATCATCATATTTTTTTGAAATAAACTGTTTTTCATGGTAGACTTGAAACGAAACAATATCATAAGGAATCAACATGCCCATCAACCTGATCGCCGCCATGTCCTTGAATCGGGTAATTGGTAAGGACAATAAAATTCCGTGGAAAATCCCCGGAGAACAAAAATTGTTTCAGCGGATAACGGAAGGTCATACCATTGTCATGGGACGAAAAACATTTGAATCCATCGGCCACCCTCTGCCTAGACGTACCAATATCGTATTAACCCACAAAAAAGAGCATATCATTCCTGGCTGTATTGTAATCAATCATTTTTCAGAGGCAATTGAAGCTGCTGATCAAAAAAATATTTTTATCATCGGAGGAGAAAAAATATTTAAACTTTATCTACCCCATGTGGACCATATATACCTGTCGATCATACAAAAAGAATTTGAGGGTGACGCCTATTTCCCTGAATTTTCCAGAGACGATTTTCAAGTTCTAAATGAAGAGCAGATAGAGGCGGCTATCCCTTACAGATTCATTCATTTCAAAAAAAACAGCCGG
>CAYTGW010000035.1:5806-24315 GCA_964437395.1 uncultured Desulfocicer sp.
CTGGAACCGGAAAACAATTTTTCCAGCCCAAAATTAAAAAAAGGGGTATCGGATTGATCCGCCCCTTTTTTTAAGGTCATATCGTAACTGTAATTGTCAATCTACTTTTTTACGTAAATACCTTTTGCCCCGCTCTTGATATCACCCCTTTTTTTCGCCTTATAAACAAGGTTGGATATCTTTTTTGCATCATATCCTGTTTTGCTGATCAAGGTTTCAACATTTACCCCACTCTTGCTTTTCTGGATAATACCAACAACGGTTTCAATAGCGGTAGAAGAATCTGTCTCTGCTTTTGAATCCGCTTTCGGATTTGAAGTTGTTTTCCTGGCTGGAGCTTTTTTCGCCGCCGCTTTCTTTTTTACCGGAGCTTTTTTTGCAACCGCTTTCTTGACAACCTTTTTTGTCATAGTTTTTGAAGAGATTGCTGTTTTTCCGGCTTTCTCCAGTGCTCTTCCCAATTGTTCTACTTTGGACATGAGTCTTTGTAACTCTTTTTTAATCGCCATCAGGTTATCTTTAAGATTGTTCATGGGTTCAGATTCCTCCTTTTCATTGCTTAAGGGTCTACTCTTTCTTTCAATTCTTTTCCACACTTAAAAAACGGCAACTTTTTAGGTGATACATTTACAATAGCACCGGTTTTGGGATTTCTGCCGACATATGCTTTGTATTCCTTCACATAAAAAGAACACAAACCACGGATTTCTACCCGTCCTCCTTCTGCTAAAGTATCAGCCATCTGATCAAAAAAAATATCAACAATCGTTCCTGCTTCCGACTTTGAAATTCCGGCTTTTTCCTTGAGCTTACTGATCAGTTCCATCTTGTTCATCTGTCTATCTCCCGACTCAGGTGTACACTATTTATATCATTTTTGAGTTTATCGATCGTTTCCTTATCTTCTGTACATGGCTATCTTCTTTTAGTTTTGATAATAATATTTTTATGTTGTCATTTTGTCAAGCGATTACCGAATAATATTGATGGATTAAATTTTTTTTGCCCCTTCCCTTGAATGAAACCTCTGCTTAAAACAGCATAAACCCTTGCCAGTAAAGCCTTTGCCGGAAAAATGAAAATAACGGAATGCTGGATCAGGTTCCTGAAAAATTCGGTTTTCTCTTCTCGGTGAAGGCAGTAACAGCCTCGAAAAGATCATTTGACGGGATAATATTGGTACTCATTGAAGCAACATACTTGAGTCCATCCTCAACTGTTTTTCCAATACCATAATTCAGAACATCTTTTGCTGCCATCACGGCCAGAGGAGAACATCCGGCAATCTCATGGGCCATTTTCTCAGCCTCCTGAAAAAGGGTGTCCTTATCCGGATATACATGGTTCACAAGATTAACCTCTTTTGCATATTTCGCATCAACATCCTTTGCAGTAAAGGCCAGCTCCCGGGCAATACCCTGCCCGACAATATTCGGAAGACGCTGCAGTACACCTACATCCGCAACAAAACCCACCTTTGCTTCCCGTAAAGAAAATGAGGCCGTTTCCGTGCAAAGTCTGATATCACAGGCTGTAATCATATCCAGACCCGCTCCAATACATTTTCCATGCACAGCCGCGATGATTGGTTTTCTACACTTTTCGAGACATGTCAATCCGTCCTGAAGTGTATATATTTTTTTCAACAGTTTATGTTTCAGACCCCCCATCTGCTCCTTAACCATAAGCTCAGGGAGTTCAGGCATCATTCCAATCAGATCGATCCCGGCACAAAATATGGATGCTCTTGAAGCAACAATCACCACCCGGATATTATCATCTTCATCAATATCTGTGCAGATTGGGATTAATTCCTCCCATGCCGGCGGATGCATGGCATTCAGTTTTTCCGGCCGATTCAGATAAACCCAGGCTATGGGTGGTTTTTTTTCCACTAAATAGAATTGATAATCCATCCTTTTTCTCCTTAACAATATAATAAAACAGTTTGGCTTTCATTCAGTAATGAAGGGATGAAGACCATCTATTTTTTAACTTCTCCCGTAACTGTTTCAGGACTTGCTTGGATATGCTCCGTATAAATAACGTGAGCTGTTTTCGTTGCCAATGCAATCAGGTATATCGTAATAATCACGACTACAATGATATGAAATTTTTCCTTGATCTTTTCAATCATGGTCTGTTCCTTCTTTGTTGTTGTCAAATGGATTGTCGAACAATCGAGTGCTTGTCCGAAGTTCAACACATCATTACCTATTCATAAACCGAACCGGTATTTTAATCAAGTGATCTGTTTAAACGGGTACACTCTGGCATGCTCTTTCCGATAACAAACATCGTTTGCGAATTCAAGTGAGCCAATTTCAAAAGTCTGTTGTTGTAGTTCCGGCGAAAACTAGACACGCAGTGCTGTTTTCCAAGCCGTCAGGCGCAACCGTAGCGCTATCCAGTATTTTCGGCTCTTTTCTGGGCACTGACTTTCGCCGGTGTGACGCTTTTTAACAGTTTTGAAATTGGCTCAAGTAGAATGTAAATAAAAAAAGGTGCATCATCATGGTCAGCTCATGTGATGCACCTCTTTCAGAAAGGTAAAAGGATTCAAGTGAACTTAAAAACTGTATGTGACCTTTGCGGCTCCCAGATACCAATCTTCTTCATACTGGCTGCCTGCAACACCTCCAATTGGATCCGGATTGTCCGCCCCATATATTACGGCCGTACCGTTCATTACATGGCCTTCCAGTTTCAATACCCAGTTTTCATTAATATCAAAACGGGTAGTCAGACAATAATCTTTAGACCAAGCACGATGCTTCGGTTCCAAACCTCCATAGTTTACATACCTTGCCTCGCCATCTTTGTCATCCTTGTTCCGGTAGTATTCGGAATAATAAAGCCCCAGTTCAAACCAGTATGTAAACCGATAGGAAAGGCTTCCATAATATCCGACGGCGTCAAACTCAGGAACGTTCAGCATGCCATTTGGTGTTCTGTAATAATCTTTCCAGATCGTATTTTGAATATTCACATTATATGTTGTCTGCATATATTCTGCTGCAACAATAAGGTTTCTCCAGGTATACTCCATAGAACCGGTCAGTGTTCTGGCTCTCACTTGGAATAGAGTGGGATATGTCTCTGTTACGGTTCCCCCCAACCCGGAAGTCGTATTGGTATTCACATCTGTATAAAAGGCTCCCAAACCAGCGGCATCAAGCTGTGTTAGCGCTGCTTGCCCTGCTTGTTGGGTTGGAGTTAACAATGCAGATGGAACACCTCTTAATGGTACCAACTGTTGATAAGTTGTCGCATCACTTCTCAGTGCATTTAGATCGATGTAAGTGTTTGCTGCTGCTTTAAAATCATAACCCCAAAAGGTTCCGCCGATAACCAGGCCTTCGAGCGGTGTATTCCACTTTACTGAATCTGCGAAAGTTTCATCTACATTCACAGAGTCTAATTCAACGTCCGTAATATGGTAATATTTCTTTAATCCACCCGGAACCTGATCTTTTAACAATTTTGCCGGCCCACCGGTAACAGGCATATTCATGGAGCCATACTGCAGGTCATAAGAAAAAGAACCAACCTTGTTTGCGGGTAGTTCACCGTACATTCCCGCACCCTGAATCAGAGCGGAAGTTTCCCGCCATGCCTCGTTATACACACCCTGGGGAAGAAAAATGGGGGTTCGGAGCATGTCCACATCACGGGATTCATTGTATAGTCCGTTAACCCACTTCATATTACCGGCGCGTACGCCCAACCAGTCACGCCACCTATAGTCGGCGATGGCCCAGTCAAGTACCACGTCATTGTTTCCGATGGTTCCCATATCACGGGCAAAAAACTGGACACCAAGACGAAGTTTTTCCGTTACATCACTAGAAAAATTAATACCCATCTCATTAAACTGGGTTGTCCCTTTTTCCGTATCGGCAAAAAAGTTATTTTCATCACTTTGAAGGTAACCCTGAGAAATAAAACCATGCATTTCGATACCGCCTAAATCATCGAATTCCATAGCCTGCACCTGGTTTGCTAAACCAGACAGGACAATAATCATGACAAGAAATAATTTTTTCATAATATTCATTATTCGGCCTCCTCGTTTCACTTCTTTATCTCCGGAAAATACTTCGATCGGAGTTTTATGTCCATAGGGAATTGTCATTTTTTTAAAATTGAATCGTAAGAACTTTTATATCGTCTGTAATCTGGCCAGTAGAAACATAACCGATCGCGCCCTTGGTACTTGCAACAAATTCGAGCATGCTTTTCTCTGTCTGAAAAGATTTTGGTATTTTGTTCTTTCCAGTAAAGATTTGTTTTTTCCAGTACCTTGAGTATTGTTCCGGCGTTCTTTTGATAAATTTTTTCAAAAATGCCCTATGGATTTCATCACCATTCGGAAGCGTCGCAAAATTTATCTTCTGATTATCATTCCAACTCGTTACTTTCCCGATGAAAATATTTTTTACATCCTCTTCTTTTAATGTATCTGCCGATACGCTTTTATTAGTAATAATTACAACATCATCTGCACCTCCCGTACACGGAAATAAAAGAAAAATTCCGACAATAAAAGCCGTTACTAATCCTGTGATTTTATTAAAATTCATAATTACTCTCCCTATCTGCCTGATTGTTGATACGACTGAAAAAATTTGAATCCATCACAAATAATGCCTGCACCAACCACACTTTTTTTCTGGATTTTGCTTTTAATGCTGAACCCCTAACACGATATAAAGTGGATGTAAATATAAAATAACACATTATAATGTATGTCTTATAAAAAATTCTTTACAATGCTTTTCTGAAAATAACGATGATTCAGGAAAGCGGACAGAAAGGGTGTTAAAAAGAGATAAAGCGATCACCTGTTGTCCGGGGTTCTTTACTTGCCTTGTTAAAAAACCTGTGATAATACGTAAAAAAAAGAGCAGTGCATATTAAAATTAACAATTTCGAAAAGTTAGCCAAAAAAATCGTTCTTTACATTCATGTCGATGAATCATGATCGATAATGATCGCAGCTGACATATCTTATTACATACTATTATCTTAATTTTTACAAGAGGTTGGAAATGATCAGATATTTTTCAGTACTCGCTGTTTTTTTTACGGTCTTCCATGTCACGTTTTTTCATGCAAACATCTCGCAGGCACAAACGGAAAAACAGTTAACTGCAAAAGACTGGCTGAAACAAGGTATTCTCATGGGGAAAAAAGGAAATTTTGATCAAGCCATAGAATGTTTCAATCGATCTCTGGAAATAAACCCCCGCCTCGACAAAGCATATCAAAATCGAGGAATCGCATGGAGTAAAAAAGGGGATTTCAAACGTGCTATCGCGGATTTTAACATGGCACTGGAAATCAATCCGAGAAATACGGCCGTATCCCACTACAAACGAATTGCATTGGAGGATCAAAAAAAGAAGCCCCTGCTGCCAAACCGAATGAAGAACTCAACTTTGAGGACTGGTTTGAGCAAGGAGTCGCTTTTCATCAGAAAAATGATTTTCAAAATGCCATTACCGCCTTAAGCGTTGCCATTGATATCGCACCTCTATCTGCAAAAGCCTATCGGGAAAGAGGTGTTGTCTGGGATAAAAAAGGGGATTATAAGCAGGCAATTAACGATTACAGCAAGACCCTGGAAATCGATCCTCAAGACAGCAAAATTTTCTGCTACCGTGGAGTTGCAAAAGATAAACTGAGTGAACTGGATCAAGCCATTGAAGACTACAATCAGGCATTATCCATCAATCCAAAATATGTTGAGGCCTATACATACCGAGGGATTGCATGGTTCAAGAAGGGGGATTTCGATCAGGCGATTGAGGATTACAGCAAAGCCATATCCATCAACCCTGAATATGATGATGCCTATAGTTTCAGAGGACTGGCATGGTCCAAAAAAGGGGATACGGAAAAAGCCCTCATCGATTACAACAAAGCGATCCTGATCAATCCCAATGCCGCAAAGGCGCTAAATTTCAGGGGCCTTGCGTTGGGGAAAAAAGGTGACATGAACCGCGCTGTCAAGGATATAAACACAGCCATGGTCATCCATCCAAAAGCGGAATGGGAGATAAAGGAAGAAAAAAAACCACCCAATATCCAGGTAAAAAAAGTTACAGCACCATCTGAAGAAGGCCTTTCAGCCGGTGACCTGGTCGGTATCGGGATAGCCAAATTCGAAAAAGGCGATTACGACGATGCGCTAATAAGCTTTGATCAGGCACTTTCCATCAACAAGCTGCATCCGGATGCCCTGATCTACAGGGGAATGGTCTATATACAAAAGGGAAAATATAATGATGCCATTGCGGATTTGGATAAAGTGATTTCCATCCAACCACGCTCCTATCCGGCCAATTTGCAGCTTGGAATCGCATGGGCGAAGAAAAAAGACCATGCAAAAGCCATTGATCATTTCAGTAAAGCGATTCAGGAAAATCAGGATTCCCCGGAAGCGTATACATATCGGGGATCGATCTTTGCTGAGCAGGATGATCCGGATCGTGCCATGAAGGACTTTGATCAAGCACTATTGATTAACCCACTCGATACACAAGCGTTAACGCAAAGGGGAATTCTCTGGGGGAAAATGGGTGATCTGGATAAAGCTGTTTTAGATTACAACAAGGCGCTTTCCATCAGTCGTGGAGATACGGTTGAAAAAACAACGGTTATTGCTGTCCAGAACAAAGAGGTTTCTTCGGCGGTTGAAAAAACAACGGCCATTGCTGTCCAGAACAAAGAGGTTTCTTCGGAGGAAGGAAGCATTCAGGCAAAAAACGCTTTTAATTCAGGAATTGCATCGGGGAAAAAGGGTGATCTGGATGATGCGGTCAAACAGTTTACCAAAGCTATCGAAACCGATCCTACTTTTTCAAAAGCTTATTTCAACCGCGGTATTTTGCTCAGTCAAAAGGAAAACCATGTTCAGGCAATCGCAGACTTTAATAAAGCCATTGATATCCAACCTCAGTATTCAAAAGCTTATGTTGAAAGAGGAATCGCATGGAACAAATTAAATGATTATGAAAAGGCGATCGCTGACTTTAACAAGGCAATCGAGTTATCTCCAAAGTCTGATGATGCCTATTTCAACAGGGGTTTTTCCTATCAGAAAAAGGATAATCCGGAACTGGCGTTAAAGGACTTCAATAAGACGATCTCCATCAACAAGAGATACCCGGGGGCCTACAACCAAAGAGGAATTATTTTCAATAAAAACGGCGATGTTACAGCTGCTCTTGAAGATTATAATACCGCGATTGAGTTGGATCCGGAATATGGTGCTGCCTATTTTAACCGGGGATTCCTTTACCTTGGTCAAAACTCACTGGATAAGGCGATTGATGATTTTTCCCGGGCCATTGAGCTGTCTCCGACTCTTGCCATATCCTATATCCAGAGAGGTGTTGCATGGAATAAAAAGGGGAAATCCAATGAAGCTCTTGCGGACATTAACAAGGGTCTTGAATTAACCCCCGAGGATCCTGAGGCTTATTATAACAGGGGTGTTATTTTCAGTGAAAAAAAGAATTATGAACGTGCCCTGATGGATTTCAGCACTGCCCTTAAAATCAATCCCGATTATGCGGAAGTATACAACAGCAGAGGGGATATCTTTAGTGAAAAAAATGATACGGCAAAAGCAATGAAAGATTTCAACAATGCCCTGAAACTGAATCCGAATTTTGCTGATGCCTATTGCAACCGGGGTATTCTCTGGAGCCGGAAAAATAATGATGATAAAGCTTTACTGGATTTCAACAAGGCCATTTCCATTGATCCCAACCTTTCAAAAGCATATTATCACAGAGGTATGGCCCTGAATAGCAAAGGACTCTACTACCCGGCTATTGCAGACTACAATAAAGCCATACAATTGAATCCACAATTCGCAAAAGCATATAATCAACGAGGCATCTCATGGGATAATAAAAATAATCTGCGGCAAGCGATTGAGGACTATACAAAAGCCCTGGAAATCGACCCAAAATATGCTGCCGGATATTTTAACCGTGGGCTTGCATGGAGCAAACAAGAGAATCATGACAAGGCCATTGAGGATTTCAATCAGGCGATTACCATTATCCCGAATCATGGCCTGACCTATCTTCAAAGAGGTATCAGCTGGAAAAAAAAGGAAGAATATGACAAAGCCATAAACGATTTCAACAAAGCCCTTGAGATTGACCCGCTTTTTGCCAATGCATTTTTACAACGCGGTATCGCGTGGGGACTGAAAAACAACTATAAAAAGGCTATTGAGGATTACTCAGAGGCGATTGAGATACAGCCACAACTGGCTGAAGCCTATTATAACAGAGGTCTTGCATGGGATTACCTGGGCAACAAAGAAAAAGCCCTTGCCGACAGCGCCAAGGCAGCATCCATTGACTCCCGTTTCGCAACAACCTCATATGATCATTCTGTTGAGGCGAGCAAGGAAGATACCGGAACAAAAAAGACCAAACCCGTCAACATCAGCAAAGATGCAAAAGAATTTTTAAACAAGGGGCTTGCCTGGGATAAACAGGGAAAATATGACGAAGCCATCGAGGATTTCAACAAGGCCATTAAAATATCCCCGAACTTCGCCTCTGCATATTTTTACAAAGGGCTTGCCCAGTATAACAAAGGTGAACTGAAAACAGCCCTAACGGATTTTAAGAAAGCGCTGAATCTTGATCCGGAGAACAGTGAATATAAAAAAATTGTGTCCAGCCTGAATGCCAAAATGAAGCTGGATGCATCTCCGCCAAAGGACAATGGGTCCTGATGTGGAGTAATCAGTATCCCAGTGCCTGATTGATCAGAACAACAGAAATGTCCGTGAGCATTGGTTTTCGATGCAGGATGGTGGTTATGTTACAGATCCTGGAATCTGTGTTGCAATCAACGCAGATTCCGCTCTTTGCACAAGGTGTGTCCATATTCAGACTCCTCGCCCTCATGGGAGCCGCTACTTCATGAACTCTTTTGATTGCCTGATCCAGATTCCCTGTCACCTTGTTCATTCCAGCCACGATAATCACTTTTCCGGGGCCAAATGACATGGCGTTTGTCCGGTTGCCGATCCCATCGACATTTACAATTTCTCCTGTCAGGGAAATCGCATTGGCACTGCATATAAAACAGTCACAACCCGCCTGCTGCTTCCTTCGGGTTACCTGTTCTTCAAAGCTCAGCCCTGCTTCAAGATGATCAATGACGACTTTCCCTTCCGCGCGTACCATATCATGGAGGTCTAAAGACCGGGTGGTATCCGATCCGCCAAACCCAAACCGTTCACATCCTGCAAACATTTTCAGCAGCAGGGCGCGTGCTTCTTCGATCGTGTCCACAAAATGGGCATCAAACCGGTGCTTTTTCAGATTTCCAATGCATGTTTCTCCCCACTTTTTCCATAACCAGTTTTGATACTGTTCTTTCCCCACATTATCCCCTTTCAGGTTGCTTCGTAAAATACAGAACCAGACTTTTTCCGACGATCGGATTTAAAAGCCTGTCAATCCACCTGGTAACCAAGGGCTTTTTCATGATGTCCCAGGTCAGAAACCGTTTATACAGGTTCACAATAAAAGAGTCTTCCCTTGTCGGTCCGACAAAACATTTCAGCCACCAGTAGGGAGAATGCAGGCTGTGTGCAAAATGCATTGCCCAGTTCCGGACGCCTTCTTTTTCCAGTCTGTCTATCAACTGCTTTTTGGTATAAATCCGGACATGCCCCTGGTTTGCATTATAATATTCGTCGGAAAGCGCCCAGCATATTCTCTCCGGGAAATATCTTGGCACACTGACAACAAGCGTCTTTCCGGGTTTTAATATCCGGATGATTTCTTTCATGGCGACCTGATCTTCCGGGATATGTTCCAGAACTTCCGAGCAGATTACCAGATCAAAAAAATTATCCTGAAACGGAAGATTGGTGATATCCGCTGCAGAGACGATCCATTTTCCGCCTCCATGTTCACCTAACGAATCGTGATAGCAAAGGCGATTCTTTGCCTCACACAGATCCTTAAAATTCAAGTCCGCACCCACCACGGTTATCTTTTCAAATCGGTATGCCTCACAGGTATGCCGTCCTGACCCGCAGCCGATATCCAGTATCCGGTACCCGGGCTTGATATCAAGTTTTTTAAAATCCACTGTAATCATTCATCACCTCCCGGTATACACGAACGGTTTTCTCAGCCGCGGCTCTCCATGTAAACTGTTCCTGCATTCTTTTATACCCGGCATCTCCGATCTTTCGGGCATACTCCGGGTGGTCGAGCAGATTGAGAATCGCGCCTGCAAGGGCCTGGTAATCAGCCGGAGGCACCAGTACGCCGGCATCTCCCACCACTTCCGGCAGCGCGCCGCCTGTTGTACTGATAACCGGTACCCCGCAGGCCATGGCTTCACCAACGGGCAACCCGAATCCCTCATACACGGATGGGACAACCGCCATAGCCGCTTTTGCATATTGTCTGACAAATTCTTCATGATCGATCCGGCCGGTAAAGGTAATATATTTTCCGATCCCCAGATTTTGAATCAGTTTCACAATCCCACCATTTTTCTTTGGCGTTCCAACCACAATCAACCGGATTGCTCTTTTTTTCACAATCTCGGCGACTGCCTGCAGAAGATAGTACAGCCCTTTTAATGGCGTGTCTGAGCTGTTGGTTACAATAATCCGATTTTTTTCTCTCTCAATTTCAGGGACCGGATAAAAACGATGAATATCGATACCATTTGGAACCACCCGAAAATTGTTCGCCGGTATGGAAAAATCTTTCTGAATATCCCTTTTTGCACATTCCGATACCGTGATAATCCGGGGGAGTCGTTTTGAAACCCGCTTCTGCATCTCCACAAATGAATACCACCGAAGATGCTTGAGCTTTTTCCAGGGAGACCGGACACTTTGAATCGCAATCTCACGATCCACCGTGATGGGATGGTGGATCGTTGCAACCGTTGGAATGAATTTGTTAATGGCCCAGACACCATAGGACAGGCTTTGATTATCATGAACAATATCATATTCATGGAACCGGTTCCATAAAAACTGAAGCGCCCGGAATCCAAAGGTATAGGTCTCCGGGAACCCCATGGTGGATACACCGATCCACTCAGCCAGATTAATGGGATTCCACAACTCCTGAAGGGATGGAATCCGAAACAGATCCTCGGGATTATACAGATCCAGGCAGGGAAGCATGGTCAGCTTGATATCATCATCCAATAACGGATCAGGCGGGCCGGCAATGACTTCAACCCGATGTCCCAGGTCTGCAAGTGCCCGACTCAAATTCCGTATATAGACACCCTGACCGCCTGAATGCGGATTGCTGCGATAGCTTAAGAGACAGATTCTAAGTGACTTTTTATTGCCGGCAGACATATTCCGGATTTCCTCTACCGCCTGACCAGACTGATGGTAACCCTTTTACAGATCATGATATGATCCTGAACGATAAGCACATGGACTTCCTTTGTTCGCTTTTCTTTTCATCCAAATTGAACTTGCCTGCTGATAAACCGATTGAGCCGGGAAAAAACAAATCCGGATTCAGCCGTTTCAAATACAGCTACCAGGCAATATCCGTCAAGTTTTTTTTATCATAGCCAATTTCAAAACTATTAAAACGCGTCACACCGGCGAAAGTCGGTGCCCAGAAAAGAGCCGAAAATACTGGATAGCGCTACGCTTCACTGCGTGTCTAGTTTTCGCCGGAACTACAACAACAGACTTTTGAAATTGGCTCATCAGGGAGAGATTCTCAGGGAGGGATCGGAGAATAAGTGCTGACTTAACTTGATTATTAGTCATTAACAATTGATTATTGATTATTGTTTTGCCATTTGAAACCCGAAAATTATAAAATAATCAACAATTAATGGTTAATTGTTAAGTGAACGCTTATAGGGGATCAGAGGCAGATAGACTTCAACTTTAAAAATTATACCCAATGGAAAGATTGACAGACCTCGATTCCCAGTTGACTTCATTCAATGTTGACCGGGTTGCTCCGCCGCCTGACCAGAACAGGGTGTCTGTTCCCGGGTCTGTTTTCCATTCCTGCCATCCGTACATCAGCCCGATCAACCAGTGTTGTGCGATTTTGCGGTTGATACCGACATTGATGCTCATGCCCTTGCCTTCTGCCTCATGCATAAAACTTACCGGATGGGCGAAATCATCTCTCAGGTTCCAATCGGCATAAGCTTGAAAGGAAGCACTATGATATTCAAAGGTTGATATCATATGTATCTGATAGCTGATTTCACAGTCGAGATCAAACCCGACAAACAGGGTCCGCCAATTCGCGTCATAAGTGCTGTTCAGTCCGGAAATTCCCTTCCGGGAGGATGAAACAAGATCGCCTGATGATGAAATGGTCTGAATCCCATCTGTCTGTCTGACCTTCTGTGTATGATAGGATAGCCCGAAATGTGGGGCAACAAGAAATCGGTTTTGGAAAAAGTCAAGCTGGTAACCGAGCCCGATGCTCATATCCTGGATTTCATCCGAGAGGCTTGACTCAGACTGAGAATAAATTGAATTTCTGTCATTTTCCTGATAATCCGAATCCGTCCCCTTTCCTTCAGCAATTTTTCCAAAACTGACGGAAACCTTTGAGTAAAGTTTATTCATCACAGCCTTTGCATCAATACCTGCCTCATAGATCGTCAGATTATCATACTGAAGCTCTGATAAAATATTCGGTGAATAATCCGGTGCGGCAATACTCCAGTTTAGATTTCCTTTCCGATAACCAGACCGGGTATCAAGGCGTATATTCTTTGAATACCCGAAGGAATCCTCATAAATATCTGCTGCCTGAACAATCTGGAGATCCATCCGGAACAGCAAAGCAATCAAAAAAAATATTACCCATTGCAGAAAAACAGGCCTTGTCTTTTTCATGGCAATTATTTGTTTCACAATACGAATATCTCCTGATGTGATTCCGGATCAAAGGTTTCCAGCAAGGTCTGAAAATGATGTGTTGTATGGGAAAACAGGATGGCACCTGTTTTCCCATTGTTGCAAAACCAGTTTACTGAACTGTAGTACCGCCGATAACCAGAAGCTGGACACTTCCGGTACCTGTAGGTATTTCTGCATCAGCAACCGTTGAAGGATCTCCGATCAAGTCGGTTATTGTTGAGTCATATGTAATGGTTGGAGGATCAATTTCCGTAATCGCAAGTGCGTTAGCTTCCGCAGGCGGGTTGTTAAGGCTCTCCATGATCAGGGCTTCCTCAGCAGCCTTGATAACATAATCGGTACCTGCTGAAGTTACAACAGTGCCGTCTGCGATATTGAACATGGGAGTCCATTCACCGGCATCCTCGTTAAAGGCCCAGGGAATATGGAGTTCAAATCCATTGTATTCAATATTGAACTTTTTCCCGCTGCTCGGCACATCCGCTTCTCCGCTCGACCAGTTGACATCATTGGCATTGGAGTGAGTGTAAGTCATAACAAGGGGAGGATCAAAAGCCACATAATTGCCATCCGCATCTCTTAAAGTGGTAAAGTGCTGCCATTGATCGTTTCCGGTCTGCCAGGAATAGAATGTGTCCTCATCATGTGCCTGCCACCATGTTTCTGCTGTAAGGGTGGAATTGGTTACCAGGGGCATTATATGGTATCCCCAACTATAGTTTGAATTTTCCGGAATCGTAAGCCCTTCTGAAAAAAGGACTTCCTCTCCCGAGGCACTGGTTTCTTTCAGAATAAGCTCCGAGGCATCAAAAAAATAGGTCTGAATTTCCCGATCCTGCTGCTGCCAGAATGCCATCTGCGCGTCCTGAGCGCCGGCAAGCACAGCGTTTGTAATTGGAAGACCCAGCGCAAAATCACCAAAATATAATGTCAGGTCTGAAACATCACCGGGATTAATGGTCTGTTCCGTATGGTATTTAATCACGCTGGCGCCGGTCGGAATCGTGGCGTTCCCTTCATCGTCCTTGTACAAGCGCCCCAAGGGCAGAAATGCCCTCATCGACTCGCACCATCCTCCGCCCCATTCATCAAACGTAACCGCATCTCCTGCTGCATATTCAATCTGACCGGTTTCATTGTTTCGTGTGCCGATGATGTTGAATGCGCTTCCATCCCAGGCGATGATTGCATCCGTGCCGTTATTCCAGTAGGATATTTCCACATCCTCAAGCTCTGCAAGGGTAATGGTGGCGGCCGTATGTTTTTTCAAGACCCCTCTTTTTTTCACCACCGTATATGTGGCTCCCGTATCCACACGGGTGACCGTATCACCATCGTTGATCTCAACCCCGTAAGGTGCCCACAGTCCATGATACCCTACGTAGGCATGGCCGCCGTCTGCAAGCTGAATCGGAAATCCTGAAGATCTTATCACCGCAGCGCCTGTATCTTTCCGGAAAAGCTTGTATCTGAAAATCCGGTGGGAAAGATCATTTTTATCATAGACCAATGTATCTCCGCCAACTGCTTGTATTTTAAAATAGTTTTCATCAAAGGCCACCAGGGAAGTTTCTTCCTGTTCGTTCAGTCCTTTTCCGAAATTTTCCTTATGATAATTATAGATATAAGCGTTTCCTTCCGATAGATCTGAACTGGCGAGAACTCTTGCCTTACGTCTTTCTTGAAACATATCCCCTTCCGCCGAATCTTCAACATACTCGATGGCGACCTTGCCATCAGCATCCACACCAATGCTGATGGCCATCTGGAATATTTCAGAACCTACAGAACCATCTGCTTCAAGCTTGTTCCCCTTGAAATGAGCCTCCAGTTCACCATAGGGATATCCTTCACCTGCCTCACGGGTTACGATGAATCGACCCCGGATCAGCATGGGCATATCTCCAGGCCCTTTTGGTTCTTCCATCCAGATGTTCGCATACATGGGTGCGGTTTCACTAGCCCGCGTAACTTCCAGGGTCATTTCCTGATATGACTCGGTTTCCGTGGATGTGGATGTGGCGCCCCCCTGACTTTCGCCGGTTTCCTCGATTGGTTTTACCAGGGCTTTGTAGGGTCCGTAATTTACATAATCCGGGTAGTTGGTCTGATCCATGATGCTGAGGATATCATTAACCATGGTCAGTGCATCGGTTCCATCTTCAACCCAGGTCTGCTTTTGCAGATTCGAATAATCGGTTCCGGCATCATTATATGCAAATGCTCCCCGTAAACCGGCGCTGGTTGTTTCGCCGTCTTCATCTGTCAGGGAGACACGATCCGGAAGACTCAGCGCGCTGACCTCCCTGCTGTTGGTCTCAACCGGTGTTCCGCTGCTGCCGCTATCACTTCCCCCGCATCCGGTAAAGAAGACCAGGAATGAGGCCATGAATAAAAAAATGAATGCAGAATAAAAAGTTTTTCCTGCAACGAAATACATCCGGGCTGTTTTTACCGTTGTATTCTCTTTGATTCCTGAAAATTTGCTTTGACGCATAATGATCTCCTTTTTTTTATTTGGCATACCTTCTTCAACATGAAGAATAAAACAGGCCATACGAAAAAAATCCATCTGACTGCAGGACATGAATCCTTTACCAACCGAAATCATGGCCGGTACTGAAGTCATTGCCTGCGCTTTACGGAACGATCGGTTTCGTTTGTTGGATTCAAAAATGAAAAGCAAAGAGTAAAAAAAGCAACCGAACAGCATGAAACAACGCTTACGGCCAATGCAGCATCCACGGATAATCAAAAGCTACTGATTCCCATCACCCAAGAACATTTCGCTGTACATGTGATTACTATTGGGTACTTGAATTATCAAAAATCAGGCCAAGTCGTAGCTTTGGTTAAAAAAAAATTTACAACTATCAATTCAAATAGTTATAAAAAACCCCCTATTTATAACATTCAGGATATTCCGTAAATCTGTATTGTCTTACAGGACATTCATCCTGAAGAAGAGGACAGACAGAACATTTTCTTTTATTACCATACCCTTAAAAAACAAATCCTGTGTCTTGCATGGCAGACAAACCCGGCAGCCCGTCCTCCAATCCATCCGATTCCATGTGGACATGCACATGAAAAATGAATATATTGTCAGAAAATCTTATGGATGATCGTTTCAGGAAAATGTTGACAAATTATTCAATTTCCTGAATGTTCAACAACGTGTTTTTTGATGGATTCTCATTTCAAGGAGTGAATCATGAGCGATGATGTAATCAAAATCAGGTGGCATGGCCGGGGTGGCCAGGGAGCAATCACCGCTGCGAAAATTGTGGCAAATGCCGCATTCGAGTGCGGATACAATGGTGTTGTCATGACTCCCACATTTGGTACGGAAAGAAGGGGAGCACCGGTTCTCACCTCTTTAAAAATATCCAGAAACAAGATTTATGATCTTTCCCCGATCACGGAACCGGATATGATCGTTGTACTGGACCATCTTCTTCTTGAAGAACCCGGTGTAACAAACGGTCTGAAATCCAATGGCATGATCATTGTGAATTCTCCCAGAACACCAGCGGATCATTCGGTTAACGGGATAAAAATCGCCACAGCAGATGTCACATCCATTGCCGTAGAAGCCGGACTTAAACAAGGTATTGTGAACTCCGGTATTATTGGAGCCTTTGCCAGAGCAAGCGGACTGATTGAACTGGATATATTGCTTAAAAAAATTAAAGAAGAGTTCCGTGACAAAAGACCTTCGGAAAATGCGGAAGCAGCAAGACTTACATTCAGCAAAACCGATATGGGAGGCAGATAAATGAAAAACGATAAATACGGCCGCTTTACATCACACAGCGAACCCGGACCCGGGGATGGCGGGCGTACGGGTTCATGGAGAGTTGTGAGGCCGGTAATTGATCTTGCCAAATGCATTCCGGTTAAATCCAATAAAATGGCTTGTTTTACCTGCTGGCTCTATTGTCCGGACAACGTGATCACCAGAACCATACCGCCAACGATTGACTATGAATACTGTAAAGGCTGTGAGATATGCGCTGAAGAATGCCCTGCAGATGCAATCACCATGGTGGAAGAAGCTGAATTTGTGAAAAAGGAGAAGTAATCCCATGCATATTATTGAATCCGGCAATGTCGCGGCAGCCACCGGGGTTAAGCTCGCCAGAACCGAAGTCATTGCCGCCTATCCCATCACACCGCAAACTCCGCTTACGGAAAAATTATCCGAACTGGTTGATTCCGGAAAAATGAAGGCTGAATATATACCGGTTGAGAGCGAGCACAGTGCGCTTGCTGTCTGCATCGCAGCCTCCAGCACCGGATCAAGGACATTTACAGCTACCAGCGCCAACGGACTTCTCTACATGAGTGAGCAGCTCCACTGGGCCGCAGGCGCCAGACTTCCCATTGTCATGTGTGTGGTCAACCGGGGAATCGGCGCACCCTGGACCGTCTGGAATGACCATCAGGATGCCATCTCTCAGAGGGATACCGGATGGATCCAGTTGTTCGCCTGTGATCATCAGCAGATCATCGACACAGTCATCCAGGCCTTCCATATTGCTGAAACCGTAAGCATACCGGTCATGGTATGCTATGACGGATACCTTCTCTCCCATACCTATATGCCCTTTGAGATACCGGGGCAGGATGCGGTTGACGCGTTTCTCCCCAAATTTACACCATCCTATTTTTTGGATCCGAAAAATCCGGCCAATCTCAACACCGTTACCCTGCCGGACATCAGACCCGACGTCAGAGGCAACATGGCACCCGGATATATGGAAATCCGACACAATCTTCACTCCGATATGAGGAGGACAATCTCTGTTGTGGAAGAGGTTGATCAGAAATATCAGCAGTCGATTGGCCGTGGAGGCAACCCTCTGATTGAAAAATATCAATGCGATGATGCGGACTTCATTGCAGTATGTCTGGGCTCCCTCTCTTATCAATTGCGGGATGTGGTGGATACCCTCCGTAGAGAAGGAATCAAAACCGGTGTTGCCGGAATCCGTCTTTACAGACCATTTCCGGACAAAACCATTGCTGCCGAGTTTGCCAGAGCAAAGGGGTTGATTGTGTTTGAAAAAGCCCTGAGCTATGGAAACCAGGGAGCCCTGTATTCGGACATCAAATCCGCACTCTATCGGAATGACAACAGACCATTTGTTCACAACTATATACTGGGTCTAGGCGGCAGGGAGATTAAAACACCGGATTTGATCAATGCTTTCCGGACCTCATGTACGGATTTCCGGAAAATCGGTGATGACCCGCAATGGATCGGATTGAAACTGTAATAAATCAAAAATTATATTTTAGGAAATATACAATGTCAAAAAAAACAACCGTACTCACGCTTCCTGAAGAGGAGCTGGTTCATCCGGGCAACAGAGCTTGTGCCGGTTGCGGCCTGAGCATTATTTACCGGATCGGATTGAAAGCCCTGGGAAGAGATACCATTCTCGTTGTACCGCCAAGCTGTCTGACCGTACTCCAAGGTCTTTATCCGATCGCAGCGACTCTACTCGCCTGCCTGGACGTAACCTTTGCATCAACGGCTGCTGCCGCAACCGGTGTTCTCGGTGCACTT
>CAYTGW010000036.1:0-24313 GCA_964437395.1 uncultured Desulfocicer sp.
CTCCAGCAGTCACAGCATCCCAGTCTGTAAGGGTTCCGATCTGTGTCGGGGTGTTCTTGTCTGTGTTTGTCCCATCCCCGAGCTGGCCGGAAGCGTTATACCCCCAAGCCCAGAGCGTACCGTCGGTTTTTATTGCCAGGGTATGATCAAGTCCAACAGTTACAGTATCCCAGTCTGTATCGGTTCCGATCTGTGTTGGTGTGTTTTTGTCTGAATTCGTCCCATCTCCGAGCTGGCCATAAGTATTATGTCCCCAAGCCCAGAGTGTACCGTCGGTCTTTACGGCCAGGGTATGAGCCCCTCCAGCAGTCACAGCATCCCAGTCTGTAAGGGTTCCGATCTGTGTCGGGGTGTTTTTGTCTGTGTTCGTCCCATCCCCGAGCTGGCCATAATTATTACGTCCCCAAGCCCAGAGAGTACCGTCGGTCTTTACTGCCAGGGTATGAGACCATCCAGCAGTTACAGCATCCCAGTCCGTATGGGTTCCGATTTGAGATGGTGTGTTTTTGTTTGTATCTGTCCCGTCCCCGAGCTGGCCATAACCGTTATATCCCCAAGCCCAGAGCGTACCGTCGGTCTTTACGGCCAGGGTATGATAATATCCAGCGGTCACGGTAGCCCAGTCCGTGTGTGTTCCGATCTGTGTTGGTGTGCTTTTGTCTGTATTCGTTCCATCTCCGAGCTGGCCATAATAGTTATACCCCCAAGCCCAGAGCGTACCGTCAGTCTTTACTGCCAGGGTATGACCCCCTCCAGCAGTCACATCAGTCCAGTCCGTAAGGGTTCCGATCTGTGTTGGTGTGTTTTTGTCTGAATTCGTCCCATCCCCGAGTTGGCCATAATTATTACGTCCCCAAGCCCAGAGCGTGCCGTCGGTTTTTACTGCGAGAGAATGATCTATTCCAGCAACTACTTCTCCTGTGCATTTTGGAGTAGTGGTGAACTGCCAGGTTTTATTGGACTCCAGTTTATTGCCGGCCACGTCTTTTGCATTGGTTGTTATGGTAACCGTATAAAGTGTATCGCAAGATAAGTTGCCGGATGGTGTAAAAATTGCCGTCATGTCCGAATTGTTGTAGGTAACCTTGCCACTGGTATCGGTTGTGCCGTCATTTACGATAAACGTTGCTGTTGTAAGGGTTGCAGCATCCATAGACTCGGAGAATGTTGCTGTGATCGTTGGATGTATTTGCCAGCCATGGGTATTATCTTTTGGATAGGTGGACAAGACTCTTGGTGGAACATCTTCAGGAGTGCTGAACGACCATGAAAAATTATTCTGTAATGCATTTCCAGCAAGGTCTTTAACACTATTTTTTATCGTGACCGTATAGATTTTATTACCAAAATTCAAATCGGATGATGGCTTGAAGGTCACGATAGCGCCATTGAGTCCAATAGAACCAGAAATATTGGCAGTGCCGTCATTTACCAGAAAGGTGGTTGCTGTAAATGTTGCTGTATCCATAGGTTCTGAGAAAGTGGCTGTAATCGTTGTCCTGACTCCAACATTCATGGCATTGTTCAGAGGGATAGTCGCTTTAATTGTTGGCGGTGTTATGTCTAAAGTATTACAGGTTTTATCCGCACTGTAGGTGGTGCCGGCGCTGTTTGTTGCCACAAGACGGAAGTGATAGGTTGTTTCCGAATTAAGTCCGGTAATGGCAGCAGCAGCAGAAACACCCTCGCTGCCTGCACCCATGTTTTGATCTGGTGTAACCGATCCATAGGCGGTCGTGGTTCCATATTCAAAATGACAGGTCGTTGCCAGCCCCTTTGGGTTTATGGTTCCACTTAATTCAGCCGAGATTCCTGTAACAGAGGCGGCATCATTGGTTGATGATGCGGGCGGCAGCAGCAGGTTCAATGGCTGGGCACTGGACCAGGCACCCTCTGAACCGTGAATATCAATGGGTCTTACACGCCAGTAATAAGTGCCTGAAGATGGAAAGGCTGGTGTTGTAAAGTTGTTGGTAGTGGATTCTTCATCCATCTGAATCGAGGAAAAATCCGCATCTTCTGAGACCTGTACCTGATAACCGGATGCATTGACAATCGCTTCCCATTGAAACATGGGTGTATCCATATTGGCTGTATTATCATCATCTACCGGAGACAGTGTGGTGGTAAATGGATTCATGTCAACGCTGACCGGTTTTGCTTCCGAAGGGGCGATTCCGCCAATTACGGTTACATCAGCTTGTTCACCCCGGTACATTACATTTCCGTTGCTGTCTTTCCCCAGGCAGACAATCTTGCGACCGGTTCCGGCAAGAACTTCCAGGATAACCCCTTGATGATCTTCACAGTTCCAGCCTTGGCCGTTGTCGGTTATAAGTGCATTATTGCTCTGGTCATAGATACTTATATAAATTGTTGTGAGATTGCTGCCCTGGCAATCAATGGTTCCATTTTCATGTAATACCACTGCACCGGCCTGACGTATTGCTCCATCCTGGATATCTGTTTTATCATCACTCTTCCAGTTGAGTGTAATTGATAAGGGGCCGGTTTCCTGATTACCATGAAGGGATATACTGTTGGAATGTTCAGTGTCATTGCTGCAGGAGGTCAGCAAAATAAGAATAGATATAATGAAAAGGAAGACCGGATTTATTTTTTTGGATATTTTCATAATCCCCTCTATTTACCAGGCTACAGCCACAGGGCCGGTTTCGGTGTTTGAGGCAGGCTGTTGCTCAGCACTGTCACCGCCTCCTCCACCACCACCCGAGGCAGCAGCACCCCCGGCAACAACCACCAGACCGCCCAGAATCCACCATTTATACCTGGAAAGAAAGCCCCGGTCTTCCTCAATAATATTGTCTTCTCTGGTTTGTTCCAGGGCGGCTTTCAGACTCTCCACCTTTGTTTTGTGCATATCCAGAACAATGGATGAGGCATCTTTCCCAGGTGGATTCTCTTTATAGTAATGATAGATCATCTGTGCTGCCAATACCCGCCCGACTTGCAATAACTCATCCTTTGAACAGGAGCAGGTGCGGCTTTCCCTGGCTTTTGCGCCAGACTCTTTTCCGATGGTATCCAGCAATCTCACAGCCAGATGATATTTATCTTTCAGTTTTGCCAAAGATCCGGCTACCATGAATCGTGAGTTGAGCTTGTTACCAAAAAGGATCAGACATTGGTTGTCATCATCACACCCTATTTTTTGTTGGGTTGCTGTCCTCATGGCAATTTCTTCAACATCTTCCTGGCTGACAACTTCAAAAATGCCAAGCTTGTGGATCTGGTTTCTGATCTCTTCCGAAATTGTATCACCAAGTTCCTGTTTGATATCGCCACTTGCCTTAAGGTTCATAACAGCCAGGCGATCCTGTGCTGAAATGAAATTGGGGAAAAGTAAATTAAGAATTAAAAGAAGGCAGATCGGTATACTTTTTCTGATTTTCATTGTTGTCACCTATGTAAAAGTGTTCCATATTGATTATCAGCGTTTTTAAAAGCAAGAAAGCCGGGCTACCATCATTTGGCAACCCGGCTATCTTTATTAAAAGACCCTTGGCTTTCCGTCAACCGATCACTCGGTGTTAGGCTTTTTCATTACTGTAAATTGATTTTTAAAATAATATAATCCGAATAAAATCAGTAAGTCAATAATTTTTTCGTATGTCACATGTGAAATTTTTTATACGAAATTTTGTAAAATCAATCCATTTTCTGCTTTTTTCTCAATTTCTCTGAACAATTAAAAAGTCACAATACTTCAGGTATCAAACATCATTAATCTGTTCAGCATTGTATTCAAACGACCATCCTTTTTTAGACAGGAGGTAGAGGAATCTCCGAATGTTATTGACACTCCACCCACCTTCTCATATGCTCAGTTTCTGAAAAAATAGGATTTTATCCCGAAGATTCAATCCAACACAAAGGCTCTCATGCAAAAAACGATTCTTTTTCTTTGTACCGCAAACTATTACCGGAGCCGCTATTCCGAACTGCTGTTTAATTATTATGCAGGTGAATATGGATTGAACTGGAAGGCGGATTCACGAGGGCTTCTTGCCTCTCTGCATAACAACCCGGGTCCAATATATGATGTAGTGACGAACCGGCTGGAAAACATGGGGATCAGAACAGGGGCAGTCCATCGTTATCAAATCCAGTTGGAAGAAAAGGATCTTGAAAAGGCCGACTGGACCATCGCCCTGAAACAAGCCGAACACCTTGACATGATGAAACGATTGTTTCCCGGATGGGCTGAGCAGATCACCTACTGGCATATCCATGACATTGATGTCGAACCTCCGGAAATCGCCCTGCCGGAAATTGATATCGAAATCCGCAAGTTGATTACTAGTCTGGAAGCGGCGGACAGATAATGCAGTAACCCCGCAAACAAATGTTTGTTGACATGGAAATTCTTTTTCGGCATAGTCTCCGCTGCAAAATTGACTTTTAATAGGCCTCCATGGTTGAGAACAATTTACAAAACAAATTGTTATATTGTTTTAGGGTATTGTCACCGGATTGTAATCCACCTGGAAAAAAGATAATTAATTGATTGAGATGATAAAAAAGATGAAAAAATTTTGGATTTTATTGATTATTTGGATAACGGCGGTTTCTTGTGTGTCTTTGCCTAGTATTAATGCTCCGAAGAGTATGGAAGAACCCAAGACCGACGAACAACTGAAGGCTGAATACCATCTGATGAAGAATAATCTGAGTCTGGCGATGCGTGAAAACGAAGTGTTTAAAGAGGAAAACCGAGCTTGCAGGGCTGACATTGAACAGCAAAAGAAGGAAATCGGAGGATTAAAGGGTGATCTTGCTGACTTGAATCAAAAGTATGAAACCGATATGGCGATGATGAATCAGAAATACGTGACCCTGGAAGGCCAGTACAAAGCTTTTGAAGAACAGAGCAATGCAAAAATTCAGGAGTTGACGGACCTGAATACAGCGACACTGGCCAAGCTTGCCGGCGAGACGGTCCGGTTCGATCAGGAATTGAAAAAACAGAAAGATGCGTTTACAGAAGAGCGGCAGGCATTGCAATCCGCCTTTGCGCAGAAATCGCAGGAATATGAAAACCGTTTGAATGCCATGACCAAGAATCTGGCGGAAAAAGAAGCCAAGCTGGCATCCCTGAATGATTCCCTGATCAAAGCCAATGAGTTGACACAAAGTCTGCAGAAGACCGTTGCCGATGGTAAGACAAAGATGGAAAGCATGCAGAAAACAATGGATGAACGACAGTCTATGATCGGAACCATGCAGAAAACAATGGATGAACGTCAGGCCACGATTGGAACCATGCAGAAAACAATAGATGAACAAAAGGCTACGATCGGGATCATGCAGAAAACAATCGATGAACGTCAGGCGACAATCGGAACCATGCAGAAAATAATGGACGAACGTCAGGCCATGATTGGAACCATGCAGAAGATAATGGACGAACGTCAGGCTACGATTGGGACCATGCAGAAAACAATGGATGAACAAAAGGCTACGATCGGAACCATGCAGAAAAAAATGGATGAATATAAAGCCCCGGTCCAAAAAGCGGATACAGAAGTCCAGCCGGCATCTGAACCAGTGAAACCGTCGCCGAAACAATAAGTTTTTAGGAAAAAGAGATTTATAATGAACCGAATTTTTGAAATGATGAAATTAAGAATTTTGATTGCCGGATTGCTGCTTTGGCTTCCGGCAGTGACGCTGGCCAATCCTTTGGATCAAACCGTAACACTCCTTCTCACCTCCAATCTGAACGGAAATTTTACCACTACGGAAAAAAATCAGGACAAGGAAGATCCCATGCTGGTGATGGCCCAGGCCCTGATTCAGGAACAGGAAAAAAGATCTGCCGATCTCATGCTCGATTTGGGCAATGCCTTTTATCCTGGCTTGCTTTCCAAGTTTTCCCATGGGTCCATAACAATGGACTATCTGGGTTATTTTGGTTTTTCAGCTACGCTGGTGTCTTCAAACGATCTGAATATCGGCCTGGGGAACCTTGAATTCCTGACCCAGAACCGGAGGACGATTTTGCTCTCCGCCAATATTGAAAAAAACGGCCGGACTGTTTTTCAGCCTTATTTCACATCTACAATGAAAGGAAAAAAATTCGCCTTTATCGGAATCACCTCTCCAAGAGGTTTCCTGGATGTTGCGGAAAAACAGCTTTTTGACGCCAATTTTGCCAATATCCATAATGTCCTGACCTTAACCATTGATAAACTCCGGGTGGAGCAGACCGATTTCATTGTCGTTCTGTCCGGGCTTCCTTATCAGGAAAATTTCGATCTCATGGAAAAGCATAAAGATATTTCACTCTGCATCAGCGGCGGTGACTCCGAGGGGCAGTTGTTCACTTCCAAAGCCTCCAGGGTGGATATTGAATCCGGCCGGTCACTGATTACCCTGACCCAGCCGGAAGGATACTATACCCTGACAATGACGGCCGGTGAGAAGCTGGAGGTCAACACCTTAAAAACGACGGTTCCCAAGGCGGAAAAGGTGGCTTATACACAAAGCTACAATGATTTTATCAAACGGCTGAAACTCTGGAAATCACAATTTGCCGCAGAAGGGGATCAGACCCTTATTGAGAATATCCCCGGACAGGTGCCTGTGAATGGTAAGCAGACAGCGGAATTGCTTCGTGACCGTTACGGGGTTGAGGTGGTCATGCTGGATCAGAAAGCGATATCCTCCGAAGAGCTTTCCGGAAGAGTAACCTATTCGAATATCCTGGCTATCGTGAATGATGATTTTCCCCTTTTCACGTACCGGATTACCGGCAAGGAACTGAAAAAAGCAGTGGCTGATCCGGAAAACCTGGTGACTGCCGGAATCGACAAGGATCAGGTGCAGGGTTATCCCATCGATGACAAAAGGGATTACCTGATCTGCTCCACCCAGCCGGTGTATGACAGAATTGCAAAACAATCCGGCAGGGAGATCAGCTACAAGAATACATGGAATTCCATTTCCGAGGTGATCAGTTCAGACCTGAAAACAGAACAGGTGATCGCCAGAAATGACTTTGAGTATCTGGACCGCCGGATCGGAATGACGATTGACCTGTCCTTGTCTAATTTTCTGGATCAGTCTGAAGTATCCCGTGATGAAAGAGATAGTGTGCCCACCGGCAAACCGAAAACTTCTTATACCAAATGGGGAATTGAAGATAAAATTGATTTCACGATCTACAACCGGTATCACAAACTGGTTCTGACACCCTATGTTTATTTTATCAGCAAGGATGAAGATTATTTGCAGAATCTGCTTCGGGGAACGCTGCTTTATACCTACAACATGCATCCGAATATAAAACCATATCAAAAATCACAAGTGGACACGGTAGTTCAGGATGTGGTGGTTGAAGAAAGGGTGGTTGGGGGTGTGGTGGTTGAGGAGCGTAGGGAGAATAGACCGCTTATGTTCCGGGAAACTGCGGGCGCATTGTTTGAGACCCGATATCTGAACGGCAAGCTGGGTCTTGGTTTTGAAAAACAGACCAAGGATCCTGCGAAAGATCTTTTTGCGGGTTTTGAAGGTCTTGCGGATTCCAGAATTGAACTGTGGAAAGATATCACTTATATTTTTAATCTGGATTCATTCTATGGCTTTAAGCAGGATGAATTGGACAATCGCCAGTTTCGTGCTGAAATTACCAATGCGCTTTCCTTCAAACTGAACTCGCTCCTGGCAATTTCCGCCAAGCATAAATGGTTTTATTTTGATTCCAATGAGTATAATACCGATCTGGAGAAATACCCAGAGAAATATACAGAATCCCAGTTCCTTGTATCACTCGATCTCAAGACGGATTTTAAACTGTTTTAATTCCGGAAAACTTGTGCTCTTCCCGGACCGGATTCCGGGAAGGCGCGACCTTCTCCTCAATGAAAGGGCAAAATGTGAATGGTCGCCTTCATGCACACCTTCCCTTCACATATGCTGAACCTCCATGCTTTCTGCATCCTATCCTGAACAAAAAGATGTCATCATTATCGGAGCCGGTGCATCCGGGCTGATGTGTGCCATCGAAGCCGGTAAGCGAAAACGTAAGGTGCTGGTCATCGATCATGCCAAAAATCCAGGGCAGAAACTTTTGATATCCGGCGGAGGCCGCTGCAATTTCACAAATTACCATATCCATGCGGGCAACTACATTTCCCATAATCCCCATTTCTGCAAGTCGGCTCTCAGCCGATATACCCAGATGGATTTTCTGGCATTATTGAAGAAGCATCAGGTAGCTTTCAGCCAGAGGGAGCATGGTCAACTCTTCTGTACCGGGAGTTCCCGCGAAATTTTGAACCTTCTCTTATCCGAATGCCAAGATGCCGGTGTCTCATTCAAACTGAGTACAAAAATGGAGAAGATTGAGCAAGACAGGGAGCATGGTTTTACGGTCTATACAGATCAGGGTAATTTTTTCTGCAACTCCTTGGTTGTCGCGACCGGCGGACTCTCCATACCGGCAACAGGTGCGAGCCCATTGGGGTATAAAATTGCGAAACAGTTCCATATCAAGGTATGGCCTCCACATGCCGGCCTGGTTCCTTTTACGCTTCAACCCGAGGATAAAGAGAAACTGTCCTCCTTATCCGGTGTTTCCGTTTATGCAGTAGTCAGCAACCGGGGACAGAGTTTCCGGGGAAACATCTTATTTACGCACCGGGGTCTGAGCGGCCCGGCTGTCCTGCAAATATCCTCTTACTGGCAGCCCGGTGACGAGCTTACCATCAATCTGCTGCCGGATATAGTGGATCTGGTTGATGAACTGAAAGCAAAGAAGCAGCACCCTCAGCAGAAACTGAAAACCATTCTGGCGGAATATCTGCCCAAACGTCTCGTGGCTGCAAGGATCACGAGTGATCCGGCCGAAAGACCCTTGCAGACAATCTCTCACAGCCGGCTCAGGGAAATTTCATCACGGCTTCAGCAGTGGAGAATCAAGCCAAGCGGAACCGAGGGATACCGGACAGCCGAGATAACCGTAGGCGGTGTGGACTGTGATGACATTTCATCTAAGACAATGGAAGCCCGCAAGGTTGCGGGACTTTATTTTATCGGGGAAGTACTGGACGTTACCGGATGGCTGGGCGGTTATAATCTCCAGTGGGCATGGTCATCCGGCTGGTGCGCAGGACAGGATATTTAGGCCAATGATTGTATTTCTTATCCAGGTCACGAAACTGCTTATCCGGAAATATCCAATTTTGCCGGGCTTTTTCTTTCTGTAAAAAAACAGCCGAATAGGTATCTCGATAAACAGGAACCCATGAGGATAAGGAAATAAGGCGCTTATCGGTTTCGGTTTCCGGCAGAACAAGAATGATATCCGGCGGATATTTTTTCAGGATAAGCGGAAAGCTATCCAGCTTTGCCGGGTCAAGAAAAAAACGCATGATATCCAGGAATGTTTCTTCCTGATAAACCGTTTCATATCTGCTGTCCAATGACACAAGACATTGAGGATAAAGCTTCCAGAGGGCATACGCGCCCCATCTGAAAGGCAGCATCAGATTTCCGCTTAATTTGTTCAGCCGGATAAACTCAATACCTTTAACAGGGTATTTGTGTTCCGGGACATTGATCCGTATGGGCATGCCGGCGGTCTGAACCAGTAAAAATATCAAAATCAGAAAATAGACAGTTGTATATCTTATTAAATTCAAAGTGTTAACAAAATCATTTGGCATGATGTTGGAGACAGCGGCATGAAAATGATCAGAAACGACATTCATCAGCCGTGTATAAGAATCATAACAGAATATCGACACGGAAATCCCCCAGAACACCAAATGCCTGTTATGCCTTGTCGTCAATAGCATCGTTGCTCCGACTATGATCACCTTAACCCAGTCGACCTCTTTATAGGTTTTAACATGCTGAAACAGGGTTGTACCAATCATAATCATGAAAAACAGGATAAACGAAAGTTGATCCGGCCGCCATCCCAGTGGATTATAGGGTTCCCATTCCAGAATATACGGCCTGTCCATGGTCGTGGCTTCCAATATGTAATGCCAGTATTCTATTCCATATGGATTGATAAAGGTTACCATGAAAGATACCGCCAGTATTCCCAGGTATCGATAAGGCCGTCTCCCATTCAGTAATTCACCGATACAATAGAAACCGACAAGACCCAACCCGGCTACGAATCCTCCATGAACATTGGCCCAGACAATCATGGTGACGGGAAGCATCCATGTAAGGCCATATTGATTCTTTCGAATCCGCTCCAGAATATAGATCCATAAGCTGAAGAAAAAATAGGTAAAGACCTGGGACCGGAGGGTAGTAATAAATCCGGGCAAAATCACAAGGCAGGTTAAAAGATAGTAAAAAATTCCATATTGAAATCGGTTGCGGGACAACTGTTTTTGGGTAGCATATATCAACGCGAGAACACCGAGCATACATCCGAACTTGAACAGGATCAGTCCACGGTCTCCAAATGACTGGCCAAGCCAGTATAAGAAAATGCCCGTCCCCCATTCATGGTCCATCCATAGATCTTTAACCGGTGTGTATGCAAAAACATCCTGTTTCGCAAGATGTCCGTTCTGGAAAAAAAGTGCGCCGAACGCCATCCGATGCCATAAATCATAATCCGCATGATTGGAGTTTATCGTCAGAAAATAACAAAAAAGAACAACCGCTAAAAAAAAGAAAATTCTGAATTTTTGATTCATATCCTGTTGCAGCATTTTTTATTGATTCTTCCTAAAAATGATCTCTTCCATAAAGCTAAGACCTTACTTTTTTTGGAAGATGAATATATGTATAAGTCATCTGTGTCAATAAGCAACAAGGGGTCAGGTCTTGATTATTGACATGTTTGCAGTATTTTCGCCTTGATTGCTGAAATAAAAGCAGGATTGGTTCCGCTGATCGGTTCAGTTCTGCCTGAAACAGGTTTTTCGACAATGCTTTGCCTCATCTGTCCAGGGTAAATTGCACCAAAGGGTTGGTCAGCATTTTTTCCTGGGATATGAGCGGGTGGCCGAGTACTTCGTTGGAGGTGCGGTCTTCCACCATTGCGCAGAAAGTGGGCACCCGGTCCACGGGTTTTCCTTCAAGGGTGCGGATAATGCGTTCAGTTGGATTCATCAACATCTCCTTATTCTTGATCCAGTATGGTTCTGACTTTGATGCCCAGATTCTTTATCAAAAAAGGCTTCTGAATAAAATTCACACCTTCTTCCAGCACACCTCTGTTGGCGATCACATCGGCTGTGTAACCGGACATGAAAAGGGTTTTGATATCCGGGTAGAGAGTATGCAGTTGATCCGCAAGATCGCGACCGTTCATTCCGGGCATGACCACGTCGGTGATGAGCAGATGAATGCTGCCCGCATGTACTCCGGCCAGACGCAGCGCTTCTTTAGGTGTGTCCGCAACCAGTACCTGGTAACCAAGATTTTGCAACATGATCTGGCTCATTTTCCGGATCGCCGGTTCATCCTCCACCAGGAGTATCTTCTCGCCGAGGCCTTTCGGGATTTGCGTGACGATTTCCGTTTTTATCTTTCCCGCTTCACCTTCATGACGCGGCAGGTAAATCCGGAAGGTTGTTCCTCCCCCTGGTTCGCTGTATACATTGATGAATCCGTTGTTTTGTTTGACAATTCCATAGACCGTTGAGAGACCTAAGCCAGTGCCCTGGTCCACGTCTTTTGTGGTGAAAAACGGTTCGAAGATATTGTCAAGTGTTTCTTTGTCCATGCCACAGCCATCGTCGCTGATAGTCAGCAAAACAAACTCACCGGGAAGGTACCCAATATGATCCGTGCAATAATCTTCGTCAAGGATTTCCATGTGGGTTTCTATGGTAATTTTGCCCACTCCGGCAATGGCATCCCGAGCGTTGACGCACAGATTGGCCAGGATCTGTTCAATCTGTGAGGGATCCATTTTTACAGGCCACAGCCGGTTTTCCGGCAGCCAGGCCAGGTCGATGTCTTCACCGATAAGACGCCGGAGCATCTTGAGCATGCCCTCCACGGTCTTATTCACGTCAAGCACTTCGGGGGCAATGGTCTGTTTGCGGGCAAAGGCCAGCAATTGCCGGGTGATTTCAACAGATCGTTTGGCGGCGATAAGAATTTCCACAAGATCGTCATGCAGCGGTCCGGAAGGGTCAACCTTGTCCAGGGCCAGCTCCGTATTACCGAGGATCACGCTGAGCATATTGTTGTAATCGTGGGCCACGCCGCCAGCCAGCCGGCCCACGGATTCCATCTTCTGTGCCTGCTGGAGTTGGGCTGTCAATTGCAAGTGCTCCGTGATATCGTGTTTGACAGCCACATAGTTGATGATCCGGCCCGAAGCTTCGCGAACAGGGGAAATCGTTGCATCCTCAGTGAAAAAGGTCCCATCCTTGCGTTTATTGACCAAACGCCCTTGAAAAATATCGCCTCTGGATATGGTTTCCCACAGGTTCTGATAAAAAGCCGGGTTTTGTTTACCGCTCTTGAGAAAGCGTGGGCTTTGTCCAATTACTTCCTTACGGGTATAACCCGTCACCTGTTCAAAAGCCGGATTGACGTACTGGATCATCCCCTCAGGATCTGTGATGACAATCATTTCACCGGCCTGTTCAATAGCCGAGAGAAGCCGTTCGCGCTCGGCTTCGGTCTTCTTGCGCTCAACAATCTCCCAGATCACATCCGAAAGGTAGAGAATAATCTCCACATCGTTTTCGGTATAATTATCTGTTTTGTTGCCGACTCCCAGAATAGCGACCACCTCGTTTTTTCGTAAGACGGGAACCACCAGCTCGCGAATGATTTCTGCGTGACCTTCGGGCAGTCCTTTTTTGTTTTGTAATGACCAGTAGTTGTTGTGAATGATCGGCTTTTTCTGCCTTGCACAATCTGCCCAGACTCCGGCCTGCTCAACAGGGTAATGCATCCCTTTGCTTTCGGCCCTGCAGAATTCTGTTTTTGTCCGGGTTGACCATTGCTGGAGGGAAATAGTCTTCTTGTCAGCTTCTACAAAGTGATAAAATCCGATAGGGCTTTTCACCAGGGCGCTGATTTCATCCAAAGCTTTGGTAAGAAACTCCTCCAGAGGGTTGGTGGCAGCGTATTCCAGCAGAACAATCCGGGTCTGGTTCAGCTTTTGCGACCGGCGTTCATCAGTCTGATCGCGGAAGACCAGTACTGCGCCGACGATCTCACCCTTCTCGTCACGGACAGGTGAGGCAGCGTCAGCAATGGGCCGCTCCGTTCCGTCTTTGGCAAAGAGCAGGGTGTGATTAGCCAGATTCACCACCATCCCTTCGCGCATAACCCTGTCCACAGGATTTTCCACTTGCTTCCCCGTCTCTTCGTTAACAATGCAAAAGACTTCTTCCAGCGGACGGCCAATGGCTTCTTCCTGGTTCCAGCCGCAAAGCATCTCGGCTACAGGGTTCAGCAGTTCCACCCGGCCCTGGACGTTCGTTGCGATGACTCCGTCGCCGATGGCTTTCAAGGTGATGCTGTGCCGTTCCGCGTTGGTACGCAGTCTGGCCTCGGTGTGATAAAGTATCTGGTAGTGATTTTTTTTCTTCTGTTGCCAGAAGATTAACCCGACCGCCATGATGAAAGCTGTCAATCCCAGGAGAAGCAACAATAAAATGACGGATCTGAAGCGCAATTCGGCAAAGGCTTCAGCAGTATCCATTTTGCTCACCATGAACCAGGTCGTATCCGGTATGGGCAGAAGGACCGACACCACATCGATCCCCCGGTAGTCCTTGCCTTCGAACAATCCCTTCCGGCCCAGTACGGCCATAACTGCAGGCACATCGTTTTGGGTCAGGGGTATGCGCAATTTTAATGCCGTGTCTGCCTGATGACGTAAGTCGTTTAAGAACAGCACATCATTTCCATCACGGCGGACAAGCAGCGTTTCAGCGGTTTTGCTGGGTATTGGCCAGGACTGGATCATAGGAAAAAGGAACTCTGACGCGTTGCTGATCAGAATGATTGCTCCGAGCGGTTTCCGGGAATGTTCAGCGCCGGTAAAAAGCGGTGCGATCACAGAGATATGAGGTGCCTGGTTGTGCGTCTCGGTGTGCAAATCGATGAGCACAGGGCTGCGCTTGCGCAGCGCAGTGGGCAGGGCCGACACATACCCGCTGTGAAGATGATAGTTACCGCTCAGGCTGAAAATCACCTTTCCATCCGGGTCTACCAGCAGGGTGTCGGCATAATCATGTTGTTTTGCCTGATCGCGCAAAATGGTGCGGAGATCCTCACCATGAACTCCGCTTGGGTCGGCTAAAAAACGCGCTGCGTTTTGAAGAAAAAATACATTTTCGCACAGGGTGACGGCGTCCGATAGTTGGTCTTTTTGCCAGGCGGATATCTGGTCTGCCTTGAGTCGAGCGATCGCGCTTAACTCCTTTTCAACTTCATACCGCATGTTCTGTTCCTGGGTGCGGTAGAACCAAATACCGCCAGCCAGCAGGCCCATCAGAGCCATTGCCAGGGCGGCTTTTATCCAATGAGGAATCATAATCGTATTGGGTTTCATTCTCTGCTACCTGACAGTTTTTGGGTTTTACCCTTCTGACCAGCGTCGCAGTTGCCCTTGTAAAACCGACAGCCCTTGCCGAACCGGAAGGCGGGGATATATCCGCGCTGGGTGAACTGCCAGTTCCTAAAGGATCAGCAATTTTGGTGTAGGGACAGAGTGTAGTGGGCAGGATATTGCTATTTGTGGAAAGGAATATAGTAGAAAGGATTTTTAGTGTCAATAACATTGTTTCTGCATTTTAAACTGCATCCCATTGAAATTTTATCCTGCATTTGGTAGAGGTGTTTACGGATCTGACCTTTTACTGTATTCAACGGACAACACTTCAAACCTGTTTTTGAGGAGATGAATATGCGAACAAGATGGAATTGCCTTCTCTTTTTTTTCATTACGGCATTGATATTCACCGCATGCAGCAAGAATATCCGGGAAACAACCCTGGAAAATCCGGACGCTTCTTTCCGGTTGATCATTGCAGGGGATTCCAGTGATTTCAAGGATAGCATCCGGGACAAGGTAATGAAGAATTACAAGAATGTCTGCCATATTGATGTGGTAAATCTGGATAAACTGGATGGTATTGATTATGATGCGTATGATGCGGTGCTGATCATGGATTCATGCATGGCCTGGGGCGGATTCAACAATGAAGTGAAGAATTATATCAACTCCCTTCCGGACAACCGGAAAGTGGTGGTATTTTTTACCGCCGGTGATCCGGAGTGGAAGTACAATTATAAAGGCGTTGATGCCATAACCTCAGCTTCCCTTCCCGCAAAGGAAGCGGATGTTACCAATCAGTTGATCCAAAAAATTGATCTGCTGCTGAACAAAGAGAAATAAGCCAACCGGAAACCGGGCGAACCGGCCAACCGGCGAACCGGCCAACGGGCCAACGGGCCAACCGGCTAACCGGCTAACCGGCTAACCGGCTAACCGGCCAACCGGCCAACCGGCCAACCGGCCAACGGGCCAACCGGCTAACCGGCCAACCGGGAAGCATTTTTCTGCATGGTCTGAAAGTCATTTTCAGACAAACCTGCCCCAAGCACAACCCGGATCGCCTGAGCTTGATTGATGAAATCGCAAGGTTCATGAGTATCGGTGTTGATGACCAGCTTGGCGCCATGCTTTTTGGCAAGTATGGCAACATGGCCGTTGGTGAGGGAGTGCCCTTTCCGGGCGGTTATTTCAAGGAGAATCCCTTTTTCTTTTGCAAGAATGACGTCCTGTTCGGAAATCAGTCCGGGGTGCGCAAGAATATCGATATCGGATTCAAGTGCTGCCCGGTTGGTTCCGGGGGCTACCGGTTCAACGATGGTTTCTCCGTGAACAATGATGATTCCGGCACCCAGAGCCCTGGCTTTTTGGGCAACCATTGCAATGTGTGATGGGGGAACATGGGTGATTTCAATGCCCGGGATGACTTTTATATCCATGGTCTGATTGAGATGCCCGGCAACCTCGACAATTCTCGGGATAATAAAATCAATATTGGACAAATCTCCATGGTCTGTCAGGCCGATTGCGCGAAGGCCGGCTGCCTGGGCACGGCGTACCAGTTCGGAAGGAATGAGGACTCCGTCACTGAATATCGAATGGGTATGAAGATCAATCATGGTTTTTTACTCGCTCCTGTTTCAGGATTCACTACACAGCCAATTTCAAAAGTTTGTTGTTGTAGTTCCGGCGAAAGCCGGACAAGAAGTTAATCGTAACACTATTCAGTATTTTCAGTTCTTTTCTGGACATCGTCTTTCGCCGGTGTGACGCTTTTCAATCGTTTTGAAATTGGCTCTAAACTTTATATTTGCCGAAATCATCCGGAGAGAGTTTTTCCAGATATTCCGCCCATTTTTTCCCTTCTTCTTTCTCGTCAACAACCTCATGCTTGTAATCTCCGGATCCAAATTTCTCAATGACCTTGTCATCAATAAAGATCGGTGCCTTGAAGCGCAATGCAAGTGCAATGGCGTCGCTGGGTCTTGCGTCCATTTCAAAAGTTTTTTCATTGGACAGGAAGTAGATCTTCGCGAAAAAGGTATTTTCCTTGAGATCGCAGACTTCTATTTTCACGATTTCAATTTTCATGAGCTGGATAAAGTTTCGGAACAGATCGTGTGTCATGGGGCGATCAAAGTTGATGTCCTGAAGTACGGATGCAATGGCGGTTGCTTCCAGCAATCCAATCCATATCGGGATGGAATGTTGATCATCAATAGATTTCAGAAGCAGAATGGGTGTGTTTGTGGCCTGATCCAGGGTTAGGCCTGCAATGGTCACTTCATGCAGCATAATGTTCTCCTTTTATGTCCTGAGATGATATTCCGGGATCAACCGGATCTCCCCACAATGAATGGGACAGGGCTCTTGTGATTTTAATGTGGATGATCTCTCCGGGAGTCAGGAAATGGCCGGGCAGGGGATTTCCCCTCCAGAGAAAATTGACAATCTTGTTGGTTGATGTTCTTCCGGTATATTGATTTTCATCTGCTTTGACCGGAAATCCGGTTGCCTCGACCAAAGGCTCAGTTGTTCCAACCGAAGGTTCAGTTTCCGGATTTTTTTTGCTGAGGCCTTCCACCAGAACAGACTCGATTTTTCCTACATGGGTTTGGTTTTTTTCCCGTGTGTAGGTTTCCTGAAGATTCAGGACCTGCTGCAACCGCTCTTTTTTATCAATCTCGCTGACTTTTTCCGTGAAATGGACAGATGGAGAATGGGGCCGGTCTGAATAGCAAAAGGCAAACAGCCCATCAAATTCAACTGTTTTCATCAGATCCAGGGTGTCCTGAAAATCCGCATCGGTTTCACCGGGAAAACCGACAATCATGTCGGATGTGATGGCAATATCCGGGCAGGCAGCCCGCAATTTTTCAATTTTTTCCAGATACAGCTCCCGCGTATATTTCCGGTTCATTTTTTCCAGGATATTGTTGGACCCGGACTGGACCGGAAGATGGATATGGTTGCATAACCTGTCCAGACTGGAAAAACAGTGAATCAGATCATCCGAAAGATCCTTTGGATGGGATGTCGTAAACCGGATGCGGGAGATACCGTCGATCTGGTTCACTTTTTCAAGAAGTTCGGGGAACGAGCACAGACCTTCCTTTTTTCCATAACTGTTTACATTCTGACCCAGAAGGGTGATTTCACGCATTCCTGAATCTGCATATACCTTGATTTCATTCAGGATCTCTTCGGGCTTGCGGCTGATCTCTCTTCCCCTGACATAGGGGACAATGCAATAGGTGCAGAAATTGTCGCACCCGCGCATGATGGTGACAAAACCGCTGACCGGTGTGTTCGTGCGGTTTGCTGACGGCAGGATCGGTTCGATAGAGGTGGCAAACTCGATATCCACAATCTTCCGGCTGTTTTTTTCAATTTCGGAAATCCGGGCAGGCAGCCTTCCCACAGCATGGGTTCCAAATACAATATCCACAAAAGGAGCCCTTTTGAATATGGCTTTTCCCTCCTGCTGGGCAAGGCATCCGCCGACTCCGACGATCAGCCTGGGGTTTTCCTTTTTAAGGGCGGTCAGACGGCCCAGGAAACTGAAGGCTTTCTGTTCCGCCCTTTCACGTACCGAACAGGTATTGACAAGGATCAGATCCGCTTTTTCCAGGGTGGAGGTATGATCATACCCAATGGCCTGAAGACTGGATATGATCCGGCTGGTATCATACACATTCATCTGGCATCCAATGGTATGGATATATACATATTTATGGTTCATCGGGTTCATCGGGTTCATTGGGTCAACTCATATCCTTCAGAAGAGAAGAAATCAACCTTTTCGATCATGATTTCGTCTTTCAGTCCTTTCAGGATCGTTTCAGTTTCCTGCCGGCAGCCGGGTGCGGTGGTCACAGAGATAATCCCCTGTTTTGCATCCACGGTGCTGATCACGGCAAGCCCGTCATACGCTTCAAAGATAAAACGTAAAAAAGATATTTCCCGTCGGTTAATGCGAAAATACTCGGTGGTGGTCTTCAAGTTTCTGTCTGTTCCTCTGTCGCGATATGATAAATCGGGTTACAGCATTCATTTGCGTTGATGATTCTGAAGAGTTTGTCAAAGGACTCCATCTGAAAAAACAGGCAAATCAAGAAATCTTGATAAAAATATACCATTAACAACTTTGCCTTTTCAATAGAAAAAAGAGACTTTCATTTTTTTCAGTTGTCGGAAAGCAATGAATAGGATAAACCGTAGCTTATGGAAAAACTGTGGAAAATCCTGACGCCGGACCAGGGCATGGTGAGCCGTATTTGCCGGAGATTGAATTGCAGCCCGGTAATGGCAACCGTCCTTGCCAACCGGAATATCATGTCATCAGAGGATCTTTCCGCTTTTTTCGATTCTTCCTTTCAGCAGATCGGTTCCCCTTTCTGTGTTCAGGACATTGAAATCGCTGCTGCCAGAATCTGCGATGCGGTCAAAACCCGGGAAAGAATACTGATTTTTGGAGACTATGATGTTGACGGGATTACCGCAACGACCATGATGTATCAGTTTCTGAAAGATGCAGGTGCCGAGGTTTCCTATTACATCCCGCACCGTGTCCGGGAGGGGTATGGAATGCGGCTGCGCCATATTTCCGATATTGCCGTTCCCAATCAGATCAAATTGATCATCACCGTAGACTGCGGCATTTCCAGTCATGAGGCGATCGAAGCGGCCAATGCATCGGGAATGGATGTGGTGGTAACCGATCACCACAGGATTACCGGTTCTTTGCCGGCTGCCCTGGCGGTGATCAACCCGGACAGAATGGATTGTGAATCCGGACTGGAGCATCTGGCAGGAGTAGGGGTTGCGTTTTATCTGCTGGTCGCTGTTCGGAAACAGTTGCGGGATATGAATCACTGGAGTCATTATCCGGAGCCGAACCTGAAAGATATGTGCGATCTGGTGGCTCTCGGAACCATTGCCGATCTGGTTCCTCTTGTGGCAGAAAACCGGGTTCTGGTCAAAAAAGGCCTTGAGGTGATGAATGCAGGGAAACGGGTCGGAATCAAGGCATTGATCGACACATGCAACCTGGGGAAAGAGCAGATTGAAACCGGAGATGTTGCTTTCCGGCTGGCCCCCCGTTTGAATGCAGCCGGAAGAATGCGGCATGCGGATCTGGCGGTTCAGCTTCTTATGGCCCAGGATGCGGGATCTGCAGTCAATGCTGCAAGGGATCTAGGAGAGTTGAACCGAAGCCGGCAGATCATTGAAAAAGAGATTATAGAGGATATTGACCGGTATATTGCGGATTACCCAAAGCTTCTTGAAAAAATGACCATGGTTCTGTCCCATCCAAACTGGCATGTCGGACTTCTGGGCGTTGTGGCTTCCAGGTTGGCCGACCGTTATTACCGTCCGGTGGTTCTGTTTTCGGAAAAGATATTGCCATGGAAAGGATCTGCACGGAGTATCCCCGGGTTTGACTTGCATCAGGCACTGGATTCCTGTTCCAATCTGCTGGAAGCCTTTGGCGGGCACAAGATGGCGGCTGGATTGAGCGTGATGCCGGATCAGTTTCGTGCTTTCAAGGATGAGTTTGAAAGTACAGCAGAGAAAATGATCCATCCGGAAACCGCGAAACCAACCATTCTGATCGATAAGGAGTTGAATCTGGACCAGGTGACCGACCGGATCATGGAGGAACTGAACTCCCTTCAGCCTTTTGGCAAAGAGAATCAGGAACCCTTGTTCATGGCCCGGAATGTCCAGATTCATTTTTCTTCACGGGTTGGAGACAACCATCGGCGCCTGCGCCTCGGGCATTCAACCGGAAAGCTGTTGAACGGCATCCATTTTAATGCAAGCCCGGAAACCATGAATGCTGCAAGGTTTGATAAAATGGCTTTCCGGCTTCGATGGAATCACTGGAACGGCAAAAAAACAGCCCAGGTCATTGTTGAGGATGTGGCCGAGCAGCAGTAGGATTATACGGAGTTTCAGGAACACGAAAAACAGGTCAAGCAATATATGGCGGAACAAGAATGGGTGGTTTATCTGGTTCAATGTTCCGATCACTCCCTGTATTGCGGAATAACGAACAACCTGAAAAACCGTTTGGCAGCGCATAATTCAGGCAAAGGAGCCAAGTATACAAGATATCGGAGGCCGGTTACATTGGTCGCAACCCGTTCCGGAATGACAAGGAGCCAAGCACTTCAACTGGAATACCGGGTGAAGCAGGTGCCTTGCAGCCGGAAACAACATGAACTTACAAACAGAAAGGATGAAATGGTCATGTCAATCAAAAATGAGTTAGTCGATGCGGTATTGAAGCAGATCAAATCTCTCACCCACACAATTGAAAAAATGATTACAGGATCCAGCAAACCGGAAAAGGCATCCAAGAAAAAATCGACCAAGAAGAAAACAGCAGCCAAAAAGAAGGGCGCGGCCAAGAAAACACCAGCAAAGAAGTCTTCCGGGAAAAAAGCTGCCGGGAAAAAATAGCGAAGAAGGATTGTATTTACGCCATCTGTGATCTTTGATGATTTTATCGCGGTTGTGTTGCGTATTCATCTGGGGATAGCTTCGTTCACTTGAGCGGGGTGCATAACGCCCTTTATATTTTTACATTTGGAATAAAAAATATAAAAACGCAAAGGGCGTCCCCCGCGTCTGATGCTAAAAATATTTATCAAACAGCAGCTAATTTTACTATAGTAAAAGACAAGAAAAAAACTGAAAAATAAAATAATCAATTAGGATAATGCTCACTCACTCACTTAAATTGAAATGAGGATATAAATGAAAAGGGAATTCCCAATAAAAAGATTTGAGATTGATGGCCTTTATGGTGAAAAAAATATTAAAATTCTATTTGATTCTCATATTAAAATTCTTGTCGGAGAAAATGGAACTGGGAAAACTACTGTATTAAATACCTTGTATTATATTCTCTCGAATAAAACATTTAAACTTCGTCAGATACCCTTTGATAGTGTGTTAATTGAATTTTTTTCTGGTGAAACATTTAAATTAAAAAAAACTGATATTTCTATTCCTTTTGACAAATTAAAATCAAGTAATATGTTTACGCATTTGATGAAACGAATGTCTGAAGAGCATTTTATGCATCTTCTTCGCTTATCTGAAAATATGACGAATGCCGAACTAAAACGAAGTGCGGCATTTAAACATGCTATGCGACGTGTTGATATGCCGGTGGAAATGTTTTTTAACGTATTGAGACAGATAAATTTAGATTCATCTCAACTTCAACTTTTTGATTCTGATTTAAAAATTGATAACAAAAAAGTCCAAAAATTAAAAGAGCAAATTAAAAAGTACTTTCCATATGAAATAAAATATTTTCCAACCTATCGCCGAGTAGAAGAAGATCTAAGAAATCTAGGATTAGATAGCGATGAGTTGATGATTGAAGAGAATATAATACAATTTGGTATGAAAGATGTTGATGATATGTTCAATAAAATAACGTCAGAGATAAAGAATTCATCCGTGGAATGGTTTTCCAAGGTGAATGGTCAAATGTTAGCCCAGCTAGTTGAAGGTTTTAAAATTGATGAGGCAATGAAAACCAGTTTAAAAAACCCAGAGGCACTGAGAGTAGTATTAGAGCGTATAGGCGATAATATAAATGAAGAAAATAAAAATCATATTATCAGTTTAATTGAGTCAGGAACAATATTCGAAAAAAAGCACGACCCTCTCACTTATTTTTTATCTAATTTAAGTAAGGTTTACGAACAGCAAAGAGATAATGATAACGCAATAAAAAACTTTGCTGAAATTTGTAATAGATACTTGGTCGATAAAAGGGTCGTATATAATGAATCCTCAGTTACGATATCTATATTAAGAAATAAAAATGATAAAAAAGTAAATATAGAAAATCTATCTTCTGGTGAAAAACAAATAATTTCTCTATTTTCAAAACTATTCTTAAATAAAAATGCAAACATAGCTCTATTTTTTGATGAGCCAGAACTTTCGCTTTCCATGGAATGGCAGAAACATTTTTTGACGGATATTTTAAGATCTGAAATGTGTTCATTTTTATTTGCCACTACTCACTCTCCATTTATTTTTGATAATGAATTAAAAACTAAAACATTTGACCTCCAAATGTATATTGAGGAGTTATAGAAATGGGGCGTGTAGTTAAAATGCTTGACTCAATAAATAGGAGTCCTGTTAAATATCTTGAATTTACAAGGATATTTTCAAAAAAACCCAAAGCGGCAATATGTTTTTTTGAAGGTGAAGATATAAAATATTATGGCATTAGAATACAAAACTTTTCTAATAAATGTGAATGGTTTCCAATAGAATGTAAAGGTAAAAAAGATGTTTTGGATCTATACCATTCGATCAGACAACATATTGAATATAAAAAAGCAAATGTTCTTTTTTTTATCGATAAAGACTTTGATGAGCCTATTAATATAAAAAATAAATATATTTACGAAACACCTTGTTATTCCATTGAGAATTTTTATGTAACAGTCGCTTGTTTTAGCAGAATACTGGAATCAGAATTCAAATTAACAGAATTTTGTGATTCTTCAGAATGTTATTTTAATTGCATGAAAAATTTTATCTCCCGCCAAAAACAATTTCATAGATCAGTTAAGTATCTGAACTCTTGGATTAAAACTCATAGAAAAAATAAAAGTGGATCGTTGAAATCAAAAAAGCTGAATCTTAATAATGTAAGCATCAATAATCTTGTCACAATATCTTTAAATGGCATAACTAAAAAATATAAAAATAAAAATTTATCTACTCTCTTTGAGAGCACTCTCAAATTGAGTAACGAAGAAATAAATATCGCTCGTGATTCATTCGATAATAATAATTTGGCTTATGAATTTAGGGGAAAATACGAAGCAGAGTTTATGCGTATTTTTCTTATTAAATTATCTGAAGATCGAAATAACGCTAAACCAAAATTCTTTAGAGAAAAAGGAAATGTAAAGCTAAATATATCAGCAAAAAATTTTTTGTCCGACCTTTCACAATACGCAGAAACACCAGATTGTTTAATAATCTTTTTAAAACGTTTTTTTATTGCTTTGTATAAAAAACAAACCCTTCATTAGTATGGGATACCAAATAAAACACAAATTCAATATAAAATATTGAATTTGCATCAAAATAATGGTGAAGGCGGCGGGAGTCTATCAAGAAAAGCATCCCAGAGGATTAGATATTAAACCATACGAAAATGCAGAAGCCGAAGCAAAGAAAGAAATGAAAGGTGTTTGGTCTCTTTATCCGGACATGCGGATATCATATAAGGATTGGCGAGAAATTGATAAAAAATAATAATAGGTAAGTCCAATGAAACGAAAAATTGATGGTAAATCGATACAAGAAACACTTAATGAATATTTAGGAAACAAAGCGAAAATTGCAAAAGGATTTGGCCAGATGCTATCCCTTGGATCTTTGATAGTTTCTGGAAAAGAAATTGCATTGGCATATTTTATCGGTCAAATTCTCAAAACAACCGGAGATATTTACGATTTCATTGATGGTTTATTTAGTGAGTTTCAAAAACCAGACTCTGATTTTAATACTAAGATTCCTGAACAATACAAAAGATATGAAATTATTTTTTATGTTTTATGCCAAAAATATTATATTCAATCACTTGAATCGTGGTGTAAAGAGTTCGAAAAAAAAATAGATGAAATCAAAAAAGAATTAAAAGTAAGCACTGAGGAAATTATAAAAGAAATCGAAAAAAAGGTACTACAGATTCAGCAAGCTGAGATAGAGTATCTTCTTTGCGCAGAAATCACC
>CAYTGW010000037.1:0-17309 GCA_964437395.1 uncultured Desulfocicer sp.
AGATGCCGCTCCCACAATGAAACAAATCGAAAACCAACACTTTTAATTGCACCCGTGTTCAGCATGGATCTTGCTTTTTTTCGGCAAGTGATTATACTAAAAGCCCATGAAGACGATAAATGAAAAAATACCTGGTCCCAAAGAACTTGAAAAAGAAATTGGTGAGTTTTTGTCGAAAAAGTTTGGTAATAGTGTCAAAATTGTGTCCCCTATTGTATTGCCCGAGGAAAATCCGGCAGAGGGTAAAGGGCAGAAATTGAAAAAAAAGGGATCGATCGATTTTAATATGCTCCCGCAAGAACTGGTTGCCTATCTTGATCAGTATATTATTAAACAAGACATGGCAAAGGCGATTCTTTCGACAAAAATATGTACACATTTTAACCGGATCAGACGATATCAAGAGTCCCCTGATGATTTCAATGATATGATCGGCAGCATTAAGAACAATGTTCTCATGATCGGTCCTACAGGTGTGGGCAAGACCTACATGATCAAGTTGATCGCAAAGAAGATCGGTGTGCCTTTTGTAAAAGGGGATGCTACGAAATTCAGTGAAACCGGCTATGTGGGCGGTGATGTTGAGGATCTTGTACGGGCTCTTGTCCGGGAAGCAGATGGGGATATTGAACTGGCTCAGCATGGAATCATCTACATCGATGAAATTGACAAGATCGCTTCGACTCAGAATTTTTTTGGCGCAGATGTTTCAAGAACCGGTGTGCAGCGGGCGCTTCTCAAGCCGATGGAAGATACCGATGTCGAAATGAAGGTTCCCCATGATCCTGTTTCCATGATTCAGGAGATTGAACGGTTTCGTAAATCCGGAAAACGGGAAGATAATACGGTTAATACCAAAAATATCCTTTTTATCATGAGCGGAGCTTTTTCCGGTCTGGACAGGATTATCAAAAAGCGTATTGCGTCTCAGACCATTGGTTTTAGCGCCAGCATCAACAATAAAAAAGATGATATTGAGGTCTTGAAACATGTGCGATCCGAAGATCTCATCCAGTTTGGATTTGAATCTGAATTTATCGGACGTCTGCCTGTAAAAGCGATTTTTGAAAAGCTTACGGAAGAAGATCTGTTTAATATCTTAAAGAATCCCAATAACCCCATTATTCTTGGTAAAAAACTTGACTTTCATGCATATGGCATCAAGGCGAAGTTTGAAGACCGATCACTAGAAAAGCTTTCACAAATAGCCTTCCAGGAAAATACAGGGGCGAGAGGGCTTGTAAGCGCAATTGAAGAGGCACTGCTTGTTTTTGAAAACAAACTGCCTTCTACGGAAGTAAAACAGTTTCCAATCACATTATCCATGATTGAGAAACCCGAAGAAAATCTGTCTCTCTTGCTGCAGTCTGAAAACAGCAGCTATTGGCAAGATGAGTTTGTCCGGATTTCCGGATTGGAAAAAGAATCGGTTACGGAATACATCACCATGAATCGAAAAAATCTTGGTGATAAATACAATTTTACATTATCCGATCCCCGGATCGATATTGTTGCAGATTGCTATTGCAGCAACGTCTCAGATATCGGAAATATCCTGCGGAAAGTAAAAAATTATTATGACGAAGTGAAAAAACTTGAGCTTTATTTTTTTAACCGGCAGGATATCAATATTGTTTTAGAGGATGATGCGATTGATTATATTATCGAACGGATTGTAAACGGGAAATTGGATTTTGAACAGTTTACAAAAAAGATATCCATTGATTTTGATCATGGGCTGAAGCTTGTAAAGGAAAAAACCGGAAGAACAAGATTTTTCATTACCAAAGAGGCCCTGGTGGAACCGGATATTTATATTGGCAAGCTTTTAAAAAATGAGTATCGATGAAGTCGTAACAAACGGCTTTTTTTCAGGAACATATTAAATGATCGGGATTTCGAAGCTTTACTGTGGCACTGTGGAACCCTCGGATGCCTTGAGATACGGCCGCCATTCCGGATGCCTGCCTTCCCATTTACTTCAATTTTCAAAAGACAAAAAACCGGTTGTGGTGTGGAATATCACCAGGCATTGTAATTTAAAGTGCGTTCACTGTTATGCCCATGCGGATAATCATTCCGGAGATTATGAGCTGACGACAAATGAAGGAAAAAAGCTGATTGATGATCTGGCTGGATACGGCGTGCCGGTTCTGCTGTTTTCCGGAGGAGAACCTCTTGTCCGTGCAGATCTTCCGGAATTGGCCGCCTATGCTGTCGAAAAAGGGATGAGAGCGGTCATTTCAACGAACGGAACCCGGATCACTTCTGAAAAGGCCGGAATATTAAAAGAGATCGGGCTTTCTTATGTTGGAATCAGCCTGGATGGAATGGAACAGGTGAATGACCATTTCAGGGGAGTGAAAGGTGCGTTTCAGGCCGCCCTGGAAGGTATCCGGAATTGTCAGGATGCGGGCATAAAGGTCGGACTCCGTTTTACGATCAACAAACAGAATGTGGATGAAATACCCGGTATATTTACGCTTCTGGAGACGATGGATATCCCACGGGTGTGTTTTTATCACCTTGTTTATGCGGGCCGTGGTTCTGATCTTGTGAAAGAGGACCTTACCCATGCGGAAACCCGAAGAGCGGTTGATTTGATTATAGACCGGACAAGCGACATGTTTAAACGGGGATTATCCAAGGAAGTACTGACAGTGGATAACCATGCAGACGGGCCCTACCTTTACATGAGGCTTTTGCATGAAAATCCGGAGCGTGCCAAAGAGGTTCTGGAACTTCTTCAAATGAATGAAGGTAACAATTCCGGAAGAGGTATAGGATGTGTCAGTTGGGATGGATCGGTACACGCAGATCAATTCTGGCGGCATTACAGCTTCGGAAACGTCCGGGAGAGGCCGTTTTCGGAAATCTGGAAAGATACTTCAGAACCACTTCTTGGAAAATTGAAAGAAAAGAAAAATCATGTCAAAGGCCGATGTGCATCATGCCGGTGGCTGGATATCTGCGGCGGGAATTTTCGAGTTCGTGCCGAGGCCCTTACCGGGGATGTCTGGGCTCCGGATCCGGCGTGTTACTTAACGGATGAAGAAATCTCAGAGACAATCTAGAATCTTTCTCAAAATCAGTTAAATAAGGAAAAACAGATGATATTTCCGGATTATAGACCTAGACGGATGAGACAGAATGATGCTTTCCGCAGAATGATTCGAGAAACGGTTTTAACGGTGGATGATCTGATCCTGCCGTTATTTGCCATTGACGGAAAAGGGGTACAGAATCCCATCTCTTCCATGCCCGGTCATTTTCAGCTTTCAATTGACAATCTGATCAAAACAGCGAAAGAGGCGGAAAATCTGGGTATCCCCGCAATCATGCTGTTCGGCATTCCCTCTAAAAAAGATGCGCTGGCAACCAGTGCGTACGCCAAGGATGGAATTGTTCAAAAAGCGGTTACGGCATTGAAGGACAAGCTTTCCAATATGGTGATCATCACGGATGTGTGTCTCTGCCAATACACGGATCATGGGCATTGCGGTTTTGTTCAGGGGAACAGCATTGATAATGATGCCAGTCTGGATCTTCTGGCAAGAACGGCTCTGTCCCATGCAAAGGCAGGGGCGGATATGGTAGCGCCTTCGGATATGATGGATGGCAGGGTCGCAGAGATCCGGGAAGCACTGGATGAAAATAATTTCCCCAATACTCCGATTATGAGCTATTCGGCAAAGTACTGCTCTGCATATTACGGCCCGTTCCGGCAGGCAGCGCATTCCGCGCCTCAATTCGGGGATCGGAGAACCTATCAGATGGATCCGGCAAATGCATTGGAAGCGATCCGGGAAGCGACCATGGATATTGAGGAAGGAGCGGATATCATCATGATCAAACCCGCCCTTTCTTATCTGGATGTCATATACCGTATCCGGGAGGAGATTGATCTGCCGGTTGCAGCATACAATGTGAGCGGAGAGTATGCCATGGTGAAGGCTGCTGATAAAATGGGATGGATTGATGGGAAGAGGGTGATGATGGAAACCCTGACTTCGATCAAACGTGCCGGCGCAGATATGATCTTAACCTATTTTGCCATGGAAGCAGCGGAACTGTTAAAAAATCATCCGAAAGAAAAGTAAAGCAGCAGTAGATGAATCATCCGACAAAATATCCTCATCAGGCTCGTTCAGAAGAAAAAGGATTTACTCCCAGGCTGGTCGCATGGGAAATCACCCGCAATTGCAATCTGGCCTGCGTTCACTGCCGGGCTTCCGCAACCAACGGACCTTATCAGGGAGAACTGGATACAACGGCATGCTTCCGGCTGCTGGATCAGATCGCGGAAGTAGGAAATCCCATTATTATCCTGACCGGAGGAGAACCCCTTCTGCGTCCGGATATTTTCGAAGTTGCATCCTATGGCACCGGCAAAGGATTACGGATGGTGATGGCAACGAACGGTACGCTGATTACCGGAGAGAAAGCGGTGAGAATGTCGGATTCCGGTATCAAACGTATCAGCATCAGTCTGGATGGAGCAACACGGGAGGTGCATGACCGTTTCCGGGGAGTTGAGGGCGCTTTTGACGGAGCACTTCAGGGAATACAATTCGCCAAAAAAGCCGGCATCGAGTTTCAGATCAACACCACCATCACCAAAACTAATCTATCTGAGATACCGAAGATTATGGAGCTTGCCGTCGCACTGGGGGCTGTCGCCCATCATATTTTCCTTCTGGTTCCGACCGGACGGGGCAAATATATTATGGATACGGGGATCAGCGCAAAGGAGTATGAAGAAACATTGAACTGGTTCTATGACCAGCGCGATCGATATCCGATCCAGCTCAAGGCCACATGCGCTCCTCACTACTATCGGATATTGCGGCAGAGATCCCGGGAAGATGGCAAGGAGGTCACGTTCAAGACCCATGGTCTGGATGCGGTTACCCGCGGATGCCTGGCTGGAACGGGCTTTTGTTTTATTTCTCATACCGGAATTGTTCAAACCTGCGGATTTCTGGATTTGGAGTGCGGGGATATCACCAAATCATCATTTGCGGATATCTGGAACCACTCTGAAGTTTTCAAGTCACTTCGAAATTATGATAACCTGAAGGGCAAATGCGGAAAGTGCGGATTCAGGAGCGTCTGCGGCGGATGCCGGGCACGCGCTTTTGAGGCAACCGGTGATTATCTCGCCAAGGAACCCCTTTGCAGTTATCAGCCCCCGGCTGCCGGACGATGATGCGGGTGTAATCAAAACTGTTGATAATCGAATTATGTGGGAGCGGCTTCCAGCCGCGATATGGCTTTGTTCAAGACATCAATCAAGACAGAACTTTCGCGGCAAGATGCCGCTCCCACAATGGGAGTAATCAATATGATTGGGTAATCGAAACCCAACAGTTTTGATTACACCCCGATGATACACTTCACTACAAAAATACTGAAAGTCCGGAAACCATGAAACAAAAACCGATCATTGAATGGCTGCTTTCTCAGACAGGTCAAGGTATGGATGAATCATATCCTGAGTTCAGCCTGTGGAAACCAGTCTATCTAAAGACCATTGCACCCTGGACAGATCCCATAGACGGCGCAATTGCCGGAGGATTTGCCGCCGACAGGCTTGCGTATGCTTTTGCGGCCGGCTATCAAGCCAGTTTGCGGTGTCTGCTTCCTTCCCTTCCGGTTGATACTATTGCGGCTTTATGCGTTTCAGAAGAAGGTGGCGGGCATCCGCGGAAGATCAGGACAACCCTTCGCAAGACAGATCAGAAGGAAAGCCTCTCACCCGTATGGGAGATCAATGGACGGAAGAAGTTCATTACCAATGCCAGTGAGGCCAGCCGGTTGTTGATTGCCGCATCCGCAGGCGAAACGCCGGATGGAAAAAATCAAATCCAGATGATTGAGATTGAGAGAGATGTACCGGGTATCACCGTGATCCCCATGAAAGAGCTGCCATTCGTGCCAGAGATCAGCCATGGAATCCTTCTACTGGAGGGCGTTCATGTAAAAGAAAAAAATCTGCTGCCGGGAGATGGTTATCTGAAATACATCAAACCATTCCGGACAATCGAGGATATTCATGTTTCTGCGGCCATCATTGGATACCTGTTCCGGATTGCCGGTCAATACGGTTGGCCACAGGATAGTCAGGAAAAGTGCTTATCCATATTGTCAGGTTTTCGATTCCTTTCCGCAGAAGACCCGGGCAATCCGGCGGTTCACATTGCTCTTGGAGGCATTCTGCAACAGTTTGCCCGGTTGGTTGACGACATTGAGCCATATTGGACAAATGTTGAAGCTGTAAAGAGAACCGCATGGATTCGGGATAGGAAGCTGCTGGATATTGCCAGGGAAGCCAGATCCCTGCGCCTGAAGGCTGCCTGGTCATATTTTACAAAGACAGGTTAAAAAAAAAAGCCTTTGAGCCAATTTCAAAACAATTGAAAAGCGTCACACCGGCGAAAGTCGGTGCCCAAAAAAGAGCCGGAAATACTGGATTCTAGTTTTCGCCGGAACTACAACAACAGACTTTTGAAATTGGCTCCCTTGGCTGTATTATGGTCTTATCAGCAAGGGCTTTTTGAATAACAGAAATTGTAAAATGGTCTGCTTTATTGTTCAGGCTGCGTTCTGGTCTTTATCATAACAGATCCGGCAGCAGTTCATGCACCGACTGGATTCCCGGATTGCATCCTCTTTTTCAAGAACCAGATCCGCCTCTTCAAAACATTTGATCCGGACATCCACTGGAAGCTCCGGCATTTCTGCACGTTTTTGTTTTATGACACCGGGCACGGAAGTAAAGATCGTTCCATCGATATTCTTTTTAAACAAAGAATTTTTAACCGGTATAACCGGCTGTCCTGAAAGGTACTGATGAATGGATCTGGTAGCTCTGCGTCCACCGCCGATACCTTCAACAACAAGAGAGGCTCCAGTCGCAGAATCTCCTCCTGTGAAGATGTACGGTATGTTGGTCTGAAGGGTTTCCGGATTGACGGCGTCAATCGTATCCCAGCGGGTGGTTGCAAGTTCTGCAATCCGTTTGCCGTTTTCTTTAAAAGAAACATCCGGTCCCTGGCCAATAGCGGTAATCAGCATGTCAACATCGATAATGGTTTCCGATCCTTCCACCGGAACCGGGCGTCTTCTTCCACTGGCATCCGGCTGACCCAATTCCATTCTTAAATACTCCAGACCAATGACTTTCCCTTCCTCGTTTCCAATAACCCGGTTGGGTGCCGCCAGAAACTGAAATTTTACACCCTCATGTTCAGCAGCTTCAATTTCAACCAGATTGGCCGGCATCTCTTTTCGTGTCCTTCGATATACAATCGATACTTCTTCCGCACCCAGCCGGATGAGTGTCCGTACACAGTCTATGGCAGTATTTCCTCCGCCGACGACAGCGCATTTTTTCCCGATCGGTATCTGAAGATCACTGTCCCCTTGCTGGGTTCTGGCGAATTTGGTTAAAAAATCAATTCCTGTGTAACAATTGATCAGGTTTTCGCCTTCGATTTTCATGTTATAGTCTTTCCAGGCGCCGATTCCCATAAAGATAGCATCAAAGCCCGAGGCGACCAGAGATTCAAGATTAAAGTCATATCCGAATTTTACATTTGTTTTGGTTTTGATTCCAAGGTTCAGGATTCCGTCGATCTCCCATTGAAGAACTTTTTTGGGAAGCCGATACTCCGGTATTCCATAACGGATCATGCCACCGAGTTTGGGCATCATATCAAAAATCGTTACTGCGTGTCCGAGACGACGGAGGAAATAGGCACAGGTCAGACCTGCGGGGCCGCCTCCGATCACGGCAACATTTTTTCCTGTATCCGGAGCGCAGGGGATGGGCAGCCGTTTTCCGGAATTCATTTCATAGTCGGCAGCAAATCTTTTCAATTGATTGATGGAAACCGGTTCATCTTCAACACCGCGTCTGCATTTATCTTCACAAGGATGCGGACAGACACGGCCGCAGGAAAGGAGAAGCGGGTTTCTTTCACGAATGGTGCTGACAGCACCTTCATAATCCCCTTCTTTGATTTGCCGGATATATCTTGGAATATCGATTTCAGCCGGACAGGTCTGCTGACAGGGGGCAAGCGCTGCATCATCCTGATTGAAGCTCAAAAGCCTTTCGGACATGGTTCGAATTTTAATGATATTTTTCGGACAGATATCTCTGCATGCGCCACAGCCGACGCATTTGGATTCATTGACAACCGGGTATCCGTTCGTTCCCAGGATCAGTGCATCAAATTTGCAAGCCTTAACGCAATCTCCAAGGCCGATGCATCCGATGCTGCATACCCTTTTGCCGCCGTAAAAAGAAGCCATGGCCCGGCAGGAGGTAACTCCGGAATAGGCATACTTATCATCAGCGCGATTCCCGCCAAGGCATTCATTCTGGGAAAGGATGGGTTCTGCTGTGCCTGGGTCCACTCCCATAACCGCAGCGATAGCAAAAGCTGCTTCCGCTCCGGCAACAATGCATACACTCGGACTAGCAATACCATTCACAACCGCTGCTGCGGCTGCAGAACATCCGGCAAAACCGCATCCACCACAGTTGGCACCGGCTGTCAGGTTCTCGATGGCTGAAATTCTCGGGTCTTCATACACATAAAAAACTTTGGACGCAATGCTCAGGATCAGTCCACAAACAATTCCAAGAAGCAGCATAAAAAGGAGAGCGGTCACAATAACCTCCTGATTCTTACATAATGAATCGTTGATATGATAATAACAAAATTAAACCATGCCTTTAAAAGCATAAAACGCAAGTGCGATCATTCCAGCGGTAACCAGTCCGATTGAGGTATCCTGGAGCGGTTTCGGAACCCTGGCCAGAAGAATTCTTTCCCGTACTCCAGCGAACAGGATTAATGCCAGAGCAAAGCCGGCAGCGTAAGCAAAGGAAGCGACAAGAGACTGCATGAATGTAAATTCTTTATCGATATTCAGGACACATACCCCCAGCACAGCGCAGTTTGTGGTAATCAGCGGAAGAAAAATTCCAAGTCCTGCATACAGTGCAGGGATTGATTTTTTTAGAAACATCTCGACAAATTGCACCAGGGAAGCAATCACGACGATAAAAACAATCGTCCGTAAGTACACCAGATCAAATTTTACCAATACGTATGTGTAGATTAACCAGGTGATGGTTCCGGCAAGCACCAGAACAAAAATTACAGCCATGCCCATCCCGGTTGCGGTCTCCATTTTTTTGGATGTTCCCAGAAAAGGGCAGTTCCCTAAGAACTGGGCAAGAAGGATGTTGTTTACGAAGATACAAGCAATGATCAATTCAAAATAGCCCATGTAAAATTCTCCTGTTACTTACTGATGGCATTGATGACACAAAGCATGAGACCCAATCCGATAAACGCGCCTGGCGCCTGAAGCATGAAGGCAAAAGGCTGAAAGGAAGGGAAAACCGAAGAAAGGTTATAACCAAGATCACCCCAGATGGTCAGTGTTCCGCTTCCCAATACTTCCCTTACAGCTCCCAGGGCACACAGTGAAAGCGTGTATCCAACGCCAAGACCCAGTCCGTCGGCTGCAGAAGGGAGAATACCGTTTTTGGAAGCAAATGCTTCGGCTCGGCCAAGAGGAATACAATTCACAACTATCAGCGGGATAAATACGCCTAATGTTAGAAAGAGCTCATAGGTATATGCCTGCATCAGATGCTCTACAATAATAACAAAGGTTGCAATAATAATAATAAAAGCGGCAATCCGGACCTTGGCAGGAATGACATTCCGCAAAAGAGATATGAGGATATTGGAGCCGGCCAGTACAAAAGTCACAGCCATTCCCATTCCAAGTGCATTTTCCACGGATGTCGAAACACCCAATGCAGGACAAATACCAAGCACCAGCCTGAAGGGGGGGATCTGTTCCCATAATCCTTTTGTAAATTCCTGTACAATAGACTTCGCCATTTTGTTCTCCCTACTTTTGGAAATCTTTTATTTTTTGGTCCAGTTGCGGCTTTAATTTCGTGTAGTTGCTCATTGCAGTCGTGACTGCGTTACAAACAGCGCGTGAGGTGATGGTTGCACCGCTTATTGCATTGATGTTTCCTCCATCATTGGTAACTTTCACATTTCCATCTGCAGGAAGTCCGATAAATTGAGAAGAAAAACCGGGATCATCTTTGGCCTTGGCCCCGAGACCAGGGGTTTCACTGTGGGTTGTAACCGCAACACCAATCAATTTTTGATCATCAAGATTGACTCCAACCATGATGCCCAGATCTCCTCCGAATCCTTTCCCGGAGCCTTCAAAGGCAATCGTATTGGCTTTGCCGCCGATATTTCCGACAAAAAAGTTTCTTTCAATATCACCATCTTTGATCTTAAATCGATCGGCAATGGGATCATTTGCAGAACCTTTCAAAATGGATTTTATCGCCGGTCCCTTAACAAATTTGAGTTGCTGGTTTTCAATCTGAGCTGCAGTTCCATCATGAATGGATGCGAGCAGGCCTCCGGATACCCCGCACAGGATTGTAAGAGCAACAACCATTTTGATCATTTCATTCATTGTTATACAACCTTTCCGAGCGCTTTGGGTCTGATTTTATCAATAAGAGGATTGGCAAGATTCATCAGGAATATGGACAGAATTACACCATCCACATATGCACCAATGTTTCGAATAAGTATTGTCATGATACCGCAACCGGCGCCATAAAGCAGCATGGGAAAAAAATTAACCGGTGAAGAGGAGTCCTCTGTTGCAAGATAAAAGGCGCCGATCAGGGTATAACCTGTAAAAATATGGAAAAGCGGTCCGGCATATTTTCCTTCTTCACCAAACAATGTGAAAAGGAATGCGGTTACAAACACACCGGCAAGAAAGGAAAACGATATTTCCCATCGGATAAACCCCCGAACAATCAGATAGAGCCCTCCGATCAGGAGTGCAATTCCGCAGGTCGATCCAATTCCGCCTACCTGCCTTCCTATGAGCAGGTCTGCAATGGAAAAGGATGATATTGAATCCGGGCCAAAAGCCTTAAGCGATGCCAGAGGATAAGCCATTGTAAAGTGGAAGTCATAAGGCAGAAGCGCTTCGTTGAAATCGAATATCCCTTTCCAAGAGAGGGAAAGAATGGCCATGGAAACCACAACCGGATTAAACGGGTTGCCTCCCAGTCCTCCGAAAATCTGTTTTCCAATCACAATGGCCAGGAAGGTTCCTGTAAGAACCGCCCACCAGGGGGTGGTTGCCGGGATCATCATGGCCAAAAGCAATCCGATCAATGCCGCATTGCCATCACCAATGGTAACCGGCTGCTTGGCGATTTTATTGATGATCATTTCCCATATCATGGCAGTCGCAATCGAAAAGCAGACAACCGCAACAGCAGGCCCGCCATATTGGACAAAACCAGGTATAACGGCCAGTGTGGCAGCCAGCATGATATGGTAGTGTTTTGTGGAAAGTGAGCTCCCGTCATGCCAGAAGGGCGCATGGGAAACAATGAATTTTTTCTGGTTAAACATTCTCAGCCTCCGCGGATTTAATTCCGGCAATCTCTTGTTTGGATAGCCTTATATATTGGAATATCGGTATCTTTGCGGTACAGACGTAACTGCATAAACCGCATTCGATGCAGGAGAACAGATCGTAACGATCAACTGCATCATCATAAAGACCCGCTTCCAGAAAACGAACAAGCATATTCACCTGAATTTTTGCCGGGCAGATCCGGACACATTCGCCGCAGTTGATACAGGCATTGTTTGAAACACGGGAGATCATGGAATGATCCTGCACAATCACGGCATCTGTATCCGGGCAGACAGGATGGTCTTCCGTATAAGCGGATAACCCGGTCATGGGGCCTCCGATAATGATTCGATCGCCATCTTCAGCGCGTATGTTCAGTGTTGAAAAAATATCTTTTAACGGGGTACCGATCGTTACGGAGACCAGTTTTTTAGTGCCGATTTTGTCTATGATGGTAATAACTTTTTGAGTCGGTATTTCCTGTTTCTGATAGGCCTTCCCAAGGGAGGCAACTGCTTCAGCGCTTACAACCGCAATTCCATGTTTTTCAAAACAATCTCCTGCAGGAAGTTCCATTCCGAGGATATTTTTGAGAATCAGATAAGGCGATGCGGAAGGATAGTAAGAAGCTATTGTTTTTACAGTTGCTCCGGTTGAAATAGCTTCATGGGATAAGGTTTCCGGAACAACAATGATAAATGTTTCTATACCGGAGATCTTTTTCAGAATTTGTATGCCTTTTTTGATCGCAGGAGCAGATGTTTTGACAATCTGCTGCCTTGTTTTCACGAGCAGGTCTGTATCCATACCATGGATGACAAGTGTTTTTATTTTTGGTGTTTGTTTTGAAAGAAGTGATATCGGAAAAAAGCCGGGCAGATGTGCCAGAAAATCGGTTGTGGTTTGAAGAGACGGTGATTTCGCAGCCTCTGCAAATCGGCCATCTGTTTCCTCTCTGCCGCTCTTGCTGATGATAATGGAGGTCATCTGCATACCAAAATTTCCGGTATAGGGAGAAATCGATGTGATTGTACCGGAAACCGGTGAGATCACATAATCATCTTTTCCTTTTATAAGGGATAATTTTTGTCCGGTCTTAACCTCATCTCCAACCTTTATGAGAATTTGATTTTTTTGATTAAAAACCGTATTGGACAGGAGTTGAATGGTTTTTAATACTGTAATCTCCCGAGGCTCTGGTGTTTTGGCGTCAATAATATCATATTCAAGCCTGGGTTTGAGCAAACCAAAGAATGATTTTTTAATCATAATACCTTTCCTTTACATGACATGGCAGGATGAACATTCAACCGGACCGGAACCATATTCTTTATGACAGTCGATGCACTGTTTATGGAAAGCGTCGGATCGATTTTGAAAATTCATGATTTTTTGTTTACCTTTAATTTCATCCGGCTCGTGGCATTCGATGCAAGCTTCCGGAATGGAGCCATCCTTTGTTTTTTGATGGCAATCCTTGCAGAGCCTCGTTTCATCTCCTTCGATGGTTTTCGGATGATGATCTTCAATATTACCTACTGAATCATGGCACTCCAGGCAGTTTTGGGGGACTGTTTTGGGCAATTCGGCTGTGTGGCAATCACCGCAGGCTTTATAGTTTTCCGGATCTTCTTCATGGTGATGGTGACAATCTATACATGCTGCCCCATAACCTGTTTCGACCCGATGCACCTTATGGGTAAACAGTACGTTTCCGGCTGATGTTTTAAACATTTTTCGGACAGGATCTTTTGGCTTTTCAACCGGATAGGCAGCGAAACAGATTCCGCCTACAAGAAGCAAGATAACCGTCAGACAGTAAGCCAGCCTCAGTTCGTTATTTGAAGTCATTCCGTATTCATTCCTTTCAGCAAATTGATCCAGATAAAACAATAAACCAAAGGTGAGCCATTACCATACTGTGGATTTCAATTCAATTCTTTTTTAAATTCACGATTCCAAAATGCTTTTTTGTTTGAGAGCTACAATAGCAATATACTGGAAAAATCAGTTCAATATTCAGCTATCGTATGGGTTGTCGAGAATCAACAGCATATTTTTTTTCTGTTTGTTCCGGATGATTTCGAACCGCAGTTTTGTTCCTTTTTGTTGCCGGAGCAGATTTTTGATCAATAGCAGATCAGAATGACGGCCGAATTTTATTTCATTGATTTTTTCAATAATATCTCCTTCCATTAATCCGGCTTTTTCCCCTGGTGATTCCGGTGAGATAAAAACAATATGCGGATTTCCCTGATCGTTTTTTCCGACCTGAATTCCACTGTTGTCCTGCGGGAAATTCCGATGAAAATCATCTCCCTGTTCGAGAATAATCTGCTGGTTTTCATAGTCCATATAAAGGATGAAATGGCGAAGGATCGAATTCCCGACATTTCCAATCAATTCACCAGAGGAGGTTGCACCGGTTCCCGGATCATCCGGAATGGATATCAATGGATTTTTAATAATATCATTTCCAATTGCAAGGTGATCAAACCGGATTGTTTTTTCAATGTATTCACCCCCGAGGCCTCTGCTGATCCGGTAAACCCCCTTTTTTTGAAAGAGGTTGTTTGCTTTTGCAAACGGGAAATGAATGGAAGTATTGAACGATCCGATATCCAGAGACCATTTGCCTGAATAGATGCTGTCCACGGTCATGGGAAAGGTGAAGACTCCGTTTTTCAGCGGGGCATCCATTACCGTTCCTTTCCCTTTATAGGTAAAGTCTTTCGGGTCATAGAGCGATAATTGTCCTCTTGCATAATCGATTTTCACAACAAACCGGGAGAGGAAATCATACCCCAGAATTCCATAGCACTTAGGCGCATGAAATTTTTCTGCAAGACCTTGAAAAGAAAAAATGGTCTGTTCTCCAAAGGCTACTCCCTGCACACGGAACGCAGGTAATTTCACAAAATGCAGGTCAAAATTAGCTCCAAATCCATACCCTTTGATTTTTCCTTGCGGCAGGATTCCCATTTCCGATGCAAATCCCTGATCAATGACCGACATGGATGCGCCACTGTCCAGAAGCCACAATCGGGTATCCTTTGCTGTTTTTACATCCAGATAGATCAGATTCTCGATCAGTTTAAAAGGGATGTTTTCTGAACGGTTTCCCTGAAGGAAATGATAATCAGGAGACAGATTCGAAGGGATTGAAAACAGAGCCGGTTCAATGGGCAGGTTGATGATCCGTTTTTCGATCTGGTTGATCTCTTTCTTTTGTCTGGGAAGGATTTGAGATTCTTCGTGAAAAGGAAACAATATTCCGTTTTCATTTCGGTAGTCCGAGTAGAGGGTATGGATCTCTATATCCGGTTGTTGATCAATGGATTGAATCAGCAGAAAAGATTTCCGGTCAATAAAATTCAACCGCACATCCGGATTCAACTGGTTACGGATTTTGATGACATGACAGCGATGATTATTGACCGGTTGAACACCCTGGTATGAAACTTTGAAAAGGGAAGAGGTCGGGTCCATATGCTCAAAATTTTCAAATCCCAGGGCAATCTTGCGACGTTTGATGGTTTGTTCATCACGTAATATGGTTACTTTGCCATTGGGATCTTTTTTCCATGAAACCTGTCCATCATCCCCCTGAATCTGAGAAATGATGTTGAAATCTTCTTCAAGCCGATATCGCAGAGGGGTTTGTTCCCAGGACTTGAACCTTCCCAGCAGCCCATCATACTCGGTTTTGCCCTCTGTATAAACGGTTGTGATGGATTTTAATCTGGGGATACCTCCGATTGTTTCATAATAGGTATGGAGAATGGTGTGTGGGTCAACAGGATCAGGGATCGGATTACTGTGAACAGGAGAAGCCAGGATCAGAAAAACTATCACAGGGAGGATTTTACTACTTCGCAATCGGAGTTGTTTATGCCGGACCATGCCTTGACCCAATATTGTCAATCGCTTCCAGGATGACTGTTTTCATCTTATGGTCAGCTCATCCACCCTGCTGACTCCTTCCATTAAAAGGCACATGAAATGTCCCAGCTCTCTCATCTGCATCTCTTCCGGAGAGAGTCCGGGATGAAAACTGAAGCGACCTTCGGTATCCTTCAGGATTTCGAAAAAGGCTTCCTTGCCGGTCCATATTCCATATTCGGCCTTGATAATATCTCCATCCCTGAAAGAGATGGCCGCATCTCCATCCGGAAGATGCAGGGTAAGTACACCTGTTTTCTGATTCATGTTGATGGTCTGACAGATTTCAGGCGGTGGTGTTTCCGAAAGGGTTCCGCTGATACCCGCCGTGTCTCCGGTCAGTTTTTCAATATTTTTTTTGGCCAGTCTTTTTGAAAGCAGCCGCGCAAGATAAAGCTGCATCGAAGGGAATTGATGTAAAACCTTTCTAAAATCATGGCTTTGAAAATAGAGTACCTTGGCAGGCTCAACGACTTTTATATTCGCTCCTACCGGATCGCCGCTTAAAAGGCTCATTTCACCAAAAACTTCTCCCTTTTTCAGTACAGCGATCCTGGCATTGTTGTCTCCAAGAACTTCTATGGTTCCGGACAGAATGATATACAGATTTTTTCCAGGATCTCCTTTTTGAATGATAAAGTCTCCTTTGGAAAATTGAGCCAATTTAAGGAATTTCACCAGTTTTGCGATCTGATACTGATCAATGCTTTGAAACATCGAAAAATTGCTCAGAATCTTTGAGATATTATCGATCTGCCTGTCCTGCCCGGGTAACTCCTTTTGCGGTGTACCAAAATGGTATGTAAGCGTAGCAGTGCCACTGCATCCGCTACAGGGTAAAGAGATGCTCTTTCCCTGTTCTGGTTCTGTCTTTGCGGACAGAATCGTCCGGATATCTCCGGAAAGTATTAAGCAGACGGGTTTTCCCTGTGGGGGGAAGATTGCATAGCCTGCCAGGGAAAAACGATCCTCAGTATGATATAACGGGCATGCATTTGTTTCTGAGATGGTGATAATGGTTTTCGATGAATTCAAATTCATATGGAGTCAATCGTCGATCCCTTGATTGTAAAACAGACCCGGTTACTGCCTGGTAAACAAGGAATGCATTGTTTTAATTTTTTGGCACAAAAGATCAAATTGCTCGGGATAGAGAGACTGCGCACCATCGCTTAATGCTTCGTCAGGAGCATGATGTACTTCGATAATAAGTCCGTGTGCTTCCACAGCAACGGCCGCAAGGCTGAGGGGTGCCACCTGATCCCGAACCCCGGCTGCATGACTCGGGTCAACGATGATCGGCAGATGGCTTTCTTTTTTAACAACCGGGATTGCTGAAATATCCAGTGTATTGCGGCTGTGATTGACAAATGTCCGTACACCTCTTTCGCATAAAATCACCTGGGAATTTCCTTCTTCCAGAATATATTCAGCAGCCATCAGCCATTCCTCGATTGTGGCAGCCATTCCTCTTTTCAGGAGGACCGGTTTTTTTGCCTTGCCGGCTCTTCTGAGCAGGCTGAAATTCTGCATATTCCGGGTTCCGATTTGAATGATATCGGTATAATTTTCTACAATATCAAAAGTTTGAAAGTCCATTACTTCCGTGACAACAGGCATCCCGGTCTCTTTTCTCACTTTTGCCAGTATTTTCAGTCCTTCTTCCCCAAGTCCCTGAAAGGAGTATGGGGATGTTCTTGGTTTGAAGGCTCCGCCGCGGAAGATATGCGCACCGGATTTCACCACATGGCTGGCAATGGTCAAGGCCTGTTTTTCACTCTCAATTGCACAGGGCCCAGCCATGATGATCAGATCTTTTACTCCGATGGTCATGACCATCGGAGTAAAAGATCTGATCA
>CAYTGW010000037.1:17319-24228 GCA_964437395.1 uncultured Desulfocicer sp.
CGATGGTCAGGTTGCCGATCCGGATGATGGTATTTTCCGGTTTGAACTCCCGGCTGACCTGTTTATACGGGCGGGTGATGGGGATCACCTCTTTGACACCGGGAAGGTTCTGGAACAGGGAGGCATCAACCGATCCTTTGTTATATAAAATACCGATGGAAACCCTCTCACCACCCGGGATCGGTCGGGCTGTATATCCTTTTTTTTCAATAAATGTAACCACGCAATCAATCTGATCCTGGGTTGCCAGGTGTTTCATGACGACCAGCATTGTTTCCTCCTGCAAAGTTAAGATTGGAGTTTTCGGAAGCTCAACCTTGTGTCTGGTGTGATATTGGTATTGTGTATGAAATTAATATTTTAGGGCTGTGCAATAATAACCGCGGCAGCGAACGATCTCCAATTCTATTTCGTCTGCGTTGATGACAATTTAATTTACTTTGCTCTGGATTGTCAAGTAGATTCAATTGGGTATACTGGGTTGAGGTTCAGGGGACTCATCGTGTTGAAACAGAACGAATTCAGAATGTTAATATTTTATTTTTTTCTTGATAAATGGGCTTGGGATATTATAACGTAAAAATATGGGTTCGGTTTGTAAACAGAGTTTTCGGAACCGATGCATGTTGATGGATATGCCCATCATCATACCATTCAGCGCTTTTTTTATAGGCGCGGGAACATTGGATTCAACAAATGTGGATAAGGACCATATGAATACAATCTGCTTGAATAAAAAATTCAGTACAGCTTTTTATGGTATTCTTTTATTGACGCTGGTTTCGATTGTCTGCTTCGGCTGCTCCTCCAGTGCGGATAAGAATTATTATACCAGCGGGCCGACAAGCCGTTCTTTTACAGATTCCGCTTTTGACTATGAACAACTTAAAATTGAAAAAACGTTTCATGTTATCCATCCGGATTATCCATCCTGTTCTTTTATCATCGATTTTCTGAGCGGAAGCAGAATGCTGATCCGGGGAAAGGAATACCGGTACAAGATCGAAGTGGGCAGAATTGTTATTCTGGATCCGAATGATGAAGATAATATGATATCATATCTCGAAGTAAGTTCAGACAATGCAAATAATCCGGAGTATATTTCTGTCGAGCATATGTTTTCAAGCCTGAATGATGCGGAGGAAAGCGGGTTGTGGATAGGGGCCCTTCCTTCTTCCACGCCTTGCACATTTAAGGCAAAGTGGTACCGGACAGCCGTGACCGTGGGAAACAGCCCCAACGATATTGCGCCGGCAAGAACGGAGAAGGGTGATTTCCTGTATGTTACCAATTCAGCCGGCAATACGGTTTCAGTTGTCCAGACACCGGATAACAAGGTTGTGGGAACCATTCCAGTGGGCATCGATCCTTACCGGCTGGCTGTATCACCGGATGGAAGCTATGTGTATGTCACCAATTCATGGGACAATACCGTGTCTGTTATCGAGACAGCCGGCAATACGGTTGTGAAAACCATCCGCGTCGGCAGGGTTCCCAATGGAATCGCAGTCACAGCCGGCGGCGAGTATGTAGTGGTGGCCAATACAAATGATAATTCCATTTCCGTAATTGAAACAAAAAATCATATTGTAGTGGGTACCATTCCCATGGAACAGAATACCCTGGCCTATATTGAGGTTTTTTTCAGCTCTCCGCCTTCCGGGGCGGAGTATACGGTATTGGCAGTTGAAAATGACTGCGGGGCATTGATCCAGGAACCGGACATGAGCAGTCCGATCTGTCAGGCAAATTCTGTTTCAGGAGAATGCCCGACCAAGTGCCCGTCGACAATGGGAAGAATTGAGATGGCATTTACAAAAGTAATGCCGGATGCGGGGGGATTCTGGCGAACGGATTTTCTGAATCACAGGTTTAAAACCCGTGCATACACGCTGCTGCTGGTGGAAAATTTTTCAGGAATCGAAGGTTTTGATCTGGATGCGGATGACAACGGGATTATGGATTATCAGGAAGCATCCGGCCTGGAGCCGCCTTGGGACCGTGTTGTTGATGAAGTGAGTGTCCATGATACGATTGATGAGGGAGGGGTATACACGAATGTGGTGCTTCCAGTGGTATTCCGGGAAGGATTCTGGGAATACCAGCCTGGATCATATTCCCGAATCCCAAATGGAAAGGATACAAATTCAAAGGATGACTGGGTTGCGAACAATTTTTTCAGCCGCTGGATGTCGTCTTCGTATGGTGATCCTGGAATCATTCATTTGTCGGATATTCCCGAAGCCGGAAGAGCCTTCAATTCACCCGGAGAATCAAATGTCCTGGAAGGGGCGTCAGATGTATTGCCTGCTCCACTGGATCATCCTGTCATCAATGAATTCATGATCAGCAGACGGGGGTACACACCCCTTGGAGTCTCCGCTCCAAAAGAGATTTCTTTGGATGAAGAGAACTATTTTTATGTCAGTACGGAGGAAAATGCCCTTCTGAAGATTCGTCTTTCCGATTATACCGTTGTTGAGAAAGTCCAGTCAGGAGACGGTCTTGTGGATATGGCAATTCTGCCGGACAAGGATTTGTATATCGCGAGTGTTCTGAGAAGTTCCGTATCGGTTATCCGGAACAGTGCGGTTTTGAAAGAGATCGCTGTCGGGTTTGGCATCAAGGATATTGTTTCCTCATCGGACGGCAGGTATGTTTTTGTGACCAGTTCCATGGCAGATCAGGTTGCCGTTATCCGGACTTCGGATTCTACGGTAATCGATTTTATCCCACTGGATCTGGATGTTGTCGGCGTTGCTGTTCCAATGGAGGGCAATTTCTTTTATGTCTCAAATGAAGCGGTGAATAAGGTATCGGTGGTTACCTACACGGATTTATCAGGCTGTGAATAATCGGATTATGTGGGAGCGGCTTCCAGCCGCGATATGGCTTTTTTCAAGATATCAATCAAGACAGTACTGTCGCGGCAAGATGCCGCTCCCACAATGGGTGTAGTCCAAACTGTCAGGCAATCGAAACCCAACGGTTTTGATTACACTCCCTTTGTATCAATGACTTGACGGATGCAAATCCATATTTATATTCAAGTCATACCGGAGTTGGTTATTTCCTGGAACCCAAACACATAAAAGGGGGGTAACTATGAATAAAGATACTTATTTCATGATTGCATTTTATGGACTGATCATACTGAATGCAGGCTTGATCGGATATGGTCTGATTCAGTAAAAAAATATAATTGAAAACTGAAGGAACAGTGCAGTTCGGGAATACCTGAACTGCACTGTTTTATTTTAAAGGGTACTCCATTTTTTTCCGGACAAAGATTTCATGGACCGCTATTGGATGGACATGATTTACCGGATATGATATGATCTACCATCAAAAAGTACGCCCGGCAGGGCTGGTTTCCTCCTCAATGCTCTCGGATAGGATGATCAAAACAGATTCCGCCTTTTTTTCTTGCGGACTGATTCATATGAAGTATGATTCCGGATCGATCAAAATGGAGATAAAATGCCTGTTGAAATCCAAGGTGAATTGTTTAAGCAGAAAACAATAGAACTGATTCATAAGTTTAAAATTTTGCATGATCTTTCCATGGACGAACTGGTAACCCTGATGGAAATAGCCAGAAATGACTACAAGGCAAAGATCGTAAAGTTGGTACAATATGAACCAGGAGAGGCTGTTATCCGGGAAGGGGAGTATGACAGTTGGATGTTCTGGGTTCTCCGGGGAAAGTATCTAGTGAAAAAAGGGGATGTCGGTATTGCAGAATTCCAGACGCCGGGTGATGTATTCGGGGAGATGAGTGCCCTAGAGGTGGACACTCGATCTGCGACAGTGATATCAGAAGATCAGGGAGTATGTTTCAGCATGGATCTGTCGATTTTGAATAATCTGAAGAATAATTCGATCCGATTGAAGATACAGGAAGGAATACAGCGGCTGAAGTCCGAACGGCTTGCCCTGACAACTGAAAAGCTGGCAACTGAAAAACAAAAGGTTGTAGAACAGCAGAAGGAGATTCAACAGGAAAAGAAACGGCTGGAGGCCAAAGAGCTGGAACTGGAAAAGCGTGAGCAGTTGCTGGTTGAACGGGAACAAAAAAGGTGAAGAGATTATACATTATTAAAGCAGGAACCACATTCCCGGCTACGGCAAAACAGTTCGGCGACTTTGACCAATGGACAGCTTCGACACTCGGGATAACAGACGTGGAAATCGATATTGTGGATGCTGAAAATGGAGCGGATCTCCCTTCTGCGCAGGAGTGCGCAGGCGCAGTGATTACCGGTTCACATTCGATGGTAACGGACAATCTGCCGTGGAGTGTCAGACTGGAAGAATGGATATTGTCTTTGCTTCATACGGACACGCCGCTATTCGGCATCTGCTATGGTCATCAACTCCTGGCGCAAGCCGCAGGCGGTCAGGTCGGCTTCCACCCCCGCGGCGAAGAGATCGGAACCGTAGCGGTTCAATTGCTTCCGGATTGCGTCAATGATCCAGTTTTTCAGTCGCTTCTGCAATCCTTTCTCGTCCATGCCACCCATGAGCAGACAGTGTTACGTCTGCCGGCAGGATCAGTACGTCTGGCAGCAAATGAATATGAATCCAATCATGCTTTTCGTGTTGGAGGCTGGGCCTGGGGCGTTCAGTTTCATCCGGAGTACAGCGCGGACATCATGCGGTCGTATATCCGGGAGCAGAAGGACGAACTCGAAGAAGCAGGGCGAAATGTTCCGGAGCTTCTGAACAGGGTGTCGGAAACGCCTTATGCAGCCCAGACGCTCCGGAATTTCGGCAATGTTGTCAAAGAGAGGCTGGCCGGCAAAACACTATAATTGATGACCTTGTATACGCTGATGTGTATTTTTCCCAATCTGATCAGAGTTTTTACCGGTGCGGCCCTGGTAATGGCTGCTCTCTTTGGCCTCACCGGATGCTCTTATCTGGACAGTGCTTTCAAGCAGGCCTATCTGGCCGACCGCTACCGTCGTGAACCGCAACAGAGATTATACAAACACATGCTACCGGCTGAGAATTACTTTGTCTTCGGCAAAATCGGCAGCGGTTCGGACCTGAACGAAGAGGCCATTGCCGTGGTTGCTATTTACGACAGCCACTCGCAGGGTGAAGTGGTCGATGTCAGCCATTTTGTAAAGAGTGATGCCTTTTACGGCCTGAATCTTCCTGCAGGCGATTACCTTTTGCTGGTGGTCAGCGATCAAAACAGGGACGGCTTTTATGATATCAACGAGACGGTTGGAAGCAGATTCCTGACCCTTGATCCAACACAGTGGCCGGAAAAGGTGGTTGGAGAGTTTGATATTCAGTTATTCAGCCAGGGGGTTCAACCCGTGGGGAGATCGCTGCACCTGGAGGTGAAACATCGCGAAACCTTGAAAGATTCACTGTTTTATCCCAAGGGTTCGATCCGGAGCCTCGACGACGAAATCTTCTCGCAGCGCATGGCCTCCCTCGGCATGTACGAGCCGGCGGCCTTTCTTGAAGAAGCGCCAATGATGTTTTATGCCCTGGAAGAGGACGTGGGTTACAAGGTGCCGGTGGTTTTTGTCCACGGGATTGACGGAAGCGCACGGGACTTTGCCGATATCGTCCGGCATCTGGATCGTCGGCGCTATCGTCCCTTTTTCTTTCATTATCCTTCCGGCAACGATCTCAATCAGTTGGGGGAGATGTTTCATCAGATCTTTCTTTCCGGGAAGACTTTTTCCCTCGGAGAGATGCCGATGGTCATCGTCGCCCACAGCATGGGCGGGCTGGTGGTACGGGAAGCCTTGAATCGGTTGCAGGCCAAAGCAGGAGAGAATCAGGTCGCTATCTTTGTCTCGCTGGCCAGTCCCATGGGTGGACATCCGGCAGCAGCCATGGCCGATCAGGGTCCGGTGGTCATTCCTTCCTGGCGGGATGTTAATCCCAGCAGCGAATTCATGGCCAACCTTCGTCGACGCTCCCTGCCCCCGAAGCTGGAGTATCATCTTTTCTATACCTACGCCAACCAACAGACGATCAAACTGGGAGAAAACAGCGACGGGGTTGTCCCTCTGTCAAGCCAGTTGTGTAAGGCAGCTCAGGATGAGTCAACCGGCCAATTCGGTTTCAACACCACCCATACCGGCATCCTCGAAGACCCGGAAGCGATACGCCGTTTGCTTGATATTGTGGAAAAAGTCAAGGCGCCTTTTCCGGATGACCATATGACCGAGCTGCTCAAAGGCGGTTATGATGTGGCGCTCGCACCTGATTATCCTCCCATCGGTGCCCACTGTATCCGGCATGTCGGTCACTGGCTCGAGGCCCTGGCAGATGGACGTATTGCTCCCTTCGACCAGGTGCAAAGCCATTTCGTGGAGGTTTGCCAGGGCAAAGCAGAAGCCGATACCCCGATTGAAGAGGCATGGCTCCGCTTCATCAAGGAGTTTCCCGCAGCGAAACATCCCCGGAGAACAAAGACTTGATTAGCGTCCTGGAGGTGGATACACGATCTGCGACAGTGATATCCGAAGGACAGGGAGTATGCTTCAGCATGGATCTATCGATTGTAAATCATCTGAAAAACAATTTGATTGTAGGGGCAATCCCTTGTGGTTGCCCTTTTTTTACAATGGATGCCCCCGAAATTCCGGAATCCCCAAAATTTTTTCGCTTCCACCCAAACAAGATCGCGGCTATCCCCGATTTTCGGATAATTCCGGAAACAGATAGAAAACAATCTTCATGAAGCAACACCCAACCCTCTCCAAGATTTTGTATTGACATCATTTCTGTAAAATGGTTCTGTTGGAAAAAAACAATACATTGGCAGGGAGCGGGTTCCGGTAATCGGGCGTGTCTCATGTGAAACAGTACCCAGTTTTCAGACGATTTGTTGCGAAAATATCAGGTACAATTATCAGGGAAAAAGTGCCCGAAAAC
>CAYTGW010000038.1:0-23834 GCA_964437395.1 uncultured Desulfocicer sp.
GGTTAAAATGATAAGTCAAATGACAACACGGATAACCATTTCAATATTATGTATATTTTGTTTAATCGCTGCTCCTCCTGAGTAAGGTGTGTCTTTACTAAACCCGATTCTAATATAAGTACTGTTTTGGATTTGAAAAGGTGACGCCTCCCAAGAAGAGGAATATGTTATTAAACCGGCAAATAAATAGACGAACTTCGTCATGCCGGAATTGATCCGGCATCCAGTATCTGCCTGGATTCCGGCTTCCGCCGGAATGACAAACCTTGGTGTAATTACTTGCCGGAGTAATATATTTGCCGGGCAGTTGATCGATACAGAAAACTTGAACAGAAAAGAGCTGAAAAAAAAGAACGGCAAAAAAGCAAAAAACAGATTATTCGCTACATGATTGAAAAAAACAGTTCCGGAAAAGGAACAGCGGGACGGTGTTTGAGGTGTTTGGGGACGTTATATTTTTTCCTCCGGACAGTAATAAAATATAGGAATCATTTATTCCCAATATAAAAATGTAAAGGGCGCATCCCCCACTAAAAGGCTGAATTTCCGGCGCATAAGGTTCAAATGAGTCAAGAGCAGACTTGACCCTTTCTCTTTCTCTTTCTTCTTTCTCTCTTTCTCTTTCTTAGGAATCATTTATTCAAAATGTAAAATTATAAAGGGCGCCCCCCCAAGGGACCATATTCTAAAGGCATTTACAACAGATTCACCAAACAATAAAAACGGAATAAGCAAGAGATGTTGTGTAGGGTTTATTGGCTTAATTTTGAACTGACGACACGATTAATGCTGATTCCAGATTCAGCTGCCCGGATAGCAAGATTACGATGGACCTCTGGTGGAATCCTTACCATAAATTTACCGCTATACTGTCTACAGGCAATGGGCTCCGGTATAGCCTCATCACTTGCTTCCATATCAGCAACAACGTCTGAAACTAATTTCCGTATACCTTTTAATGCAGTCTCAGGCGTAGCAGAGAGCCAGCTTAAGCTCGGAAATTCAGCGCATAAGCCAATATATTCGTTGTCGTCTTCTGACCATGTTACCCGGTATGTATATCGATCATTTTTTAATGCCATAATTTACCTCCAATTTTTCAAGAGCCAACAGCACCTGCTTCACCTGATAGGATTTTGCTTTTCCTTTATTATTTTGAATATTTATTCGCGGGTCACCCTGCCAGGGTGTTTTATAAACCCGGTGACTGCTGCCACTTTTACGTGGTTCCCCAAAGAAATAATCACAAACCTTACATAAATCGTTAAAACGTACCCCCTTCGGGTTTTGCGTCATTGTGACTATAATTTCATTAATTTTGGCCATATTTTATATAGTATCAATATTGATATCATTGTCAAGGACTAAATTTCGCTTTAAAAATAATTCGTCTTCGATTGTTTTATACACAATCGGGATAGGAAGAGGTCTTGCAGCCCCTCTCCTCCCCACACTACCGGGAAACGGATCACGTACCACGGCGGTTCAGTTGGTTATTCTGGCCCTTATAGCCGGCTGAGCTTTCAATCAGAATGACCACCATCATGTGAAATTTGAGGTGTACTATAACCAAAGGAGAAAACATTCTGCCAACGGCTGGAAAAACGCATGTTCACTATGAGCAGGCATGGTATAACTTGAAAAAAGCGGCTTAACCGGGCATACAGTTTTTTGGGAAGGATCAACGACTCTTCTCCGCTAAAAGGCTGGGTTTCCGGCGCATACGGTTCAAATGAGTCAAGAGCAGACTTGACCTGACCCTCATTTGATCCAAGAGACGATCAAACCGATGCCTCATCAGGATTTAAAAAATTTATCTGAAAAATGGATCAGGCGTGCTGTCCGGCGGCAAGATGATCATGCGTTTGATGCAGTAAAAAATATTGAAGATTTAAGAACCAAAAAAGAAGGGAAAGCTATCCGATCCGGTGATCAAAAATGATGCCTTTCCCTGCACAAATTTTGCACCGGTTCTGCGCTGGATTTCCGGTGTGTATTTTGGAGTCAATCAATTGACTTTGTACAAAAAAAATGGAGCGGGAAACGGGATTTGAACCCGCGACTTCGACCTTGGCAAGGTCGCACTCTACCACTGAGTTATTCCCGCTCAGCAAGGCAAACTATTTAGCGTTTTCATTCAACCTTGTCAACAAAAAATAGATTAATTTTGTAACAGTTTTTTAAAGCGATTGAAATAATCATACCCGGACCATATTGTAAAGACAAGTGCGCCCCAGATGAAAAAGGTTCCGATTGCATGCATGTTCAGCCCGAGATAGTGATAGTGAAGCAAAAGCGGGATAATGGCTGCGATCTGGAATCCGACTTTGTATTTCCCAAGGGAAGACGCTGAAATATCCTCCCCTCTTTCTGCAATGATATTGCGAAGCCCGGTTACGGCCAGCTCGCGCCCGATAATAATGCAGGCGATCCAGGCTGGCACCCACCCGTATGATACCAGCATGATCAGAGAAGAAGAAACCAGAAGCTTGTCTGCCATGGGATCCATGGCTTTTCCAAAATTGGACACCAGACCATCCCGTCTTGCCAGAAAACCGTCAAGGTAGTCGGTGATTGCGGCGATTGTGAAAGCCAATGCAGCAAAAAAAGTACAAATCCGATTCGGGGGGAACAACAGAAGGATCACAATAATCGGGCCGGCAGCCATGCGAAACATGGTCAGGTTATTGGGATTCCGTAAAAAATATGGTATTCGACTATTGAGAGACATGATCCTTCCGTTTATCTGGTTTATTTTTTGGTTTTTTCCCAGTCTCTTAAAAATGTTTCCAGCCCCTTGTCGGTCATCGGGTGTGAAGCCAGTTTGCTGAGAACATTGTATGGGATCGTGGCAATATCCGCACCCATCATTGCCGATTCAAGAATATGGAGCGGATTCCGCACGCTGGCCACAATGATTTCCGTATCAAAAGCATAATTATCATAAATTTCGACAAGCTGTTCGATCAACACCAGACCGTCCTGTGAAAGGTCATCCAGCCGTCCGATAAACGGACTGACATAGGTTGCTCCGACTTTTGCGGCCATCAGGGCCTGGAGCGGAGAAAAGACCAGGGTGACGTTGGTTTTGATCCCTTCTCCCGACAGGATGCGGGTTGCCTTGATCCCGTTGATGGTCATGGGTATTTTGACAACGATATTCTTGCTGATTTTTGAAAGCGAACGGGCTTCCTTTACCATTCCATCCACATCGATGCTGATCACCTCCGCACTGACCGGACCTTCAACAATCTGACAAATCTCCCTGATGATCTTTTCAAAATTTCCACCTTCTTTTGCAATCAGGGATGGATTGGTGGTTACGCCATCCACCATACCCATGCTGTTGGCGTCTTTAATCTCTTCAATGTTTGCGGTATCGATAAAAAACTTCATCTGCCTCTTCTCCTTTATTAAAACGTATAACGAACCTTTATCTAAAAATTAAAAACTCTTTTGTTGAAAAAGATAGGTGTCCCTGCATTTTTTGCTGCAAAAATACAGATCTTTTCCTTTGTCATTCAAGTGAACACCCTCTCTCCGGGGAAAATATACATCACAAACCGGATCTTTGATCATGAGATCATCAACCTGATTGTTTGTCTGATTATTCGACAAGCTCTGGTTTACAGATCCACGGATCTGCTTCATAAGCTTATGCACCTTGAAAAAAGCATAGATTATGCCTATTAAAAATATCAATCTCCACATGAATACTGTATAACCTCCTGACCTTCGTGGTCAATCCTGTCCAACAGATTCTGCATGGTCTCACCCAGTACCGGATGAACGATATTCGGGTCTATATCACAAAGCGGTTTTAAAACAAAACATCTTTTATGCATCCTCGGATGAGGAATCTCAAGCCCGGAATGTTGAAAAACAAAAAAATCATATAAAAGGAGATCCATATCCAGAATACGAGGCCCGAATCGAATATCACTTGATTTCCGCCCTACCTGCTGCTCGATCCCTTTGACCACCGCAAGGAGCGAAACCGGTTCCAGCGAAGTTTCAACCTGAACAACACCGTTAATAAACCAATCCTGCTCGATATAATCCACCGGCTCTGTCTGATAAAACGGAGAGCTGCTCAAAACCGATATGCAATCCTGATCATTCAGGAGCTTGATTCCCTTTTCACAATTCTCTATCCGATTCCCCATGTTGGAGCCGACGGAAATATAGGCCACATGATGATCCCTATTTCCCATGACTTCCCTGGATCTTAACCTCTCCGGTTTTTACCGGGTGATGGATGCTGATCACATTGGAATCCGGACTTTTTACATTGTATTCCGTATATCCGATAACTTTATATTGATATACATTGGTATCCGGCGGTTTTCCCTGATCAGCTTCCGGCTGAATAATCGGTCCTGAATCCTCAGCAATCAGGGACTCAGTATCCGTATCATCCGGTTCCAGATTATGAATGAAAAACAGTTTCCGGCTATCTGTATCCGATGTATTGGATTCGCTTATTTTCATATCACCCAATAACCAGAAGTTCACCGGGCATTCCGGGCAATCCTTTCCCTGTATCGGGGTCGTGGAACGATAAATTTTATATCCGATCAGCAGATCGGCATTTTTCCCCTCAGGGATGGACCAGGAAAAGGTAAGGGTATTTCCGTCAAGATTTCCGGACAGATCGACTACTCCCGGTGGAATCTCTTCCGGAGGCGGAAGCGGTAATCCTTTTTTCCCACAGCCTGCTATGCCGATGACCAGAAGAACGAAACAGCATAGTAATCCCTTTTCCCAATACCCTCGCCGATTGTTCTGTCTCCCTAAATATGAGAACTTCATGGCATATCCAGATCCTGAACCGCAATGCCGGCCATTTCACTTTTCAACTGCGTTTCAGCAACTTCTATGGCGGACTTTACATTTTCCGTAGCGGTGCCCCCAAAAGATTTCCGCCTGTCCACCATGGTATGCGTCTCTAAAAAGGCAAACAGATCGGATTCAATACGCTTTGAAAAAAGCTTCATCTCTTCCAGTTCAAGATCCTGAAGTTCCTTCCCTTTTCCAAGGGCATAGTTTACTGCTTTTCCCGCGCATGAATGGGCATCCCGGAACGGGACACCTTTGCCGACCAGATAATCTGCCAATTCTGTTGCATTCAGATAACCGGTTCTGGTGGCTTCCAGCATTCTTTCTTTACGAATCAAAATCAAGGGCAGCATTTTCGTATAAATGTCAATACAGGCTTTCAGGGTATCAATGGTATCGAAAAGCGGTTCCTTGTCCTCCTGCATATCCCGGTTATAAGCAAGGGGTAATGATTTCATGATGGTGAAGAGTGCGATCATATTACCGAATACACGGCCGGTTTTTCCCCGAACCAGCTCCGGAACATCGGGATTTTTTTTCTGTGGCATGATGCTGCTTCCGGTTGCAAAAGAATCCGGCAGTTCAATGAACTGGAATTCCGAAGATGACCATAACACCATCTCTTCGGAGATCCGTGAAAAATGAACCATACAGATGCTTGCAGATGATAAGAATTCCATCATATAATCCCTGTCGGACACCGCATCAATGCTATTTGCCGAAGCCTTTGCAAACCCCAACTGCTCGGTTGTATAGTCACGATCGATCGGATAGGTTGTCCCGGCCAATGCAGCGCTTCCAAGGGGGTTCACATCCATCCGTTTCAGTCCATCCGCAAATCTCTGAAAATCCCTTGTGAACATCTCGTAATAAGCCATCATGTGATGGGAAAATAAAACCGGCTGAGCCCGCTGGAGATGGGTATAACCCGGCAGGATCACATCCAGGTGTTGTTTTGCCAGATCCACAAAAACCTGCCGCAATGCCAGAAGGTGACGGAGAATATCCTGTACAGCATCCTTGAGGTACAGTCTTGTATCCACGGCTACCTGATCATTCCGGCTCCTTGCCGTATGCAGCTTGTGTGCGGCTTTGGTAATTTTGTCCGCCAGGCTTCTCTCAATATGCATGTGGATATCCTCAAGGCTGTCATCATACTGGAATTCGCCTCTTTCGATTTCCAGGCGAACCTTTCCCAGCCCCTGAAGAATATCATCCGCATCCGCTTCCGGAATGATCGATGCTTTTGCGAGCATTTTACAGTGAGCAGCGCTTCCTTTGATATCATGAAAGTAAAGACGCTTATCCACATGAATTGAAGAAGTAAATGCTTCGACACTTGTATCTGTTTTTTCAGAAAATCTTCCATCCCAGGGTTTGTCGGACATGATTCGGTCCTCGTTTACATACTATTTGCCATGAATTCGGTTCAACCTTGACTTCATCAGACTCTGAATGCGCAGCCTCAACGCATTCAGCCGGATAAAACCTTCCGCATCTTTCTGCCGATATACGCTGTCTTTTTCAAATGTTGCAAAATCTTCACTGTAAAGGGAATAATCGGATTTCCGGCCCAGGGTTTGAACATTGCCCTTGTACAGTTTCAGACGAACCACTCCGGAAACATTTTCCTGGGTCTGGTCAACCATGCTCTGCATCAGTTTCATCTCAGGGGAAAACCAGAAACCATTGTAAATCAATTCAGCATACTTGGGAATCAAAGCATCCCGAAGGTGCATAACCTCCCGATCCATGGTAATGGATTCCATGGCCATATGAGCCATGCGCAGAATCGTTCCGCCCGGTGTTTCATACACTCCGCGCGACTTCATTCCCACAAAACGGTTCTCCACCATATCAATTCTTCCTATGCCGTTTCGCCCGCCAAACTTATTCAGTTTCCGGAAAAGATTTGCCGGCGACATGAACTCATTGTTGATGGCAATTGGATTCCCCTTCTCAAAGGTAATCTCGATGATTTCCGGTTTGTCCGGAGCGTTTTCCGGCGATACGGAAAGAACAAACATATCCTGAGTGGGTTCTTTCCAAGGATCTTCAAGAATACCCCCTTCATAACTGATATGAAGCATATTCCGATCCGTGCTGTATGGCTTCTTGGGTGTTGTCGGCACCTCAATCCCATGTTTTTGGGCAAACGCCATTAAGTCCGTTCGTGAATTCAAATCCCATTCACGCCAGGGTGCAATAATTTTAATATATGGGTTGAGTGCAAGATATCCCAGTTCAAACCGGACCTGATCATTTCCTTTTCCGGTTGCGCCATGACTGACAGCATCCGCACCTTCGATGTCTGCAATCTCCATCTGCCTTTTGGCGATCAGCGGTCTTGCAATGGATGTTCCCAGCAGATACTGGCCTTCGTAAATCGCATTGGCCCGGAAAGCAGGAAACACATAATCGGAAATAAAGGTTTCCGTAAGATCATCCACATAAACCTTTGAGGCGCCGGTCTTTAGCGCTTTTTCTTCTATCTTGTCCAGCTCTTCCTCCTGACCGATGTCTGCTGAAAATGTGATTACTTCACAATTGTATGTTTCCAGCAACCACTTTAAAATAACGGATGTATCCAGCCCACCTGAGTATGCCAATACCACTTTCTTAACGTCAGACACGATTATTTCTCCTTCTTATTTCCAAGTATCAATGCTTCAAGAATGGCCTTGTGCATATGCATTTTGTTTTCAGCCTGATCCCAGACGACGGATTGCGGCCCTTCCAGCACCTGTTCACTGATCTCCTCGCCTCGATGGGCCGGAAGACAGTGCATCACAATCGCATCCGATGCAGCCCCCCGGATCAGATCGGTATTTACCTGAAAGGGACCGAAAACTTTTTTCCGCATGTTCTGTTCCCTTTCCTGTCCCATGCTTGCCCAGACATCGGTATAAATCACATCCGCGTCCTGGACTGCTTCATGAGGATCATTTGTAACCAATATCGTCCCGCAGCAAGCAGAAAGGGCCTTGTCCAGAACCTCCTGCTTGGGTTCATATCCTTCAGGACAGGCCAGCCGTAAATCCAAACCGATCACGGATGCTGCATTGATCCACGAATGAGCCACGTTATTACCATCACCTACCCATGCGATTTTCTGATTCTGATACTCTCCCTTATATTCAATAACCGTAAGAAGATCGCTCAGAACCTGGCATGGATGATATAAATCCGTCAGCGCATTGATCACCGGGATATCCGAAAATTCAGCGAACCCGTTCAGAAGATCCTGGGAAAAGGTCCGGATAGCAACGGCATCAATATATCGGGACAGCACCCTTGCTGTATCCCTTACCGGTTCATTCCGGACAATCTGGGTATCCTTGGCACTGATAAAAATCGGGGAGCCTCCCAGTTGAATCATGGCAGTTTCAAAGGATAGCCGTGTCCGCGTGGAAGGTTTTTCAAAAATAAGCCCCAAACTTTTTCCGATAAGGGGCTGATCAACGATTCCCTTTTTGTGTCTTTTTTTCAGTTCCGCTGCCCTTTGAAACAGGTACAGGAAATCTTCTTTTGTCAGGTCTAGAAGTGTTAGAATATCCTTTTTCAAAACGACCTCGCATTTTCCATCTGAATACTACCCAATATTCTATCAAGACAGGTCACCAGAAGGTCAATCTCATCCCTTGAAATGATCAGTGGAGGAACAAACCGCAAAATATGATCCTGGATACAATTGATGATAAATCCATTTTCCAGGCACTGATCGACTATGGGTTTTCCAGGTATTGTCAGTTCCATACCCAATAACAGGCCCATTCCACGAACATCCCGGATGACGGAATATTTTTCTTTCAGCAGGAACAGCTTTTCCCTGAAATATCCCCCTGTCCTTCTGCAGGATTCAACGATATTTTCCTCTTCGATCACTTTCAGTACCTCAAGGGCTGCTGCCGTGATAAGGGGCGTGCCGCCAAAGGTGGATGCATGCGCTCCTGGTGTAAAAGCCTTTGCTATTTCTTCGGTTGCAAGCATTGCTCCAATCGGGAGCCCGTTCCCAAGGGCTTTGGCCAGACTCATGATATCCGGTGTCACACCAGAATGCTCATATGCGAACCATTTTCCGGTACGGCCGATTCCGGTCTGAATCTCATCAAAGATAAGAAGGATACCGGCTTCATCACAAATCTCCCGAACCGAACGAAGATAATCTGCTTCCGGGCATCGAACACCGCCTTCTCCCTGTATCGGTTCAAGCATCACCGCACAGGTATCCGGGGTGACGGCATTCCGGACTGCCTGAACATCATCAAAAGGAACAAAATCAAAGCCGCCCAGAACCGGTTCAAACCCGGCCCGTATTTTATCCTGACCGGTCGCAGACAGGGTTCCCATTGTCCGCCCGTGAAAAGATTGTTTCATGGAAATAATGCGAAACCGGTTGGGCTCGCCCTTGTCGTGAAAAAATTTCCTGGCCAGTTTGATGCAAGCCTCATTTGCCTCAGCGCCGCTGTTACAGAAAAACACTCGATCGGCAAAACTGTGCTGAATCAGTTTTTCTGCAAGTTCAACCTGGGGCATGGTATAAAACAGATTGGAAACATGGAAAAGGATATCCGCCTGCTTTTTCAATGCTTCACAAACCCTGGGATGCGCGTGTCCGAGATTGCACACCGCAATTCCTGCGAGAAAATCAATATATTTCTTTCCATCTGCATCAAAGACATTGCATCCTTGTCCGCGTGTCAGCACCACAGGAAAACGGTTGTAAGTCGATGCGATCACACTGTCGGCTCTTTGTCTGATTTCTTTGTTCATTCTGTCAGTTCCGTTCCAATTCCTTTGTCCGTAAAAAGCTCCAATAAAAGTGAATGCCGTCTGGTTCCATTGATGATATGCACCTTTTCAACCCGGTTTTGAATGGCATCCATCGCATACTCGATCTTTGGAATCATCCCGCCGGTTACAATCTTTTTCCGGATCAATTCATCCACCTCCGTTGCATGAATAGACGACAAAAGATTCCCGGCAGAATCCATCACCCCATCTACATCGGTTAAAAGAATCAGACGATGAGCAGATAAGGCAATGGCTATTTTCGCAGCAACAAGGTCTGCATTGATATTGAAGGTTTCTCCCCTCTCACCGGTTCCAATCGGAGCGATGATAGGTATGAATCCCTTGCCTGTCAGGGTATTGATGATGTCCGGATCGATATGGGTTACCTCTCCCACAAGTCCCGGATCAATGATTTCAGGCGGTTTGTCAGCATCCACCTGGTGCATGATATGCAGTTTCCGGGCACGGATCAGCCCGCCGTCCTTTCCACTCAACCCGACGGCCTTGCCGCCCTCCTGATTGATCTGGGCAACGATCGCTTTATTGACCTTTCCGCCCAACACCATTTCCACAACATCCATGGTGGGTTGATCGGTCAATCGCATCCCTCTTACAAAAGTTGAACAGATCCCCATCTGATCAAGCACGAGATTGATCTGCGGACCTCCTCCATGGACGACAACAGGATTCAACCCGATAAATTTCAGTAGGGTAATGTCTTTCGCAAAATCCGTTTTCAATTGTTCGTCAACCATGGCATGGCCGCCATATTTCACCACAATGGTCCGGCCATAAAAATGCCGGATATACGGCAGTGATTCAACCAGAATATCCGCTGCATTCTGCTTTGCTGTCTTCTCATCTGAAATCATTTTCGTCCCGACACCCGGCTCCAAAAGGTTAACAATAAAGTAACGACGGCTTACAGGATAAATCGGCTCAAATCCCGGTCGTCCTTAATATCCTTAAATTTTTCCTTTACATATTTCCCATCGATGACAACTTTTTTATTCTCAAGATCCGGAGCGTCAAACAGGATATCTTCCAACAGACACTCCATCAGTGTGTGAAGCCTTCTTGCCCCGATGTTTTCCGTATGATTATTGACGTCTTCCGCCACCTGGGCAATTTCCCTGACCGCGTCATCCTCGAATACAACATCCACTCCATCAGTTCGGAGAAGTGCAAGATATTGCAGAATCAATGCATTCTTTGGTTCTGTCAGGATTCTGTAAAAATCATCTGCGCCCAGGGCATGAAGTTCAACCCGTATGGGAAACCGCCCCTGAAGTTCGGGTATCAGATCAGACGGTTTACAGGTATGGAAAGCTCCGGATGCAATGAACAGAATATGATCTGATTTTACCGTACCGTATTTTGTCATTATCGTACTGCCTTCCACAATCGGGAGGAGATCCCGTTGAACACCTTCTCTGGATACATCCGGTCCGTGTCCTCCGTCTTTTCCGACAATCTTGTCAATCTCATCCAGAAAAATAATTCCAGACTGCTCCACCTTCTCAATGGCTTTTTGAATGACCTTGTCCATGTCAATGAGCCGCTGGGTTTCCTCATGGATCAGAATCTCCATGGCCTCCGGAACTTTCAGCTTGCGTCTTTTTGTGTTTTTCGGCATCAGGTTTCCAAGCATATCCTTTATATTAATGCCCATCTCCTCCATACCCACATTGGAAAAAATTTCAACCATCGGTATATTTTTTTCCGTAACATCAAGATCAACATAACGATTGTCCAGTTTTCCATCTTTCAGCATCTGACGGAGTTTTTCTCTCGTAGAAGAAGATGCTTCAATACTACGATCTGTAACCAGCTCAAAGGGAACATCCTTGAAATCAGGATTCTGATTTGGTTTCACAGGCTGCGATTTTGGCAACAGAAGGTCCAGCATCCGGTCTTCGGCTGTCTGGCTTGCCTTTTCTTTTACCGCTTCATTTTCTTCTGCTTTGATCCTGTTCACTGTCAGTTCCAGAAGATCCTTAACCATCGACTCGACGTCCCGCCCCACATACCCGACTTCCGTAAATTTAGATGCCTCTACTTTATAAAACGGGGAATCGGTTAATCGGGCAAGTCTTCTTGCAATCTCAGTTTTCCCAACGCCTGTCGGTCCGATCAGGATTATATTTTTTGGAGCAATCTCATCCCGCAGCTCCGATTCAACCTGCCTTCGTCGCCACCGGTTTCTCAGTGCAATGGCAACGGAACGTTTGGCCTTGCCCTGCCCGATGATGTATTTATCCAACTCTCTTACAATTTCTACTGGCTTTAAATCACTCATATGGTCTTTCTCATATCGTTAACAGTTTGAATTCCGATTTTCTTTTATGTTGACACTATATATGGTCACACAAAGGGCAGGCACAGGGGCCTGCCCCATAAGCGCTAAGTTATTTTTTTTATCCATTATTTAAATATGTTACGCGTTGTAAAAACATTAAAAATATTGGATTAATTTTTATAAAAAGAATATATAATTTTTTAACGTATTGAAATAGTTTAATTATAAATTTAGTTTAACTGTAAAACAACTTAGCGCTTATGGGGGCCTGCCCCTACATTAACCGGATATGGTCATGACAACTCCTCGATGGTTACGGAATCGTTTGTATACACACATATAGAAGAAGCAATTTTCATGGCTTCAACCACGATCTCCCGGGCTTTCAGATCCGAATGTTTAATCAGAGCAGCGGCGGCAGCCTGGGCGGCAATACTGCCCGAGCCAATACTGATGAATCCCTCATCCGGTTCGATTACATCTCCATTCCCGGAAATTAAAAACATTTTCAATTGATCGACTGCGATCATCATGGCTTCAAGGCGCCTTAAATACTTATCGGTCCGCCAATCTCCAGCCAGCTCAACGGCAGCACGTGTCAGGTTCCCGTTAAACTGTTCCAATTTTTTTTCAAGGCGGTCAAACAGGTTCAGTGCATCTGCGGTTGCCCCTGCAAACCCGACAATGATTTTATCCCCATAAATCCGCCTAACCTTCTTTGCATGGTGCTTGATCACACTGTTATTCAATGTGACTTGTCCATCACCTGCAACAACCACCGATCCGTTTCGACGCACAGCCAATATTGTTGTTCCATAAAAATTTTCCATAGGATCTGTCACCACCCACTCCTGACACGTAAAAAGATTATATGAAAATCATCACTGCTGTTGTTCAGCAATCCTATTTCCGAGGATGCGCCTTGTCATAGACCTCCATCAGTTTATCGATGGTCACATGGGTATATTTCTGGGTTGTTGATAAACTCTTATGCCCAAGAAGCTCCTGAACCACTCTCAGGTCTGCACCCGATTCCAGCATATGGGTAGCAAATGAATGCCGCAGCCCATGAGGTGATATCGGTTGGGCAAGACCACACTCCTGCACTGCTCTGTCCAGAATTCTCCGGATGGATCGGTCTGTCAGCCGGCCTCCGTTCTTATTTAAAAACAGAGGGCCGTTAAAACTTAAATCCGGCTTGTTCCGGCAAAATGATTTCTCCTGCACCAGCAGTTGCCGATATTGTTGAACCGCCCCAATCGCCTTCTTTCCCACAGGTACGATCCGTTCCTTGTTTCCCTTGCCCAGAACCCTTACGACCTGTCTTGTAAAATCAAAGTCACAGACATTTAATCCTGCGAGCTCGGATATGCGTATTCCTGTTGAATACATGGTTTCGAATATCGCCCGGTTTCGTCTGCCGAACTGGGAATCCTGCTGGAAAAAATCAAGAAGTCTGAACATATCATCAACCGTCAGATACGCTGGAATTGTCTTGTCCTGCTTGGGTGTAATCAGCGTGCTCGCCGGATTATCCGTAATTTCTCCATGTTTTACAAGATGCGAAAAAAAAGTCCTCAATGTAGAGAGTTTCCGGGCAATGGATGATTTTTTATTCTTATGTTTATGCAAATGTCCCAGATAGGATCGGATGAGCATGCTGTCAACCGGATCGATCTCTTCTTCCGGATTCGTTTCCAGGGTAACAAATCTATAAAATTCAGTAAGGTCGTTACGATACGCCCTGCACGTATGACTGGAAAATCCTTTTTCAGACGCAAGCGTATCAATAAAAGAATCTATCTGCTTTTTAAACAATTGAACCTTCATTTGAATTGAATCAGTTTCTCCAGCTCACTCCAAGCTCCTACCTCAAAGAACCGATTATTGTTCCGATTCCAGGGCTGCCTGAAAAGAATGGGAACAATCCCCTTTTCATCGAGGAGATAGCATGTCTCCAGCCTATCCTCAACAAAATGGGTAACCCCTCTCCGTGACAGAATCTCGGCCTTGGCATCAAAAGATCCGGTCGTGATGATTTCAATGTCTGACATGTCCAGGGAAAGATTCTCCGTCAGCCATTCGACGATTGGTCCCGGATATGGTCTTGCAGTTATGAACAATACAGGGCCAGACTGTTTCCCCAGCCTTGAAAGTACTCCCGGTGCATCCTGAATCGGCCGTAACGGCGCTGAATAATTACCATCCAATAGCTTCTGTACGATAGCGGCAATGGTCTCTTTTTCAATGCCCAAACATTCTTCAAGCGAATAAGATGTGATATCTTCATACCGTAACTTATCAATACCGAATTCATCCTTTGCTATATCAATGAATAACGACATGGTATCCGCCACGACACCGTCAATATCAAATGCTATGGATGAGGGGTCGATCTTTTGAATTTCTCTCCGGTTGTCCGGGGAGATCTCTTTATTATACATTTGCGATTATGCTGCCCTTCGAGTCTTTTTCTTGAGCTTGCTGATACGCCGTCTCAACTGTTTCACTCTTTTTAAATCATTTGTTTCGATCAATTCTTTTTGTTTGATCTTGAGTACATTGATCTTTGCTTTTACTTCCCGAATGGATGAATCTTTTTTCTGAACCACTTTTTCTTCAATACCCCTTGCTTTTTTTATTTCACTGATCAATTCGGGCTTATTCATACCATGGACACCGGTAATGCCTTGAATCTCCAGCGCAATTACCCGAAGCTCCTTGGACGTCATTTTATCTAAAGCTTTTTCCTTGATTTTTTTCTCATCCGCCATAATCCTTATCTCCTTTTCTCAGTTCATTTCCATTATAAACGGTTTTCCCATGACGTTTTCTCAGACCATGTCCATCTATCTGAAAAAGTATCATTTCATATAAAAGTTAGATATTAACGAACAAGCGGAGACATTTTTTTGCCTCCGCTCTTTTAAAAACGTCCTGTATTTTAAATCAGATTAAGTAGAACAACCAGGGGGGAAATGTCAATATATTAATAAGGTGTGAATTCTGAAATCAGTTAAAATCTACTCATATGACTCCATGAACTCGTGTAATGATTTGCGGAGCCACCCGATGGACTCCTGATTCGTCAAAATTAATAAAAACCCATTCACATCTTTTTGCTTAAACTTAAATATGGTTTTCATTACAATTGCAGGCTGATCCGGATCAAATTGTTCCACAAGGTGCTTACATTCGCTCTCATTTTCCGTCATTACTCGTGGGGGCGAATAGGTTACAAATGTATTGAGCAGCTCTGACATTTTCCCGACACACGCGCCGATCAGGATATTGCCAATTTCAGTCAAAACCTCCTGTTCAATCAGTTCTTTGGATTTTGAATGGAGATCCTCGATCCTTTTTTCCTCCAATAGAGAAATCAAGTCATCGCCTGCACCTGTTGGAAAAACCAGAAAACCAGAGCCATTAAAATCACCCCAGAACCGCTGATCTACGATTCTGGTTTTTCCGGATGCGTTCAGCGTATCCCGTAAATATTCCGGAAGTTTTCCAATGTTGATCACCTGTATTTTCGGAACGCTTAAAACCACATAAATATCGATCACACCAGCAAGATCTGCAGTCGCATTTCCAAAGGCGATGTTCATGATCTCCTGCAATATTTCCTTTTCCTCTTCTAAGAAGATATCGTTATTATTTGTATTGTCCATAATTTTTCAGGTTCCTGTTATATGCTTTTTTAATCAAATGCGTTTGCCCTGGAATCAAAAAATCAGTAATAACCGATTGAAATTTTAAATTCAGGGGATTTATCTTATTATTTCACATCAGACGATAAGATATCGTTGTAAGATACAAACGATCCATCAGTTTGGAGATTCTATTTTAAATTATTACCAGTTATGTGTCAATACCCATAACTCAAGTTGACAGGAAAGAACGGTTGTTATAATTTTTTTTTTATGAACCAGTCAAAATGGATATTCCACCCGATTTTTATTTTTATTTTGTCGATCATAGCACTTGGATTATCTCTTTTCCTTTATATCTACTGGTATGTTGAAGCCAGCCAGGGGTTAAACAACCTTATTGAAAAATTCAAACTCGACCCGGATCAAGTACTTGCATCCCAGACCTGGGTCGTTATTATGGTTCTCTCCATCCTGGTTGGTATAATATTGATGGGAATCTTATTAATTTTTATTTACCACCAGAAGACCTATCAGCTTTACAGGCTGCAAAACAATTTTATTAACAACTTTACCCATGAGTTAAAAACCCCGGTAACCTCAATCAAGCTTTACCTTGAAACGTTTTTAAAGTACGAACTTGCCAATGATGAACGTCAAAAATATATTCAATATATGCTGATCGATGTCAGCCGGTTATCAGAAAATATCAATAGTATATTGAATATCGCCAAGCTCGAAAGCAAAAGCTATAAGGGTGAATTTATCGAGTCTGAACTGGTTTATGTCACACAAAAATTTTGTGAAAATAACAAACACCTGTTTCAAAATTGCAGGATTCATATCCACAATCAACTGAAAGAACCGATACTTTACTTCATCGACCTTTCCCTGTTTGAAATGTTGCTGATGAATTTTCTGACCAATACAATTAAATATAACGATTCAGAGACACCGACGATTGAAATTGATTTTAAAAAAACAAAAAAATACCTGGAAATTCATCTATCTGACAATGGGATCGGGCTGGAAAAAAAAGATATCAAAAAAATATTCAAAAAATTTTATCAGGTTGGCAACCCGGAAAACATGTCTGCCAAAGGTAGTGGCATTGGATTGAATCTAGCCCAGAACATTGCGAAAATACACAAAGGGAAAATCTCAGCAACAAGCGAAGGCAAAGGCAAAGGAACGACATTTATTGTTTCGCTACCGTATGAAAAATAATCCAATCCATAAAGGGAAAAAATGCAATCGATTCTGAAAAAAAAGATCCTCATCGTCGAAGATGAACAGCATATTGCAGAAGGGCTTAAACTCAATATCTCCCTTCAAGGCTATGATGCCATGATTGCGAATAACGGGACATCGGCGATTCGACTCTGGCGAGACTGGAACCCGGATCTTATTGTCCTCGATATCATGCTCCCGGGGATTGATGGGTTATCCGTGCTGCAAAATATCCGCCTTGAAGATGAACAGATCCCGATACTCATTTTGTCTGCGAAAACCACCATCGATGACAAGGTAAAAGGTCTCTCTTATGGCGTTGATGATTACATGACCAAACCATTTGAGCTGGAAGAGTTCCTTCTCCGGATCGATCGTATGCTGAAACGGGTATCCTTGTACAAGCAGAGTACCCAGTCTGAAAAAACAAATGGCTTCTCTATCCCTTCAATCTATGAATTTGGTACCAATAAAATTGATTTTCAGAGATCGATTGCCTTTTGCAAGGGCTCTGAAGTCATATTAACCGAACAGGAGATCAAGCTTTTAAAACTATTTATTGTCAATAAAGGGAAGCCTTTGTCCAGAAAAAAATTACTTGAAATCGGGTGGGGATACACGGGTGTCACATCAACCCGTACAATTGACAACTTTATTGTGCGCCTTAGAAAATATTTTGAAGAAAATCCCAAACAGCCGGTTTATTTTAAAAGTCTCCGGTCTGTTGGATATGTGTTTGATCATATGTGATATGCCGGTTGGCCCGTTGGCCCGTTAGCCCGTTAGCCCGTTAGCCCGTTGGCCCGTTGGCCCGTTGACCCGTTGGCCCGTTGGCCCGTTAGCCCGTTAGCCCGTTGGCCCGTTGGCCCGTTGGCCGGTTGGCCGGTTGGCCCGTTGGCCTGTTGGCCCGTTGGCCTGTTAGCCCGTTGGCCCGTTAGCCCGTTAGCCCGTTGGCCCGTTTCCCGGCAAACCGGCAAACCGGCTAACCGGCTAACCGGCTAACTTATTTAATACAAACCTTCCGCACCTGCAGCAGGTTGGTGTGTCCCTGAAATATTTTTTCAATTCCGTCCTGTTTCAGGGTTCTCATTCCATCAGCGATTGCCTGATTACGTAGTTCTTCCATGGGGGCACTCATCTGGACCAGCTTTTTCATTTCATCCGTTCCCATTAAAAGTTCATGAAGCCCCATTCTGCCGCGATATCCGGTATTGCTGCAGATATCACAGCCTTCCGGTTTATACAAGGTTAAGTCATCGGTATACTTGATTCCGGTCTTTTCAAAAACTTCAGGTGAACCATACTCCCTGACCAGCTCATCAAATTCCGCCTGGGCTGGATGATAAGATACCTTGCAGCTTTTACACAGGGTCCGAACCAGACGCTGAGCAAGAATGCATAAAATTGCATCTGCAAAATTAAACGGGTCCATTCCCATATCCAGCAGACGGGTAATACTTTCCGGAGCGCTGTTTGTGTGTAATGTGGAAAACACAAGGTGGCCGGTTAAAGATGCTTCAATACCAATATGGGTGGTTTCCTTGTCGCGCATCTCGCCGACCATAATGACATCCGGGTCAGCACGGAGAAACGCTCTCATGGCTGCGGCAAAATCAAACCCGATCTTGGGTTTTACCTGTACCTGACGGAGACCCTTCTGTGTAATTTCAACCGGGTCCTCTGCGGTCCAGATTTTGGTTTCCGTTTTGTTGATATACCCAAGTGCGGAATGCAAGGTGGTTGTTTTACCGGAACCGGTTGGCCCGCATACAAAAATAATCCCATATGGCTTGGTAACCACGCTGATAAAATTTTCAATATTATTTTTTGAAAACCCCATTTTTTCCAATGGAATAGGCTCTCCGGCTGCAAGAATACGCATGACAACATCTTCAAGCCCTCCCTGTGTCGGTATGGTGGCGACACGAAGTTCAATATCAAGTCCCCCGTACTTTTTAAACTTGATCTTTCCGTCCTGGGGTTTACGACGTTCCGAAATATCCAGATCCGACATGATTTTTATCCTGGACACCACAGCCGCTTTATACTGGAATGGAATGGTCTGGTATAGTGTACAGGCGCCATCAACCCGGATCCGGACCTGTGTGTTATTTTTTCCCGGATAGGGCTCAATATGAATATCAGACGCCCCCCTTGCATTGGCATCCAGAATAATCTTATTCACGAGTTGAACAACCGCACTGGACTCTTCATCAAGACCGGAAGTATCCTCTTCAACCGCATGTTCCTCATCCCGCAACTGCGATAGAATCTCGTCAATGGATGCAAGCTCTTTTTCATCCTGTGTAAACAGGGTGATATACTCAAGGATATCTTCACGAAAAGCGATATTGAATTTAATTTTACGGCCTGGGAAAAGAGATTTGATCTCACCGCTTTTTTGAAGATCATGGGGGTCATCAATGGCGATAACAACACACTCATCCTGATCCACCCGTAAAGGAACCCAGAAATTATTTTTCATAAAGGGAACCTTTACACCCGCAAGAAGCTCTCCTGGAATGGGCGCATTTTTATTAAAAATGATAAAAGGAACATCAAAATACCGGCTTAATGATTCACCGATATCACTCTTCTGAACCTTGTAATCCTTCATCATGATGGTTTCAGGGGATTCTTTTCTTTCCCTGGATTCAACAACAACCTTCTTGAGTTCTTTCTGAGTAAGAATATGATTTTCAAGCAGATAATCATATTTTGTCTTTCGACCGGTCTTCCCGGTAGCCATCCGTTTCTGATTGTACAGACCAATCCCTAAAGTTTCCGCCAGTTCCAGAATATTTTTCTCATCCGTTGCTGTGAACCCGCTGCCCTTTTTACGATTGATCAGCTGTATTGCACCCAATAATAATTTCTTGAAAATAATCGGTGCTACCAGAACCTGCATTGTTCTAAGTCCGGTCTTCTCATCCCAACTCCGATCAAAATTGAGAATCGGATCAATAACCTTTAATTCCGATGAATCATAAACATCTCTGATATTGACGAGTTTCTGTTTATATGCTGAGTATCCGGCAATGCTCTTGGGAGACAAAGGCACCCGAATTTCCTCAATTTCATTACCGGATTTAAACCGTGACACCAGTTCGCGCTTAATCCCATCGACATAGTAAATTGTCAGCCGTTCTGCTTCAAAAAGGCCCATAATGTCATCCTTTAAATCAATCAGGATTTCATCAAGATTGGCGGCTGCAAAAATCTTTTTATTCAGGTCCTGGGATTTTACCTGGAATTCCACTTCGGATCGAAGACTCTGAACGCTTGGGCTATCTTGTTGAACCGTATCCGTTGTCATTGTCAAAACCTCGTTTCATTCAACTTCTTATTCAAGTGATATCAAAAATAAGCGACGCATCGAAAAAGTGTATGCTCTTTACGTATCCATTTTCGGTTTTTGAAAGAAGGCAATCACTTTCTTGCTTCCCCCAGCCACGAGCAATGCCCCTATCAAATAAAAACAAAAACGAATAAAAAACAACCCGGATGAAAAATATTGAATCTGCTGCAATTTCGGCATAACCTGCGGAATCCGGAAAAAAACACCTACTCCCGCCAATAGTAACAGGATCCCCCAGATCAGTTGGATATTCTTTTTTTCTTTCATGAGTTCTGTTATTGAAATGCCAATTGACTTTTTATTCTGTTTCCGATCAATAGGTTACTCTTTTCCTGTGTTGTATATCCCCAATCAGGGGTTCCTGTCAAATCCGTTTCGATATTAAATCCTTTTCAATCATAAAAAAATCAGATTTCCATCTGATCCAGTTTCTCCAACTCCTGATTAAATACAGAATTCTCTCCTTCCAATTGTTCGGTGAGTTTCTCAAGTTCATCAAATAAACGATCGATCTTGGAGTGAAACTGATGGATCTGTTTTGATATAAAAGCAATTTTTTCTCCATCCCCCACCAGGGAAGCCTCCTGCATCAAATGGGTATGCTGTTCCAAATTTTTCTCGTTTTGTTCAATCTGATTTTCAACCCATTGAATCCGATTTTCAATGGGTTTGGTATTTCTGGCCCTCTTTTGGATGATTTCAGATCTTCTTCGCCGGATCTCTTTTTTGGTTAACCGCTCTGCTGGAATCGATTCCGTATCCTTCTCCAGAGAAACCTTGTTATTTTCCATCTCATCTGCCCAGCCTCTTTTTTCAAGAAATTCCTGATAGGTCCCATCAAAAAGCAATGCACCATCCTGCTGAAAAACAATCAATTTCTCGGCAAGGGCATGAAGAAACATCTCATTGTGTGTAACCATGATGACAGCCCCCTGAAATGCATCAATTGCCGCCAGCAGCGCATCACAAGACTCCATATCCAGATGGTTGGTAGGCTCATCCAGCAATAAAAGATTGACCGGGGTAACCAGAAGCTTGCCTAGCATTACACGACTCTTCTCACCACCGGAGAGAACGCTGATTTTTTTCAGGGCATCATCCCCTTGAAACATCATGGCGCCACTGATATTCCGTGCAATCTGCAGATCAACACTAGGATGGGTATACAGGATTTCCTCAGCAACTGTTTTTGAATCATCCAGACTGCTGATGTTGGTCTGCTCGAACAACCCCGGCTCTACTCCCGGATTGTAGACAACCTCTCCCTTCAGAGGGCTGAGCTTCTTAGAGAGGAGCCTCAAAAGAGTTGTTTTTCCTTTTCCATTTTTTCCGACAATACAGATCCTGTCCCGTGACTGGATATGGATATTCAGATTATCGAAAAGAGGCCTGTCCGTATCATAGCCGAATGCCAGATTGCGGCACTGCATGATGGTTTTTCCCTTATACTCCTTACTTTTGAATGAAAAATCAAGTATTTTAATTTTTTCCAGTTTCTCTTTCTCGCCCTGTTTTGACAGTGTTTTAATTCTGGACTGCACCATATTGGCAAGACGGGCCTTGGCCCGGAAACGGCTGATAAACAGCTCCATCTCTTTTTGCCGTTTCTCATCATTCAACCTGGTTTTTTCATAAATTTCCTCTTCCTGGGCAAGCTGAGAGTAAAATTTCTCTGTGTTGCCCTTCATTTTTCGAATCTTCTTTCGATGAATACCAATGGTATGCGTAACAACTTTGTCCATAAACCCCCTGTCATGAGTAACCAGTAAAAGTTCATGGGGCCAATTGCATAGAAACTTCTTGATCCAGCGGATGGAGGTAATATCCAGATAGTTTGTCGGTTCATCAAGGAGAAGAAGATCCGGTTCTGAGACCAGCACTTTGGCTAGATTCAGACGCACCTGATATCCACCGGAAAAAAAATCCGGATGCTTCAGCATATCTGTTTCAGAAAATCCCAATCCTGCCAGTATTTTTTCAGCCTTCCAATCATGATCTTTTTCCGATTCAATAAGGCCGGTCATACATTCTTCCAGAACCGTTTCCTTCTGGAAATTGATATTCTGGCGAACATACCCGATGCGGTAATGCTTTGGCAAGGTGATCTGCCCGTCATCCGGTCTCTCATCGCCGATCAATATCCGTAGCAAGGTCGTCTTTCCATGTCCATTCCTTCCGACCAGACCGATCCGTTCCCGTGAATTAATCTTAAAACCGATTCTTTCAAACAACAGATTTCCGCCAAAACTCTTTGACAAATTTTCAACACTGATCATCCGACGCCTCGATACCCGAATTTCAAATTAAAGACTTACTGATTCCAGTTTTTGAATACAGGAAGGCTGGAAAAGTGCAAGAAAAAAATTTGACAAAACCGCTGCTTAGGCATAGTCTCCTGTGCAGTATGCATTATCAATGAATGCAGGCAACAGGAATTCCGGATATGCTGGGAAACAATTTACCAAGAGAGATGATCGATTTTTTCATTAATCTTCCACTTTTTGAACAAATCAATGAGGAAGAAGTAAAAGTTGTTGCCAGACATATGGAGTCCATTGATTTAAATGCAGGAGATATCCTGTTCCAGGAATCAGACAAAGGAAATTATGTTTTTTTTATAAAGGAAGGTCAACTGGATGTATTGAAAAAATCGGAAACTTCCGGCAAGGATGTAACGCTCACAACATTGTGCGAAGGCCAGTCGATTGGAGAGATGTCCATTATTGATGATTTTCCAAGATCAGCCACAATTCAGGCACGCAACCGATCAAAACTGTATATCCTGTCCAAAAGCGCTTTTGATATGATTCTGAGCAAGCACCCTAAAATCGGTATTAAATTGTTAAAAGGGATCTCCCGGCTTTTAACCAGAAATTTGCGTGAAACCTCGAGCAGGCTGGCGGACTATATCCCCCCACTTTCTTAAAATAAAAAAAATCCACACCATCATGGAAATTTGATCCAATAAAGAGAGGCCTGCTTATCCGGATTCATGACAACCCTCTCCTTTGAGCCAATTTCAAAAGTCTGTTGTTGAAGTTCCGGCGAAAACTAGAATTCAGTATTTTCGGCTCTTTTCTGGGCACCGACTTTCGCCGGTGTGACACTTTTAAACCGTTTTGAAATTGGCTCCTTTTTTTATCCATTTCCAGAACGTACCAGTTTTATGTGTTCAAAAATCTGATCGATTGTCCTGGAGTTCCATTTTCCTTTTCCGGATATGGTCTTGTACCCTTTTTTGTTCATATATTCCGTGACATCGTCAACACCCATTCCTCTGTTCTCTTTCAACTGGATAATAAGAGCAATGATTTTTGATTTGTAATCACCAGGCAGCTTTTTCGTTTGTTCACCAGGAGAAAGAGCGGTCTGCTTCAATTTTTCAGGCATATCCATTATACCATGATTATCATCTTTTTCCTGTTTTGCCTTTTCAGATGATACCTCCAGCAGATCGGATAGATCATCCAGTTCCGGGACTTTTTCTTCCGGCTTTTGACCCAAAAGACCAGACAAGTCATCCAATTCCGGAGCGGTTTCTGCAGAAACGCTTTCCAGCAGATCAGACAGATCATCCAGTTCCGATGCTTTTTCTTCAGGCTGTTCATCCACAAGCTCAGACAGATCATCCAATTCCGGAGCGGTTTCTGCAGAAGCACTTTCC
>CAYTGW010000039.1:0-8056 GCA_964437395.1 uncultured Desulfocicer sp.
AACCTATGACCAGGTGCGACAATATGCAGCGGAATTGCTGGTGCAGGCGAGCTCTGGAAACGCTTTTGAGTTCAGTCGTGAATTGAGCTTCGGAGATGTCAAGAAAAACTTGGCGCCGATCTGGTTCAGTAAATTGATCACAGATGAGCACACCATTGACAGAAAACGTTGTCAACATTGCGGAACCTGTGCGGAACTCTGTCCAACAGGCGCTATTGATCCGGAAAAAGGAGTAGTAAACAAGGAAGTTTGTGTGGACTGTATGGGCTGCATTAATAACTGCCCAGCCCAGGCCGTACGCATGGTTTACTGGGGCAAACCGCTTGTTGGATATCACGATTTTTTGAGTCAACAAGGAATCGCTGTAAAGGAACCGGAAGAAATCGTCCAGGGAGAATCATGAACATGTTGAGATAGTGAGCATAGAAATGCGTAATATCTTCAAAGGGAGAATTGCTTTATCTAATGCAGACAGGTAGAAAAAGGAGATCCACATGGAGCTGCGATTATTTTTCATTATAAGTTGTATCTGTATCATCGCTGTTTCCATATTGGCAGGGTGTCACAATGTGAATACAGGCAACATGAAAGTGAGCGATATGACAACAAGTCAAGAATCAATGGTGAATTCTAATTCCTTTGATAATCCGGTGCCTACGACTATCAGCAAGCCAGGATCAATATGGAGTACGGTGTGGGATTTTGTTTCCGGAGATGAAATCCGTGAGCCGGTTTATCCTCTGGGGCCTTTTGAAGCCGATCTCCGGGTGTCTGAACCTCCCGCATCTGAAGGGCTCAAGGTTTGTTGGATCGGTCATTCCACGGTTATCATCGATATTGATGGGCTGCGGTTTTTAACCGATCCCATATGGAGCCGCAGGTGTTCACCGGTTGCTATGATCGGACCGCGGCGTTTTGTCGATCCGCCGGTTGCCCTGGATCAGGTCAAGTTTGTGGACGGTGTGATTATTTCCCATGATCACTACGACCACCTTGACGAAGCCACCATCCGGAAGTTGGGGGAAAGGGACATTGTTTTTTATGTACCTATGGGCGTTGGGGCACATCTGAGGTTGTGGGGGATCCCGGAAAAAAAGATCCGCGAACGCCATTGGTGGGAAGGCTCCCGCATCGGCTTTGATCACCAACTGGTCGCCACGCCTGCCCGGCATTTTTCCGGGCGCGGTATTTTCGACCGCAACAAGACCTTATGGGCTTCCTGGGTGATTCAGGGGAAAGCGCACCGTGTGTTTTTCGGCGGCGACGGCGGTTTTTTCCCGGGAATGAAAACCATCGGTGAGTTGTATGGTCCTTTTGACATGACTTTGCTGGAAATCGGTGCTTATCATCCTGGTTGGGGAGAGATCCATCTGGGACCGGAGAATGCCGTCAAAGCTCATTTTGCTGTTCGTGGAAAAGTACTCATGCCTATCCATTGGGGCACCTTCAAGCTGGCGCTGCATACTTGGACTGCCCCGGCTGAGGAAGTGATTCAATATGCAAAAGCCGGCGGTTTTCCGCTGTTGATGCCAAGGCCGGGAAGGATGGTTGAATTGCCCGAAGCCCCCTTGATATCCAGGTGGTGGGAAGAACCGGAAGAGAGTCGTCAACTCGCTGAAGCTGGCTTGGATTCATTGTCCTATGCTAAGCAATGAATGATATCCTTACTAGTCATGCATCACGCAGGCATGATCTGAATCCTGCATATTGAGGCGGACAGATTTGAACTTTTCCTCCTGTGCCAGAAATGCATCCACTACTTCCGGTGCAAAATGTTTGCCTCTGGCTTTTAAAATCATTTCTTTGACTTTTTCATGGGAATAGGAATCCTTATAAACCCTTTTGGATGTCAGTGCATCGTAAACATCTGCCAGGGCGATGAGCCGTGCAGATAAGGGGATGGCTTCCCCCTTGAGGCCTTCCGGATACCCGCTTCCATCCCATTTTTCATGATGATAAAAAGCGATTTCCCGTCCAATAGTAAGGAAAGACTGCCCTTTGGTTTCCAGCTCAATCAGTTCGATGGCCTCTCCGCCCAGTCTGGCATGGCTTTTCATGATTTCAAATTCTTCAGGAGTGAGTCTGGCCGGTTTCAGCAGGATGGAATCCGGTATGCCTACCTTGCCGATATCATGTAAAATGGAAGAGTTGAAAACATCATCAATATAGTCATTGGTTATGTAATCTTTGTAGTCCGGCAGATCAGATAATGCTTCTGCAAGGATTTTACTGTATTCCCTCATTCTTTCCAGATGCAGACCCGTATCCATATCCCGGTATTCAGCCAGTTTCGCAAGCCCCAGTATGGTCGCGCCACGGGCTGCCTGAAGTTTTTTATCCGCTTCAATCAATTTTCTTTCCATGATTCTTTTTTCCGTGACATCGCGTGCAATCCCCCTGAAACCAGCCGGGTTATTTTTTGAATCCTTGAAAAGGGCAATGGAAGCTTCGATAATTCGATTTGAACCATTTCTGTTCATATACTCAACTTCAAAAAGTGAATTGGGCCTTCCGGTTTTAAAAACTTTTTTGGCTTCGATAAGAATTTTTTTCGAATTTTCTTCATCAATAAACTCTTTTTGATTTCGTCCTATCAGCGCATTACCGGAAAAGCCCAGGATTCTGCAGAATGAATCATTAAAAAAGGTGACATTCCCATCCAGGTCTACCTCATAGTATCCTTCCTCAATGCTTTCCAGGATGGATCGGTATTTTTCTTCACTTTCACGTAAAGCGTCTTCGGCTTTTCTCCGGTTGTTGATGGTGAATTGAACATGGGATCCAAATATGAGAAAAAGACACAGAACAATGACACGGGAATAAATATCATACAGGTTCGCACCGAACAGATTTTCGGAAAAACTGAAGCCCGGGGACAGAAAGATATGCATGAACGATTCAATGAACCAGAACGCTACGGATAGACTGATTCCGATCAGGACCATGGAATCCCTTTCAAAGGGATTGATTTTGGACGCTTCTTTCATCAACTCCGCTCCTTTCTCTGGAAATTACCTTCATAAACTACTTTGATGGCTTGTTAAAATCAAGCGTTTTGTTCCGAATTGATCTGCCCGAAGCATCTTTTCGGAATCATAGTGTTTAGTTGTAGTAAGCACACCGGGTGAAAAAGATCAGATGGGATAGGTTAACAGCGGCGGGGCCGATAAAGTCACACCATGGCAACTCAAGCAGGGATGCGGATGCCGTGATCAGTAATGTCAGAATGAGCGGATTGAACAGGTATTCCTTTCGAGGTATCGATATCTGAAGTTCGGCTGTGCCCGCTACCAGGAAAGCCAGTCCCGCTATGATCCACAGTGACAGCACAATAGGCCCGGACTGCAACACCCCTTGCAGCGGATTTAAGCCACAGGATATGCCGCCGATATTGAATGCGATCAGAACACCGGTCGAGGCGTGCACAATCCCGCCGAGTGCTCCGAATGCCATCCCCGAGAGCATTAGAATTGTGCTCTGTTCAGGGTGTTGCAAGGCACGCGCATAGTAACCGACGCCATACAAAGGGATTCCCAGTGCCCCGATTAGTGTTCCCCAGACGATCAGTCCGGGTGAGGGTGGTGTCAGACCAAGTTCCGGTCGACCAGCGTTTACGACCCAAAGCTGGGTGAAATCACCCAGCGTCGCCATGATCGCGCCGAACAGCGCAAGTCGCACACCATGTAATGCACACCATTCCCTCATCAGACTCTCCGGACTCAGGTTATTTCAGAAGTGCCCTGATCAGTTACCCCGTGTATATTGGGTAATCACACCATCAAAGGTACCTGAGATCGTTCCTGTGATTGCGGTTTCATCTTCGCATGCGTCATCCTGACACTGATACCCCAATACATCTACATCAAAACTGCCTGTCAAACGCTCTCCATATTGGGTGCCATAGGTTTGTATGGTAACGCTTCCGGATTCCGATCCAAAGGTAACCGGCTGTCCATTTGGTTTTTCGAGAATGTCTTTGCTGGAAAAGAAAGCGATCGGCGTGTCGCATTGGCCGAAGCCAAGATTCCAGGTACCTGTTCCCATGTCATTGTTCAGCACCACGGTTAAAATGTCGCTGGTTGTAATATTCATTACATTTCCGCCGGAACTGGCATGGATGGTTGGTACCATGTATTTGTTGATGCTGTCATCGCACTCACTAAGCGTAATTACCTTGAAATTGGGAGAAAATCTACCATAACCGGGAATATCCACATTTGCACTCAGGGTTATGCCGGCTGGGCTGTTGTCCTGACAGGATTCATGGGTATCACAAGAACTGTCATAACAATCGATGAGCATGTTACAGTTGTTATCAATGCCGTCTGTGCAGATCTCAGGGGCATTGGGGTGAATGGCTGCATTCTGATCATTACAGTCTCCCTGAACTTCTGAAAATCCATCCTTGTCATCATCTGTCAACGCCCGAACCGGAACAAGCTTTACAAGGGACTGAATCGGACTATTCCCGTTGGCATCCACACAAACGGAGGTCTTCCGCAGATGACCGTCTTCCATCAGCAGAAAGGTCCAGTCTCCTTTCGGGACATTATGAAATGTTCCATTCTGACTCGTACCGATATAGATGTCATCCTGTGTCAGTTCATCCGCATTGATTGCCTGCATCTGCCTGGATATCTGGTTGTCCGGCTTGAGGGTGCCATCCGTATCATCACATCGTCGGATACCGAATGCCTTTTTGATGGAATCGACATCGTCATAGGTGTCGTATGCCTCAATCAGGAATTTTACAGTTTTCCATTCCTGAACTCCGGCGGCCCAACTGGAAACCGATGTAACGCCGTTGGAAATCGTTGCCTTGATCGCATCCTCTGCGGCCTTGGGCCATTTTCCGACAATACAGACCAGCTTTTCTGCTTTCCATTTCATACATTCCGCGTATCCCGGATCGGTTGCAGCCGGCATGGGATTGCATTCCGGCATGTTGTCACACTCATGAATCGCGTCGGAAGCCTCCTTACCGGCGGCGGCGAGCAATCCAAAAACAGATAAGATCACAAGAGCCCCTCCGATCAGGCCGATTGCCTGGGAATCCCTGACGACAACCGATGTCTCGTCATTGCCGGATTCCAGTGAATCCGCGATGATCTTTTCCTGCTCCTTCAATTCCTGAACGGAAGCGCTGAAGGTATCGGTAGCCGATTTTACATCATCGGCCAGTTCCGTGAGTTGAGCAATAAGAGTGGCAGCTTCCTCCGGATGTGCGTAAACATAATCCTCGATCGCTTCCTGATCCGGGGAAACGGTTCCAAAAACATCTTCAATCAATGCCCTGCCGGATTTGAGGTCAGTTTCCACATCCACCGCATTGGATATCGCAGATTCGGCAGATCTGTTCTGGCTGCCCACGGCAGTTGCCATCGTAGTATCCGTGCCGGATGGAATATTGGTGTTGTTCGAGCTGTTACCCGAACTGCTGCAGCTTGATAAAAAAGGAGTGATAATGAAAAAGAAGATTATATGATAAATGAATAATTCCCGGATGACTGCATTGTTCCAAAAACGCTTGGCTTTTTTATGCATATTTGAACCCCCTTTTGAAAAGAACTCGTTTTTCATGTGTATTTCATATTTGAGATTCAATTGTGTGTCAATAAATTGAAATACACCTTATCTGGTCAGGTCAAGAATCTGATATAATTACATGTAGATTAGGGGGGAATTTTAAAACCGTCTAAGGTCTGGACGGCAATAACCGCTGCGGTATTGGTATTGTCAGCTTTGGTCCAGGATTGTCGGAATGCTTATCAGTGTTCATTCAACCAATATCGGATTTTTAACCAGCCATTCTTTCAGACGCCGGAATCCTTCCTCGGTGGAAATTTGGGGTGAATATCCAAGATCTTTTTTGGCAGCGCTGATATCAAACCAGTGGGATGTTCCCAGTTCGTTTGCCACGAACCGGGTCATTTTCGGCTCTCCGGAAATCCGGAAAACAGTATAGAAAAATTCAAGAATCGCTCCGATGGTCCAGACAGCCCTTAGCGGGAGTGTTCTGGTGATCGGGGGCAGTCCGGCGGCATTCAGGATTCCATTGATCATGTCCCATATGGGGATCGGTTCGTCCTGGCTGATAAAATAGACCTTTCCGGAAAGCAATGGGTTTTCTTTCAGCTTTTTTGCAGCCAGAATATGGGCATCTGCGGCATTGTCAATGTAGATGGTGTCCACCAGGCTGTTCCGGCTTCCCACTCGAACCAGTTTCCGGGAGCGCTGGATAACCCGCGGGACAAGATGAGGATCACCAGGCCCCCATATCAGGTGCGGGCGAAGGATGATCGTATTCAACCCCTGTTTTGCCGCTTCACGGACGTCTTTTTCCGCAATGGTTTTGGTCTGGGTATAGTGTGTGTGGGTTTTTTCCGGATAGGGGATGGATTCATCCACACCCTCCATATCTTTACCGGTGAAGATAACACTGGGTGAACTGGTATAGATCAAATTTTTGATATTATTCTTTTTGCAGGCATGGATCACGTTCCGGGTACCCAGAACATTGGGTTTGTAGTATTCATCATAGGTTCCCCATACACCTGGTTTTGCGGCAACATGATAAACAATATCCATTCCGGATAATGCTTTTTCAACTGCGTTTTTATCGGAAAGATCCCCCTGAATCTGCTGAACACCCAAGGCTTCAAGATCAGGATAGGAATGGCGGGAAAAATTCCATACCTGTTGACCCTGTTCAACCAGTTTCCGGATAATGGCGTTGCCTAAAAAGCCGCCTCCGCCGGTTACCAGTACTTTTTTTTGATCAATGTTGTTCATTTCATCTCCTGGTCTTAAAGAGTAGATTATGATGTCAATTGCTCTTCCGCCCAGACGGCCAGTTCTTCCCGGATAATTTTTGTATGATGCAGATCATCCACTGGAAGTACATTATGAAACAGGATGGTTTTAATGTTCTGGGTAATTACATTTTTTTCTGCCAAAGCCAGAAGCTCCATTTCAATACGGTTTTGCTCAAGATTGTGACTCTCTTCCAGTTCGATGCAAATCACTGGTGTTTTGTTTTCCTCTGGCCCGATACCGACCAGTGCGCTTCGATAAACATCCGGGTGGGTATTGAAGATTGCTTCACAGGGAATTGAGTAAAAGGTTCCCTGTTCTGTAATGACCCGATGGCTCTTTCTACCGCAGAACCAGTAACGATTGTTTTTGTCCATCCATCCAAGGTCACCCATCCGGTGCCATGTTTCGCTGTTTTCCCTTATTTTTTGCAGGATGTCATTTTCGCTGTTTTCCAGATAATTTCCGGATACAAGATCACCCTTGACAATAAATTCACCAATTTCACCCTGAGGAAGCAGTAGATCATCGGAGAAAATGGATACAGGGGAATCTGTTACCTGAATCAGTCGGACATCCATCTCTTTAATTGGCCGGCCAATACAGTTTCCATATCCTTTTTCACTCAGACCCTTTGTTTCGGACAGGATTTCGTTGCTGCCAATGGACAGGATCGGCATGGCCTCTGTAGAACCATAGGATGTGTGCACTTCAGCGTTTCCGGATAACATTTTTGTAAATCGTTCAACTTGTGAAGGCGGAAACGGCGCGCCTACGGAAATCACTCTTTTCAGGGAAGGAAGCATCATCCGGTTGTTTTGCCCATATCGCCCCACCAGGTCTAAAAGGGCAGGGGAGGCGATCATGTTGGTCACTCCCTGGTCAAAGATTGTCTCGATGATATTTTGCGGGTTCGCAAGTGCCGGGTGTGCAGTGTCTATATCCGAAATGACCGAAGTTATTCCTAGAGCCGGACCCAAAAGAGCAAATGAAGAGAGTGTCGTGAGATCGATTTCATCTGATGAAATATCAAACTGGTCTTTGATTTGCAGGAATTGGGCGGTCAGATTGCCATGGGTATATACCACCGCCTTGGCTGGTCCGGTGTTCCCGGGGGTGAACAGGATTGCAGCGGTATCGTCTGCCTGTGTATCGGCAATGGAAGGCGTGATCCACGGTACTTTTCGAATGTCTTCCAGAGTGATTCCGCTGGGAGTAAAATCCTCGCAGTTGAGCCGGACGA
>CAYTGW010000039.1:8066-23476 GCA_964437395.1 uncultured Desulfocicer sp.
GTGTATCGGCAATGACAGGTGTGATCCATGGAACTTTTCGAATATCTTCCAGGGTCATCCCGCCCCAGAACAAACGCTGGCCAGTCGTGATAAAGGTTTTCACACTTTTAAAAAGATCCGGGCGAAACAGTTTGAGGAGCCGGGTAAAGGGAACTCCGATAAATGCTTCGGGCTTTATTTTCTTCACACAGCGAAGCAGAGGGGTAATTCCCATGCCGGGATCAACCAAAACCGGAATCGCGCCGATCTTCAGGAGGGCAAAGGCAAGTGAGAAAAAATCCAGACATGGCTTGATCATGAGGATGGTTTTAGTATTGCGCACAACTCCAGCGCTTTCAAGTCCGGCAGCCATGCAGTCCGATTCCTGTTCCAGTTGACGAAAAGTAAAATGGGAATAAGCCAGACGCCCATTCTGATTCCTGGATTCAGGATATATAACCGCTCGTTTATACGGATCTTTTTTTGCCGTCTCTGTCACACCGGAGGAGACATTGACAATCGTTGCGTTTGATAGGGTCACTTTGAAATTTTTTCTTTTATTTTTTGGATAAAACTTTTGTTTTCGTTTTCTTTCAGTCGAACAGTCTGTTTTTTGGATGCTTCAAGGGCCTCGGTAACCGAAGTCAGAAGCTCTTCCTTTTTGGATGCCAGCAGTTCCGTTCCTTTTTCCGTATTCACCGTGTAGGCGACAAACAGAGGTTCGATGTTTTTTTCCAGATTTTCAATCATTGTCTGAAGATCTTTCCGGGTCTTGCTCCACATTTTTATTTCATCCTGAACAATTTTTTTCTGTTTTGGATATTCATTTTCGATTACTTCAAGACGTTTCAATTCTTTCTCAATCACAATAATTTCCTGGTTGAGTTCGAAAAGAGAACTGTAAACATCGGGCATGGACTGATGGACAAAGGCAATGGTTTCCTCCCGGAGATGGATATTGACCATTTCAGCTTCCGAAGCCTTTTTTGCATATAAGAATGTATAGGCAAAAAAACCGCCTGCTGCAACAGCAATCGTAATGATCAAAAGGAGGATAATCAGCAGTTTTCCAGAGTTATTGTATTTATTTTGAATCATCGTTACACTGGATGCGTTGTTAAAAAAGTTTGAACAATCGGCAGAATTTTATCCGGTACATCCTCCAGCAGATAGTGTCCGGCATCTGTAAAAAAATGGTATTCTGCATCCGGAAACCTTTGTTTCCATTCTTCAAAAAATGCGGGTGTGAAAACAAAATCGTGTTTCCCCCAGCAGATCAGCTTGGGGATGCCCGAAAGCCTGTGAAGGTTCTGATCCACATATTGTCCCAGATTATAACTGGGATCACCAGGTTTCAAAGGGATATCCTGAACAAATTTCAATGTGGCAATCCGGTTTCCCCATGAGTTGTAAGGTGCGATCAGACCGGCTTTGACATCTTTTGCCAGGCGTTTGTAAGGGGCCATGTACAGGGCGGCCCTTGAAAACAGATTAAACCCCTTTACACCGATCGTGGCAAACGGGGCGATATGGCGTATCATCCAAAGGCGCAACGGAAGCCCTTTTCCGCCGGGTGTAAAAAAACCGGTTGTGTTGGTGATCACAATTCTTTTCACTTTTGTAAGATTCCTCAAGGCAAAGGCAAGGCCGATCATTCCGCCCCAGTCGTGAAGAACCAGTGTGATGCGGCTTTTCATGTCAAGATAATCCAGTAATGCCTCCAGATCCTCGACCCGGCTTTGGTACCGGTAATCATACTGGTTTTCATCCGGTTTGTCCGAAAGACCGCAACCAATGTGATCCGGCACAATGGTTCGATAGCTGGAAGACAATCCTTTCACAAGGCTTCGATAATAAAATGACCAGGTTGGGTTTCCATGCAGCATGACCACAGGATCACCGGACCCTTCATCAAGATAATGCATCTGCATGCCGTTTCTTTTTATAAAATGGGATTGAAACGGGTAGAGATGTTGAAATGGCGTAATATCAATTGGTTTACTGTTTTTCATTCTTTCCCGATACCTGAGTAGAGGGTTTTTTTCAAAGCGATTTCCGGATGAATTGGCCGTCTTGGATTCATTAATGATAAATATAAGGACTTCTATAGCTTACAAGTTTCTATAAAGCAAGGGAATGTACATTTGATTACTTGCTCTCTTTGTAGTTACAGTCCGGATTGGCACATTTTAAAAAAGTGCCCTGTTTTTTGCTGGTTTTTTCAACCAGGAATTTTGCATCACATTGCGGACATACCTGGGCAACCGGTTTGTCCCAGGTTGCAAAAGAGCAGTCCGGATAACGGCTGCATCCATAGAAGATTTTCCCTCGTTTTGAACTCCGTTCTACAAGGTCTCCTCCACAATCCTTTTCCGGGCATTTGACTCCGGTTGTTTTCCCTCCTGAAGTTCCACCGTTTACGGATTGGGTGTTTTTACAATCCGGATATCCGGAGCAGGCTAGAAACTCTCCATAACGACCTTGCTTGAGAACCATGGGTTTTTGGCATTTTTCGCAGAATTTGCCCTCAGCCAGCTCAAAGGAAGGCTCAATAGGCTGAACTTTTCCTTTTTCATCCCGGGCAAAATTTCTGGAATAGGAGCAATCCGGATATCCATTACAAGCGAGAAAGGGGCCGTTTTTACCCACTTTGATATGAAGCTTTTTTTGACAAAGGGGACAATCCAGATCTGTGGGAAAGCCGACCCCTTTGATACTGAGCATGTTTTCCTTTGCAAATTCGAGTTTCTGGGAAAACTGATCATAAAACGTGCGAAGAACCTCCAGATAGGGTAGTTCGCCGATTTCGACCCGGTCCAGGTTGGTTTCGAATTTGGCTGTAAAATCAACATCCAGTATGTCCGGAAAGTTGTCCACCAGAAGGTCGTTTACGAGAAATCCAAGTTCACTGGGCCGGAAGTATCGGTTTTCAAAATCCACATATCCTTTATCCCGGATTGTGGTCAGAATGGTTGCATAAGTGCTGGGTCGGCCAATACCGTTTTCTTCCAGTTCTTTTACCAGTGAAGCCTCGGAGAAACGGGGCGGGGGCTGCGTAAAGTGCTGTTTGGGTTCCAGCTTGATGAGTTGTAACGCCATCCCTTCGGTGAGTTCCGGAAGAACCTGTTTCTTCTGCTCTTTGTCGATACTCTCATCCGTTGAAATATAGAGGGCCATGAATCCGGGGAATTTAACAGTGGAACCGCTGACATTGAATGTAAAGTCTTTGGATTGTATGGATACGGATTTTTGGTCAATCAGTGCCTGAGCCATCTGGGAGGCGACAAACCGTTTCCAGATCAGTGTATACAATTCATGCTGATCTTTTGCAAGATGAGGGGCCAGTTTTTCCGGGGTGTTATAAACCGATGTCGGGCGGATGGCTTCATGAGCATCCTGCGCTTTGTTTTTATTTTTAAAAAAACGGGGGCTCTCAATGCCGTATTCCGGTCCAAATTTTTCTCGGATAAGATCCTGGGCTTCCAAAGCAGCCTCGTTGGCAATCCTTACCGAATCCGTACGCATATAAGTAATCAGACCTGTTGGTTCTCCAGGGCTGATTTCAATTCCTTCATAAAGCTGCTGAGCGACAACCATTGTTTTTTTTGCGGAAAATCGTAGCTTGCCGATGGCTTCCTGCTGAAGCTTGCTGGTGATAAAGGGGGGCAGGGGATTTCTTTTGGTTGTTTTATTATGGATCTTGTCCACTGAAAAGTCGGCATTTTTTAATATTTCAAGAATTTCATTGGCATGTTTTTCATCCGGTATTTCAATTTTTTCTCCATTTTTTTTGATCAGTTTGGCATCAAAGGCCGGCGGAAATTTTCCTTCCAGATTGGCTGTAATGGACCAGTACTCTACAGGCGTAAATGCCTGGATGGCCCGTTCCCGTTCACATATCATCCGGACAGTAACCGATTGAACCCGCCCGGCGCTTAATCCTCCTTGCACTTTTCTCCATAAAAGCGGTGAAATTTGATATCCGCCAAGCCTGTCGAGAACTCCGCGGTTTTGCTGTGTATCATATTTATCCTGATTCTGTTCGTGTACGGAGAGGATTCCTTCATCAATGCCATTTTTTGTAAGTTCATGAAAAAGCACGCGATAAAAATTCCGGCCCTTTTTTTTCAGGATATCCGCAGTGTGATAGGCAATGGCTTCTCCCTCCCGATCCGGGTCAGGAGCCAGATAAACATCGGACGCATTGGCAGCCGCGGCTTTCAGGGATTTGATAACATTCTGTTTCCCTTTGATGTCTATATATTTTGGCGTAAAGTTGTTTTCAATATCAATTCCCATTTCATTGGGGGGTAAATCTTTTATATGGCCTGAAGTGGCGGTTACATTAAATCGATCCCCAATATACTTTTTTATGGTTTTCACCTTGGTTGGGGACTCGACAATAATTAAAGGTTTTGACACGTTTATTCCTCACAGCTTGAAAAATATTTGCCCGGTGATTGGGTTACCATGCCTTCAAGTTCAAATTTCAATAGAATACCTGCCAGCTTTCCTGGTTCTACACCAGTCGAACGGACAATATCATCAAAATGAACCGGATATGGCTCAAGGGCTTTAAACACAATTGACTCTTCCGAGTCAAGCATTGTGTGTTTTTTTTTGATCAAAACCACAGGAGATGCCCCGGATAATTCATGATGATGAAGGAATGGCTGGATCTCTTCCAGTACGTCTGCTGCGGTTTCCACCAGTTTTGCTCCCTGTTTCAGGAGGTTATGTGTGCCAGCGCTTTTAAAGGAATGAATGGACCCTGGAACGGCAAAAACCTCACGTCCCTGCTCTGCAGCAAGTTTTGCTGTGATGAGTGATCCGCTTTTCATAGCAGCTTCAACAACGATCGTGCCAACGGACATACCGGAGATAATTCTGTTCCGTAAAGGGAAATGGTACGGTTCCGGATTTGTACAGAGTGGGAATTCCGAGATCACGGCTCCAGTCTCCCTGATTTTCTGAAAAAGGGATCGATTCTCCAGTGGATAGACAACATCGACGCCGCACCCTAACACGGCAATGGTGTTACCGTTTGCCTCAATCGCTCCATCGTGTGCTGCGGTGTCAATGCCTCTGGCCATCCCGCTGACAATGGATATGCCATGATGTACCAATTCCCGGCTCAATTGTTTTGCCGTTGTGATTCCATATCGGGTAGCATTTCGTGATCCGACAATCGCCAAGTGCACGGCTGATTTTTCAAGATTACCCAATACGTAGAGAAACGGAGGGGGATCCGGGATCTGAAGCAGAAAAGAAGGGTAGCTTTCATCAACCATTGTAACGATCCGGATGCCCTTTTCACAAGCGGAATCAAATTCCCGTTTTTCATGGTCTGTGATTTTTTTTTGGCGGATCGCTTTTGCAACCGGTTGGGAAATACCCTCAACCCGGGTTAATTCTTCTACAGTGGCTTTGAAAATATTTTCAGGAAACTGAAACTGATCAATCAGTTTTTTAAAGAGATGATTGCCGACGCCTTTTACATTTTTGAGTGAAAACCACTGTAGAACATTATTCATAGAGAAGGAATGATTTATCGTATCCGTTTTAGCATCTCTTCAGCTTTTGAGCCGGCCGGGCTGAAGGGAAAGTTTTCAACCACCTTTTTTAAAAATAGCCGCGCATTTCCTTTATCGCCCATGGACAAATACGAATATCCTGTTTTGAGAAATGCGTCCGGTATTTTGCCGCCTTCCGGATAACGGGTGACTACTTTTTTAAAGGAAAGGATGGCAGCGGAATAGTTCTTTCTTGCATAATAGCATTCCCCGGCCCAGTAAAGTGAATTGTCCGCAAGATCGTGTTCCGGAAATTTGTCGGAAAAAGACATGAATGAAGAGGCTGCTTTTTCATAATCCGCTTTTTTATATAAGGCGAGCGCATTGTTATATAATGTCTCAGGGGCTTCATTTGATAAGTGCCTGGATGATTCGGTTGTTACAGGCAATTCCGGCGGTGGCTGAGGGTTTGGCTCCTGATTCTGTTCCGAAAGCGGTTGCTCCTGTAATATTTCAGAAGAGTTCGAGCTCGTGATGGGTTCTTCCTGAAGTGGCGTCTCCTCAATCGAACCGCTTTTAATTACGCCTGATTTTTCAAGATCTTTCATTTTTCTTTCATGATTATCGAGCATGAATTGAATAATGGAAACCCGATGATAGATTTCATCCAGCTTTTTGTCCATTTCCTGGATCTGTTTTTCAAGCAGTGTAACCTGAAACTCTTCCTGAGGCGGCGGATTTACCGCAGCACACGATTGAAACAGAACTGGACAACCTGATAAAATAAATAACAAAAGACAAGACCATGACAACTTTCTGCCCAAAGGGGTCTGGAAAGATTTTTTCATAGGCGTCCTCATGTAACCTGTTTATCGGAACTTACGAAAACAAGTGGAATGAATTACATGTCTGTCAAATCCGCCCGTCCTGTTTTGTGTGAAAGGACTTATACCATTCACTCCCCCGGCATCTCAAGCAGTATCGGGCTGGCAACAAATATGGAAGAATAGGTTCCAATTACAATTCCGACGATCATCGCAAAGGCAAAATCATGTATGATTTCACCTCCGAATATAAACAGAGCAATCACGGAAAACAGTGTTAACAAAGAAGTCAGAATGGTTCGGCTTAAGGTTTCATTAATGCCTTTGTTAATGGTGATGTCAAGGGTGTCTTTTTGTTGTTTTTTCAGATTTTCGCGAATACGGTCAAAAACAATGATCGTATCATTCAATGAATATCCGAGAATGGTGAGAAGAGCTGCGATGATCGGCAATGTAAACTCTTTTCCAAGAATGGAGAAAGCCCCCACAGTGATAGTTACATCATGTATAAGTGCGATAACCGCTCCCAGCGCATACTTTAATCCCAGAGCCCAGAAAAGGATAAGGCTTAAAACCAGAGCAGCCGTAATGAGTATGGGAATACTGACATTAAAAAGCGACAGAAAATAAACTGCTCCCAGCAATACGGCGGTGATGACGCCGCTCAGTACCCATTTGAGTTCAAAACGTCCTGAGATATAAATCGATATGAACAGGATGGAAAAAAACAATGCATACAGTGCCTTCTCCCTCAGGTCTTTGCCCACCTGAGGACCGACCATCTCTACCCGGAGGATATGGGAACCCTGGCCGGTTGATTTTTTCAGGGCTTCTTCAATACGGGTGGCAAAACCTTCTGATGTTTTAATCGGTGTATTGGTCCGGATCAGATACCCGTTTTCCTTTTCATCACCAAATCTCTGGACAGAGGTTTTCTCCAGGCCAACGGAATTGAGACCGGATTGGATGGAGTCGATTTGAACGGTATTTTCAAATGAAACCTGAAGGAGTGTTCCTCCGGCAAAATCAACACCATACCTGGGTCCTTTATTGATAATCAGCGATCCGATGCTGATAATAATCAGTAAAATGGACAGTGCATAGGCAATCTTGCGTTTGCCGACGAAGTCTATATTGATATTGGCTTTGATGAACTGCATGGATTCATTCCTTTAAATGTATTCTGATCAATATCGATTGATAATGAATAATTATTTTTTTAAATACTTATACTTTTTGCACGTCGCACGACCAGAAAGTAATCAAAAATCAGACGTGTGAGAACAAGTGCCGTAAAAAGACTGATGATAATACCAAGACTCAGAGTGACCGCAAAACCTTTCACAGGGCCGGTTCCGAATTGAAACAGGACCAGGGCGACGATCAGGGTTGTCAGGTTCGAGTCAATAATGGTCACCGTTGCTCGCTCAAAACCTGCATTCAGGGCTGCAAGAGGTGTTTTCCCAAGCCTCAGTTCTTCCCTCATTCGTTCAAAAATCAGAACATTCGCATCCACTGCCATACCAATGGTAAGGATGATACCGGCGATGCCGGGAAGTGTCAGGGTGGCCTGAAACGCAGCCAGCCCGCCCAAAAGCATTATGATATTGATGAACAGTGCAATATCTGCAATGACTCCGGAGCCTTTGTAATATATAATCATGAACAGCATGATGGCAAAGCTTCCAATATATCCGGCAAGCAGCCCTTTGTTAATGGAATCCTGTCCAAGGGAAGGGCCGACAGTTCTTTCTTCGATAATATTAACCGGGGCGGGAAGTGCACCGGCCCGCAGAACAATGGCCAGATCCCGTGCTTCTTCCATGGTGAAGCTGCCCTCGATAATGGCGCTTCCTCCGGATATTTTGGACCGGATATTGGGTGCGGAATAAATGGTGTTATCCAGAACAATGGCAAGCCTTTTATTTACATTCTCACCGGTTACCCTTTCAAAGATCCTTCCTCCCTTTTTGCTGAAGGTCATGGCAACATGAGGTTCATTATATTGGGAGTCAATCTGGACTTTTGCATCCGTAAGATCCGCACCGGTCAGGGGGGTTCTTTTTTTGATCAGCATGGGTGTCTTTGTGGTCTGTCCGGTTTCTCTGTTTTTACGAGTTTCATAGAGAAGCTCGCTTCCTGGCGGGATGCTGCCATTGACAGCCGCAGACACATCCCCTTCCTCATCCACAAGCCGGAACTCCAGAAGAGCAGTCCTGCCGATCAGGTTTTTTGCACGGTTTGTATCCTTGATACCCGGAAGCTGAATCAGAATACGGTTTTCTCCCTGAAGCCGGATGTCCGGTTCGCTGACACCAAATTCGTCAATCCGGTTTCGAATGGTTTCAATGGCTTGTTCGACAGCCATTTTTTTCAGAGATTCCACTTCTTGAGCAGGAAAGGAAAGAAGAAATGTTGTTTCACTGTTTTCGGATTCGGAGGAAACCTCTAATTCTTTGTATTCCTTGTTTAAAAATTCATTAAACGGTTCGACCATCTCTTCTTTAACCGTTACTGTAATTTTATTTTTTCCAGCGTGCTGGACTCCGGAATGTTTGATATGGGCAGTTCGAAGAAGCGCTTTGATTTCATGCGTCATTGTCTCAATCTGCCGTTCAACTGCTTTTTCTGTCTCAACTTCCAGGACAAGATGCATGCCTCCCTGCAAATCAAGGCCCAGGTTGATCTGTTTGTTCGGCCATACCGTGAGTTGATCGGTCTTGTTTATTGCCATGTGGATTGTCGGAAAAAGATAAATCAATGCAACGACAATCACTGCAGGCACAACATAGAGTCTCCATGAAAGATTCTTCAAAGCTCATTTCCTTTCTTCAATCCGTATTGCTGTTCCTATTTCAGAATGGTTAGCCCATGACCCGGAAAATGGAAATTTATTCTTTTTCCACAGAAGCTGATCCTGGACTGATTGTTCCGATATTACTTCTTGAAACCTTGATTCTTACCTTATCGGCAACTTCAAGAGTGATGGTAGTATCATCCACCGCTGTGATCCGGCCGTGAATTCCTCCGCTGGTGATCACACGGTCGCCTTTTTTAACAGAGTTGATCATATTCTGATGTTCTTTTGCTTTTTTCTGCTGGGGTCTGATCAACAGAAAATAAAAAATGGCGAACATTAAAATCAACGGTACAAAAGCGGTCAATCCACCTCCGCTTCCAGCACCTCCGGTCGCACCTCCGGTTCCCATTGCATATGCTACATTAAACAAGATGATTCCTCCTTATATTTTACTAAAACCGTTTCTTTTTTGATTATGAAGAACATGTTACTTCCTCTGTCCTCTGTGTTGAACACGGGTCGACACCACTGATACAGCAATCAGATCCCGGTGTCAATACAGGGTGGATATATTCTTCATGGAAAATAAAAATCTATATAAGAGATGTAAGTTATGCATCACAAACGATTTTGCTGTCACCCGGAATCATTTCAGGGTCACCTTCAATTGCAATTCGAATGTCTAGCCGCATTTCCAGATTCTGTATTTCACTTCTTTTTCTGTTCAGGAGGTAGGAGGATACATTCATGGGAACCGTAACCGTGACATTGGTATCATTTGCTTTCATGGTGGCCAATCGGAGTTTTCGTAACACGGAAACACCCAGAGTTTCCACAGATGGTGTGAGGCCTTTGCCTTTGCAGTGGGGGCATTTTACATAGCTTCCGGATTCAATGGAAGGGTTTATCCTTTGTCTTGACATTTCCATAAGGCCGAATTTTGAGATGATGCCGACCTTTGTTCTGGCTTTATCTTCTTTTAAAAATGTTTTTATGGCATTCTGAATCTGAATTCTGTGTTTCTGATCCCGCATGTCAATGAAATCGATCACAATCAGCCCCCCTAAGTCCCGGAGCCGGAGTTGCCTTGCGATCTCTTCTGCAGCTTCCATATTGGTTTGAAAAGCGGTCTCTTCAATGGATTCTTTTCGGGTCGCTTTTCCGGAATTCACGTCAATAGCCACAAGCGCTTCGGTTGGATTCAGCACAATGGAACCCCCGGATTTCAATTGAACCCGGTTCTCGAAAATAGAGGAGATCTGGTCCTCCAGTTGATATTTTGAAAAAATAGGTTTGTCGCTCTTGAAATGTTTGATAATTTGGACCTGTTTCGGAGAGATGATACCCATAAAGGTTTTAATATCCCGGTATACGGACTGATCATCAATCAGAATTTCATCCGTCTCCGGGGTAAAGTAGTCACGGATCGATCTTACTGCAAGGTTCCTGTCTTTATAGAGCAGACTCGGGGCTTTTTGTTCAACTGCCTTTTTTTTGATATTTTTCCAGAGGCGCAGGAGATATCGGATATCTTTTGAGAGAAGTGTTTTGGTGCAGCTTTCTCCTGCAGTACGGACAATCAGGCCGAACTCTTCCGGCAGCATTTCCCCGATGATTTCTTTCAGGCGCTTGCGTTCGTTTTCATCTTCGATTTTTCTGGATATACCAATGGTTGTGCTGCCAGGCATCAACACGGTATGTCTTCCGGGCAAAGAGATAAAGGTACTGAGCATGGCCCCTTTATTCAGCATCGGATCTTTGGTAATCTGTACGAGAATCTCCTGGCCTTTTCTCACAATCTTTTGCAATGTGCGGTCGCCGGAGGTGCTGTCGATAAAATAGTCGCTGTGTATTTCGCTTTGTTGAAGAAAGCCATGTCGTTCTTCCCCATAATCAACAAAAACAGCCTGCAGGCTTGGCTCGATTCTGGTAATAATACCTTTATAAATATTGCTTCTGGTTATGGCTTTGGATGTGGTTTCAATGTGAAATTCTTCCAGTTTATTGTCTTTAACAATAGCGATTCTGCATTCTTCCATATCAACAGCATTGATAAGAATTTTATTACCCATATTGTTTCCTGTGCTTATCCTTTTGTTTCTAATCGTTTTCCATGAAGGAATTACAGTGCGATTTCGATTTTTCGTTGATAATAAAGATTTAAGTTTAAATAAAGAATTGAAGTAGATAAGTCAAACAGTTTTTATCCTGAATTACACCTTGCCAAGCGGGATGATTATTTGTATTGTCAGGGTTCATCAAAATAGAGATACTGCGTGGCGTTTAAATTATTGGAAAAGAACCTGAATGACGAGATAGGTAAGGAAGATAGAAAATGCAAGAAAATTACAATCCGGGATCGATTGAAAAAAAATGGCAGACATTCTGGAAAGATACTGAGCTGTTTACGGTTGTGGAAGATGAGACAAAAGAAAAATATTATCTGCTGGAGATGTTTCCCTATCCATCGGGTAAAATTCATATGGGGCATGTCCGGAATTATACAATCGGGGATGTGGTGGCTAGGTATAAAAGAATGCAGGGGCTGAATGTGCTTCATCCTATGGGTTGGGATGCGTTTGGTATGCCGGCTGAGAATGCTGCCATTGCCAATAACACACATCCTGCTGCCTGGACGTATGACAATATCGATTATATGCGGACACAACTGAAAAAATTGGGATTCAGTTATGACTGGAGCAGGGAAGTCGCAACCTGTAAACCGGAGTATTACCGGTGGGAGCAGTGGCTGTTTATCAAGATGTTTGAAAAGGGAATGGCATACCGGAAGGAGTCTTCGGTAAACTGGTGTGATCCCTGTCAGACTGTTCTTGCCAATGAGCAGGTTGAGGCTGGTTTGTGCTGGCGCTGCGGGAAACAGGTACGTCAGAAAAAATTGGAGCAGTGGTTTTTCCGGATCACGGATTTTGCCGAAGATCTTCTTTTGTATTGTGATAAACTTACGGGTTGGCCTGACAAGGTTACGACCATGCAGAAAAACTGGATTGGCAAGAGTATTGGTGCGGAGATCCGATTCCCCGTTGAAAATACGGATCAGGTGATTCCGGTTTTTACCACCCGTCAGGATACCGTGTTTGGTGCAACATTTATGTGTCTTGCTCCGGAACATCCATTGGTTCTGTCATTATCCCGGAATACACCGGAAAAAGAAAAAGTTGAGGCATTTGTGGAAAAAATGTCTCTTCAGGACCGGTCCAGCAAGGCAGTGGAAAAGTATGAGAAAGAGGGTGTATTTATCGGGGTTCATTGTATCAATCCATTGAGCGGTAGAAAGATGCCTGTTTATACAGCCAACTTCGCATTGATGGAATATGGTACGGGTGCTGTGATGTCTGTTCCTGCTCATGACCAGAGAGACTATGACTTTTCAGAAAAATATGGACTGGAAAAAATCGTTGTGGTGAAACCGCATGACCTGGATCTTGATGCTTCGGAAATGACAGAAGCGTATACCGGTACAGGAGTTCTGGTTCATTCAGGCGATTTTAACGGGCTGGACAATACAAAAGCCCAGGATGATATTGCGGAATATCTGGAAAAAAATAATCTGGGAAAGAAAACCATCAGTTTTCGTCTCCGGGACTGGGGGATATCCAGACAGCGTTACTGGGGTGCGCCGATTCCCATGATTCATTGTGATGCCTGCGGTATCGTGCCGGTTCCCGAAGAGGAGCTTCCTGTTCTTCTGCCCGAGAATGTGAAAATGCAGGAAGGTGGGAAATCCCCTTTGGCTTTTCTGGCCCATTTTCAAAAAACAAAATGTCCCGGATGCGGAAACCCTGATGCCAGACGGGATACCGATACCATGGACACATTTATGGAATCCTCCTGGTACTTTGAACGTTACTGCAGTCCGCATGAAGACAGGGCGATGTTTGACCGGAGGGCGGTTCATTACTGGATGCCGGTTGATCAGTATATCGGGGGTGTGGAGCATGCGATTCTTCATCTTCTCTATTCACGATATTTTACGCGTGTTTTAAAAGAAGTCGGCCTGGTGGATTTCAAGGAACCATTTACAAGGCTGCTCACCCAGGGAATGGTATGCAAGGAGACGGTTTCCTGTCCCCAGCACGGATTTCTTTTTCCGGAGCAGGTGGATACAAAAGGTGATTCGGCTGTCTGCAAAATATGCGGCAGTGTAATCAAGGTCGGCCGTGTGGAAAAGATGTCTAAATCCAAGAAAAATGTGATTGACCCGAATATCCTGCTGAACCAGTATGGTGCAGATACAACCCGTCTTTTCTGTCTGTTTGCCGCACCTCCTGAAAGGGATCTGGAATGGAGTGAGCAGGGAGTGGACGGCAGTTATCGTTTTTTAAACAGAATCTGGCGTCTGGCGGAGAGTGCCATGGAAAAAATTTATGATGCAGCTCCGTATAATGGAGATCTCCATCTTCTGGATGACAGGCTTAAGGAGTTATACCGCAAGGCGCATCTGACGATTAAAAAGGTTACCAATGATATTGATGACCGGTTTCATTTTAATACGGCAATCAGCGCTGTCATGGAACTGGTGAACATGATGTACAGCGTTGAAAAATTCCATGAAATTCCGAATGGAAACGCTGTCATGCGGTTTTCCATGGAAACAACGGTACTCCTGATCTCTCCGATTGTGCCTCATATTGCAGAAGAACTATGGGAAAGCATGGGCAAGACTCCAAGCGTTCTTGATATGAAATGGCCCATGTACCGTGAAGATGTTCTGGTACACGATAACATGACGATTGTGATACAAGTAAATGGAAAACTCAGGGGACAATTCGAAATCGGGGCAGATGCTTCTGACGAGGAAATCAAGACAACTGCTCTGAAGCATCCGATGGCCATAAAATTTATTCAGGGAAAACCAATCCGAAAAGTGATTGTTGTGAAAAAGAAACTGGTGAATATTGTAATATGAGCAAATTGATAAAACAGATTTTTTGTGTTTTTTGGGTTCTATGCTTTATTTTATCATGTGGTTATAACTTTGCAGGTATGGGAAAGATTCCTGGCGGGGTGAAAACCATATGTGTCACCATGTTGAAAAACAATACCAATGAAACCGGTCTGGAAAGAACCATTACAAACTCAATCGTGAATGAGTTTTCCAGAAATGGTGTACCCATGACAAAAGATCCGGCCAGGGCGGATGGGATCCTTTCTGGTTCTGTAGCTTCTGTTTATACGGAAACCATTGCGCGATCCAGCGCAAACACCTCTTCGGAGAGACGCGTTTATGTCAGACTCGATATGAAGCTGATGAATGGCAAGGGCAAACTTTTATGGGCTCGAACCGGCATAGAAGATAATGAAGCCTATCAAGCAGGTTTAGACGAAGATAGACAAAAGAAGAAAGCCATTACTGATCTGGTAAAACGATTATCTCGGACATTCTACCAGAGGCTTACAGATGATTTTTAGCCGGTTTGCCTTATAAAAAAAGGCAAACCGGAAGTCAATCAGGCAGATTTTGAATTGATCAGCTTGGACAGGCGTGAAATTTTTCTGGAGGCTGTTCGTTTATGTATAACCCCTTTTTTTACAGCCTTATCAATAATTGATTTGGCTGTATTCAGGATTGATGTATTATCTTTTCCAGCTTCTGCAGAATCAGTGCGAACATCCTTAACGATATTTTTTACTCTCGTTCTGACCGCTTTGTTCCGCATATGCTTGAGTTCACTTTGTTTTACGCGTTTTAATGCAGATTTATGATTTGCCAACTTGATTTGCTCCTTTACATATTAAGTTTCTTCCACATTGAACGGATATAGATAACGAAACTTTCCAAAGCTGTCAAGTGAATATTTGAATTATAGGGTATAAACCTTATCCCCGTCAATAACCACAACCCCATTTTCCTGTAGTACTCGTACCGCTTCTTCCAGCTTTTCAAATCGGAATATCATTACCGCATTTCTGGAATTCGGCTGGACAAATGCGTACATATATTCAACATTAATACTCACCTTATGCAATATGCTGAGAATTTTATACAAGCCTCCTGGTTTGTCTTCAACCTCAACAGCTACGACAAAGGTTTTTCCTACAGTAAAATTTTGTTTTTTCAGGGCTTCTTCAGCTTTTTGATTGTTGTCAACGATCATGCGCAATACGCCAAAGTCAGAGGTGTCTGCAAGGGATAATGCGCGGATATTGATCCCTGATTCTGCGAGGATGCCGGTCACTTCGGCAATACGACCGGATTTATTTTCCAAAAAAACCGAAATCTGTTCAACTTTCATTTCTGACCTCCTTATCGGGTTCAAAGCACAGTTGCATTTT
>CAYTGW010000040.1:0-23287 GCA_964437395.1 uncultured Desulfocicer sp.
GCAGTTGGGTATTTTGATAAAATCAGAGAGCTTGAATTACCGAAATGGTGAAAAAGTGTGGATGAAATCGTGAAGACATTTTTAACGATAAAAGGAGTCAGCATCATGAGCAGAAAAAAGTATCGAATCAAAACCAATTGGCGTAAGTGTGGATGCAGTGCAGTACAGAATTTATCCCATGACGAGATGATGGAAAAATATGGGGAAGTGCCGAATGTTGAACTGGAGTGTGGTGAGTGTCTGGAGAAATATGAAACAGAAATGAAGAGCGCGTGTCCGGAGTGGGACGCTGAATGCAAGCTGGGTGATTAATTTTATTGATCTGAGTAGGTCTTGAGATATCAGCTACAGGTTTGGACACCCTGGCATCATGGACTATAGCTTTGGCCTGTGCAGTATGGCAATGCATGTCCAGTAATGAAAAGGCAGCGAATTCGTAGGTGGTAAGGTCGCAACAGATCCCTATCCAGCTTAACGGTCTGGCGATTCAGATCAATAACCAGTTTTGGGAACTGTAAAACACTGGTAACCTTCTTGTTGCCAGCCCTTCCCAGGATGCTCTGGATTCCTGCAACCAGTTCTTTTAGTTCAAAGGGCTTGGGAAAATAATCACCCGCACCAAGCTCCAGTCCCACCAAATCAGTCCATTAATTCTCCTCTGACCGTAAGCATGATGTATCTGACTGGTCTGCCGGGAAGCCTGTGGGCTTGGGGTTTTACGCTTTTTAATGTGCTGGTCATAAAAACACGGTTTCAGTATATTTGACTTTCGTGATAGAAAAGTATACTGAATCTAAATCAGTATCCATTTCAAGTAAGTTTAATCAACAGGCCAGAACAAATGACATTTTTTACAGGTGGAAGCTGTTCTGCCTTTTGTTGTTTTTCTGCAAAGTGGAGTCGGGAATATGCCATGTATTTTTCAAAATAAGAATATTGTTCTGGGTGTCTGCGGAGGAATTGCTGCTTATAAAATTCCGGAATTGTTAAGAATTATGGTAAAACAGGGTGCCTCGGTAAAGGTGATCATGACCCGGAACGCAGAGGCTTTTATCGGAAAAGTAACATTTGAGGCATTGTCCGGAAATCCGGTATGGGTCAGCCTGTTTGAAGAGGAAAGTCAGGGCGCGATCCGGCATATCGCATGGGCACAGGAGTCCGATGCGGTGATCATTGCCCCTGCAACCGCCAATATGATTGGAAAACTGGCAAATGGGATTGCCGATGATGCGTTAAGTACTTTCATGCTGGCTGTAACTTCACCCAGGATCATCTGTCCGGCAATGAATACAAATATGTATGAGAACAGAGCTGTGCATCGGAATATGGATATCCTGGAGTCTGACGGATTTATTATACTTGAACCGGATGCGGGAGAGCTTGCATGTGGTGTGACCGGGGCTGGCCGTTTACCAAGTCCTGAATATATTGCCGACAGGCTTGGAAAGCAGCTCAGCAAGAAGGATTTGCTTCATCAGAAAATTCTCGTGTCTGCCGGGCCAACCATGGAACCGATTGATCCTGTCCGTTTCATCAGCAATCATTCATCCGGTAAAATGGGATATGCCGTTGCAAAAGCAGCCGAGCATCGAGGGGCGGATGTCACACTTGTGTCAGGACCCACTGCACTTCGTGCACCCATCGGGGTGAATACGATTCATGTGAAAACCGCTGATGAAATGGCAGAAGCAATGTTTGAAAATATGGAATCGTCCAACATCGTTATTAAGGTTGCGGCTGTAGCGGATTACAAACCCAATGTCCAGGCAGATCATAAAATCAAGAAAAAGGATGAAAAAGTGATTTTACATCTGGATAAAAATGTGGATATTCTAAAGGCGCTTGGAAAAAGAAAAACGCATCAGATTCTGGTTGGATTCGCAGCCGAGACACAGGATCTGGATAATCATGCCAGGGAAAAACTCCAGGACAAAAATCTGGATATGATTGTCGGTAATATTATCGGAAATTCAGAATCCGGGTTTGGTACGGATACCAACAAGGTAACCCTTTATTTCCCAGGCGGAAAAAAGAAATCATTTCCAACTATGGAAAAAGAAGAGGTTGCAAATATCCTTCTGGACCATATTGCTGAAAAGGTAACTGTTGATGCTGAAAACTGATTTAGATCCCTCAGGCGGCCCTGGCCGCGTTGTCCATGAGATTCGTAATTATATTAAGTTTTTATCGACATTGGGATGCAGCGGCTTTGAATGTTCTCCCGAAGCAATTGAAAAGACGCAGGAGTGGGGTAAGGGCAGACGATTTCGTATGGAAACAATCGACAGTATCGAAAAGATGGCAAAGGATTGCCACTGCTGCCATCTTTCCGCCGGCAGAAGGCAGGTTGTATTCGGTAGCGGTGACCCAAAAGCAGGGTTAATGTTTATCGGAGATTATCCGGGTCCTGAAGATGAAGAGCAGGGACTCCCGTTTGTTGGTAAAGCCGGTGATCTTTTAACAAAAATTATTCACGCAATGGGATTTACAAGGGAAAGTGTTTACCTGTGTAATGTGATTAAATGCAGTCTTCCCGGAAAGAAAGAGCCTGTGCAGGAAGAGATTAATGCTTGTCTTTCTTTGCTGCATCGTCAGATTCAGGCTGTTCAACCGGACATAATCTGTACACTCGGGGAAGTATCGACACATGCTGTTCTGAAAACAACAGAGCCACTTTCCGCTCTGAGAGGAAGGTTTCATCAATACAGCAGCAGCATCAAAGTCATGCCGACCTATCACCCTGCCTTGTTGCTTACAGAAGAAAGCAAGAAGCGGGATGTATGGGAGGATATGAAGCTTGTGATGAAAGAATATCATAAAAAAGAATCCAGAATCGATTGAGGAGTTTTCTAATGAATAAATTATTGATTTTCTTTTTCTCCATATCCATTTTACTGGCTGCTTCAATCCATGTTGAAGCGGAAGCAACCAAAAAGAATCCGGTTCTCCAGACAACATCCCAGAAGTTCAGCTATACCATGGGAAAGGATGTGATTACGGCATTAAAGAAACTGGATACAAAAATTGATTTTGATGCTTTTATCCTCGGCGCTCAAGATTGTTATCAGGGCAAACCGTCGAAATTGTCAAAAGAAGAGATTACTGAAGTGCAAAAAGAGATTTCCGAAAGCATAAAGGAAAAACAAAAAGATAAGATAAAAGAGTTATCCGCCAAAAACCTGAAAGAAGGTGAGGCTTTTTTAAAGGATAACCGTAAAAAGGAAGGAGTCATTGTCACCCAGAGCGGTCTTCAATATCAGATCATCAAAGAAGGCACAGGTGTCTTCCCGAAAGAGAATGATGAGGTTGTAGTTCATTATCGAGGTCTTTTGATTGATGGCAAGGAGTTTGACAGCTCCTATAAACGTGGCGGGCCAACCAAAGTGCGTGTTAAGGAGGTACTCCCCGGATGGGCGGAAGGATTGCAGAAAATGAAAGCCGGAGGCCAGTTCCGACTTTTCCTTCCCCCTCATCTGGCATATGGGCCCCGGTACTCAGGTGCAGGAGGAATCATCGGCCCGAACAGCACCGTTATTTTTGAAGTGGAGCTTATCGAACTCGTCGTACCTGAAAAAACAAAACAATAAAACTTCCCGTTTACCGGTTGGTGTGGTTTGCCGGGTGGCAGAACAGATTATTTTTCCCTGGGTCGCGTAAAAGCCCAGGCAGACGCCTGATAAACCCCTACTCATTGATGAGATATCCGGATATGAAGACATTGCCACGGCCCTCAACCTTTTTGATGGTAATCTGCTCGCCTGATTTAAACGGGATGCCGGAATAGAAATGCCAGGAAGGACTTTCATCTACTGAATATTCTTTGATATTGATACTCAGACTGATTTTATTTGAGATTTTAAAGCTGAAGGTTCCATAAGCCCTGTCTGCCACGATATCGGTAAGAATAAATGTTTTCCCTTTTGGAACGGTATTGATAATCACATTTTCATTTTTCTCGGAGCCCACATCTTCTGCAAAACCACTGACAATTTTCCTATTGGCACATCCCGGGCTGTTTTGTGCACTGCATGTCAGGATGTTGGATGAGAACAACAGAAAACTAAGAACAGAGGCAAAGCAAATTGTTTTCATAACTACATTTTTGGTTTTCATTTTTGACTCTCCTTATCTGTATCAATCCGTTTAGCGGTTATTGCTTTTGTTTCGATACCTGATCAGCACAAACCCATTTTGTGTCTGATTTAGCCCTGATCTATAATTCAGGCGTAAACCGGCTGCGATAGATTTCTTCCTGTTCATCAAGGATATTGTTGAGTATTTTCATATCCGTCATGGGATTCATGATCGCACAGCGAAGAACGACCACTTCTCCGTCCGGTGTATTATTCAGGTAGAGGGTTGTCCTTGAAACAAAGCTTAATCCGGATTCTCTCTGAATCCTCTGGACAGCTCTGTTGATTGCATTCAATTTTTTGTTAATTACTTTTCTCTGATCTGCATCTCCTGTCACAAGCGCTTTCTGCATGCTTGCGGGGCAGACCCGATAGGTCAGAATATTTAATGTCGGCCTGGTTACCAGTTCAAAGTTCTTTCTTTTTTGAATCTCATCGGCAAATGCCTTGGCTGTTTCAACGCCATGTTCCAGCAGCAGCGCATAGCCATTGGTTCCCATAATTTTTAATGCGCTGTCCAGGATCAGTGATGTTGCCTCTCTTGATCCGGAAAGGGACTTGATCCCGAGATCCACGGACCCGGGCCGGTTGACATAATTTGCATGATAGGCAATGGTATCCATTTTTTTGGGGTTTTTAAAATACACCATTCCGCAACCCATGGGCATATAAAATTGTTTGTGTCCGTCTATTGTAACAGAATCGGCCAGTTCGATACCGTCCAGATAGTGCCGGTATTTGTCTGACATTAAAACAGGGCCGCCCCAGGCTGCGTCAACATGATAATGGATATTGTTTTCCCGGCAGATTTCACCCAGCGTTCGCAGGGGATCGACGCTCCCTGTTTCCGTAGCTCCTGCAATACCGATAATGGCGAGAATTTTGATAGAACCCTTTTTTTTGATTTCCCGGATGGTCTGTTGAAGGCTGTTGATATCGATCCTCTGGTTTTCGTCAACATTGATCGGAATGATATTCTGGTTACCGATTCCGAGGAGGCCGCCGGCTTTACGAAGGGAGTAGTGCCCGCGCCGTGAAACAAGAATGACACAGTTTTTGATGCCATATTCCGCATAGGCAGCGGGAAGTCCTTCTTTTTCAACTCCTGAAAAATGATTGCGAGGTGAAAGGGCGGAATTTCTGGCCACCCATAAAGCAGTCAGGTTTGCGGCGGTTCCACCTTCAACAAAGGCACCCAGTGTCGTGTTTGTACTCTGGACATGGGTGTCGTAAAATTCATCCGTTTCACTATAAATAAGCCGGTGAATCTTTGCCAGCACCTGTTTTTCGATGATGGAAACCACCTTGGAGGTTTCCAGTTTGACAACATTCTGATTCAGTGCTGCGACAATGGTTTTCAGATGAACCATAAAAAATGGAATTGCAGAGGTCATATGACCGATAAAGTAGGGTGAAGCAACATTGACTGCATTTGGAGCGATATTTTTGATCAGATCCGTGATAACATCGGCCAGTTTTTTTTCTTGGTTTCTACTGATTCTGGTTTCTTTGTAGTTGTCGGACAGTTCTTTAAGGCTGATTTCTTCCGTGATTCCAACATGTTTTTTGAGAAAGTCCTGAAGCCCGAAAAGAATCTGATCCATATATTTCAATAATGTGGCCTGGGTCGCATCATTTTCCGGTCGAATGAATATCCTTTGCAGGGTTTGCCAATCGGCAATCAGATTCGTGCTTTTTTCAGAAGGGGTTGATTTTTCCATTTGGCTATTTTGGGCTCATGTTACCGGAGATTGAAAAACAACAGAACGTGTAATGGCAGGTTCTTGTGTATTAATTGGTATGACAATTTCAGGCTTGATATCACAATTGTCTTCTTTTTTTGAATGGCTTGCCTTGTAAAAATATGTGCTGCTGATTATGTTATCCATTACCCATCATACGTATCATGAGTTTGGATGAATGCCAAGGAAATCTTTTTTCTAACTTTTTGGGTAATTTCCACTGGATGGGTTGATACTTGAAGCATTGTCCATACAAGTGTTGATGTTGTTTCAATTCGGGAGACCTTGAACATATTGGTACAATGGGAGAAGGCAGTTCGCATCTCTTCTTGACATCAGGCCGGGATTGTCTTAAAGATTCAAATCCTTTAGCCTGTAAGGGATTGCACAACAGATTTCAGGCTGGAAAATTTTTATCTTTGTAATAACAGGCAATACGAATGGCGAGGAATCGTTTATTTTTTTGGATGGTAGTAACCGCTTCATTCATATGTATGATCGGAGCAGGATATCTGCTGTTTATCCGCTATGTTGAAAAAAATAATGTGGATTCCAGATGGATACCGAAGATGGTTTCACAAAAACCGGTTCCTGGTCCAAAAAAAAATAAAAAAACAGTCTACCTCTATTTTTCAGATGAGAAAAATTCTTATCTGGTCTCAGAGGAAAGGATTTTATTCGTCTCAGAGGACCCTTTGGAGATCGGTAAAACCATTATCAACGATTTGATTCAGGGGCCGAGAGGAAACCTGGTACGTACAATTCCAGGTGATGCAACCCTGAATGCATTTTATCTATCAAAGGATGGCACGGCATTTGTTGATTTTTCAGATACCATCCGGGAAAAACATCCCGGAGGAAGCCAGACAGAGTTGCTGACAGTGTATTCAATCGTTAACTCAATTGCTTTGAACATTCCGCAGGTTCAACGCGTAAAAATATTAATCGAGGGTAGTGAGTCACTGACATTGGCCGGTCATATTGATTTAACCTCCCCGTTATCAGCAGATATGATTATTATAAGATGAAAAATACAAAAATTAATAATATACGAAATATTGGAATCATTGCACATATCGATGCAGGCAAAACAACCGTGACCGAACGAATTCTGTATTATACAGGGCGGTCTTACAAGATTGGTGAGGTCCATGACGGTGAAGCGGTTATGGACTGGATGCCGGATGAACAGGAACGCGGGATCACTATTACCTCTGCGGTTACAACCTGCCAGTGGAACCATCGGGACATTCAAATCATCGATACCCCGGGGCATGTTGATTTTACCATTGAGGTAGAACGTTCTCTCCGGGTACTGGATGGTGCGGTGGGTGTGTTTTGCGCGGTTGGGGGTGTGGAACCGCAATCGGAAACCGTCTGGCGCCAGGCGGATAAATACAAGGTGCCGAAAATTGCCTTTATCAATAAACTGGACAGGATCGGCGCGGATTTTTTCGGCACGGTGGCAATGATAAAGGAGCGCTTGCATGCAGAACCGCTTATTCTGCAACTGCCTGTTGGTCAGGAAGATACCTTCAGCGGTGTGATTGATCTCATCCGCATGAAGAAGATTGTCTGGGATGATGAAACCCTGGGAGCGAATTATGTGACCGAAGAGATTCCGGATGATCTCCGGGAAGAGGCAAAAAAATATCGGGATAAATTGATTGAAGCGCTTTCCGATTATGATGATGCCATCCTGGGAGCCTTTCTTTCCGAAGCCGACATCAGCGAGGAGGCGCTTGTTCAGGGAGTTCGCAACGCGACAATCGGGTTGAAGCTTGTACCGATTTTTTGTGGAAGCGCTTTGAAAAACAAGGGGATTCAACCACTTCTGGATGGAATTGTCGATTATCTGCCCAGCCCGGTGGATATCCCTCCGATCAAGGGGATTATTCCAGGTACGGATGAGACAGTTGAATGTGCTGCAAAAGATAAAGGGCCGCTGGCAGCCCTGATTTTTAAGGTTTCCATGATTGAAGGCCGAAAGCTGTCTTATGTCAGGGTTTACAGCGGCATATTGAAAGCCGGTGCAGAGGTGTTTAATCCGGCACGAAACCAGAAAGAAAAATTATCCCGGATTCTCCTGATGCATGCCAATAAAAGAGAGCGGATCGATGAAGTCGGTGCCGGCAGCATTGTCGGGGTTATTGGATTAAAAGACTCTTCAACCGGTGAGACACTTTGCAATTCTAATTTCCCAATCCTGCTTGAAAAAATGGATTTCTATGAACCGGTTATTTCCATTGCCGTGGAGCCGAAAACCCATTCGGATCAGGAAAAACTGGATCAGGTTCTGGAAAAATACATGGCTGAAGATCCAACGCTTCGGGTAAAACAGGATGAGGATACCGGGCAAACGATTCTGTCCGGCATGGGGGAGCTTCATCTTGAAATTATTGTCAGCCGGATGAAGAGGGAGTTCAATACCAGCGTCAATGTCGGAAAACCCCAGGTTGTTTACCGGGAAACCATCCGGAAACAGGCGGAAGCAACAGTTGTTTTTGACCGGGAGGTGGCAGGTCAGCGTCATTTTGGTGAAGTCAAGATACACCTGCTGCCCCTTGGGAGAGGGTCAGGGAATTCTTTCCAGTCAAAAATATCGGGAGATATCATTCCTGATTCTTTTATTCCTGCCATTGAAAAAGGGGTCATGGAATCGTTTGAGAGCGGGTCGCTGATGGGGTATCCGGTCGTGGATGTGAAAGCAGTTTTAACCGGCGGGTCTTTCAAGGAGTCGATAGGAACAGAACTGGCCTATACCGTCAGTACATCCATGGCATGCAAGGAAGCTCTTTCAAAAGGGGAGCCTTTCCTTCTTGAACCTATCATGAGCGTGGAGATCTTTGTGCCGGATTCTTTTATGGGGGATGTGATCGGCGACCTGAGTTCCCGGGGCGGCAAAATCGAATCCATTAACCCCAAGATCAATCTCCAGGCGATCAGGGCCATTGTACCGCTTTCAAGCATGTTTGGATATTCAACCAGTCTTAGGTCATCGACTCAGGGAAGGGGAACCTTTACCATGCAGTTCTCGCACTTTGATCAACGCGGATAAGAAAGAAACTCATTTGTACAGGTCAACTGCCGGGATAGAACTATCCCTGTCAGCTTTTTTACGCCTTCCGCGGCATTTGTTGCTATAATAGCCGTAATACCGAACGGTCTACTTACAAAAGCCAAGGAAATCAAGCAGGAGCATAGCTTATTGCTCTTTCTGCCTCCTCTTTTTAGAAGCCACAGGTAGCGATCCACGTTCTAAGGAAATTTGTCTTGCAAGGTAAATTTTTGCCAAACTCTGGTAAGGCACATCCTTTTTGTTCGCAAGGGTCTTCAACTCTGCCAGCATATCCTCCGGAAGTCGAATAGAAATCGATTTTACAGATGGCTTTAGTTTGGGAAAAGAAGCTCGTTTGAAATCTTTATTGTCGAAATAATCAAGAGGAGAATGAGTCGTCCAAAACTCCCTCTCCTCATCTTCATTCTTAAAGTCCGGAATAATTTTATCCTTTTTCATTGTAAAAATTCCTTTCTCTTTTATTCATATCTCTGGCAGAGATTACCCTGATCAGGTTATGCCTTTTAGTATATATGACGACAAGAAAACGATCTGTATCTGTTTTGCCAAAAGCAGCCCATCGTTTTTCAGCTACAGAATGCTTTGGATCATCAAGGACAATTAGAGGCCTGTTAAAAAAAACCTGTTCGCATTCCCAGTTTTCGATGTTATGCTTGATGAGGTTTTTGTCTATATTCCCTCTATCCCACTGGAAACCTGAAAATTGATCAAATATCTTTTCCATGATTTTAGATTGTATATGGCATAAATATACATGTCAAGATTTTTAGGAAAAAGTAAATTTTCCCGTGCTTCCGCTCGGGGTATTTTAAAATATGTTTAAAGTCATTTTTTAAAGTTTGCCCATTCATCCAAATACTACCATATGGGTATTCTAACGAAAATTTGATAAAGGTTAAGAGGAGACCCCCGAACCTTCCTTATCTGTCAAAATTCAAGACTCTCTTATTTTTCTTGTATTTGCACTAAATAAACTTCATCATAGACTAAAAAAGAAAGGGCTTTGACTGCCAGTCACACCCCATGAAGTGTTCCGACATATATCAAATAGTGCACTTTGAACTTGAATTCACCTTTTTTTCTAGCTGTGGGACATTTGCCCATTAACATACATCTTTAGTCGGTGCTTCAGGAACTTCTCTTGACCTACGCCATATTTCATCAGGATTCGGATCCTTTAAGTCTTTAGGATAGATGAAGTTTACAAGATCAGTTCTTACAAACGACAGGCCATATGCAACATGAAATTTGTGAAATTTGGGGACGTTGTTGACAAATTGTACAAACTCAATCAGCAAGTGACCCGTTACCGGAACTTCCGGCTGATAACAAACATAGAAACAATGCTATTTTGAAAAACGATCAATCAGCTTGAGAAGCTGCCCGGGCAGATAGTTGTTCAGGTAATCTTTTGCGACATCGATATTGCTCCAGGTTTTCCGGAACAGCTTGTCATGGGGATTGACCAGTTTATTATCCATTTTCACTTGAATCCAGAAATACCGGCATATTCGCTTTCACATTCGTTCAGATTGACGGCTGATTCAAAATCAATGCAAGGGTATCAGATTTCTTATTTTTTTTGCAAGTACCAAATTTTATCATAGTGAATTCGCAACACAGATGCGCGGAAGGGTCGCAAGGCGCCCTAGTCCGCGGTATCGGATTACCTGGGATGGTTCGAGGATGCCTGTTTTCTGTTTACCGATAGGATATTCGACGCTTCCTTATTAATTGAGGCGATGGCTGAATGTGGCATAAAAACCGGAACAATCGTGACCCGCAACGAAGAAGATCAGATCAGACTATAATCCGGAACCATCGAGGTGGTACCAGCATGGTGATTTCTTTATGGTCTGTCGGAATCGGTGAAGTAGTTTTTGTTCTTTTTTTCCCTGGTTCTTCTTGCAACACCTATCAGACCGACAACACCCGGCGCAAGAAGATAAAATGTACTAGGGACAGGAACCGGACTATTTCCATTGACAACCTCTTTTGGAGCTGGAAGATTAAAAAATGCATTATGTGATTCCATAAAGACATACCCATTGATTAATGCTCCAAGCTCTGATTTATCAATTGAAGGGTCAATGCCAATTCCAAAATTTCTCTCTTGACCAGCATATAATTCCATAGAACGATTATCTGTTTTTAGATCCTAGATTAGATGTTCCATCTGAATTTTGTATACTTGTATTGTACCATTCTCTTTCTGGTACGTTAAGATTGATTCCATAAGTAGGTGTTGTAAATTTCCATTCATTTCCACTTAATCCTGGATTATAAACAGTGTCAAGATTTTTGATTGAAAATGCTCCAGTATCCCAGTTCATTATCAATCTATATCTCCCATTATCAGTAAATGCTTGGACAGGCGCTGAATATGCCTTTGAAGGGATTGAAGTTGCTGCTAATATCATTCCTACAATTATTGATTTTTTAACTGCTTTTCTTGTTGAATATGGTTTTTTTAAAATTTCTTTTTTATCTGACATTTTGCATTGCACCTCAGGTATTTTCATGTTTATCATCCGGAGCGGATTTCAAAAGTGCATTGCAGTCCATCCGCCGGAATCCGGCAGCCTGCGGAAGCGCACAGCGCTGTCTTAGCATTTTCGCCCTTTTTTCTGTCACCGGCTTTGGCCGGTGAGCTGCTTCCGGACGGTAAGGGGGGAATCGGTTGAATAAACCGTCCGGCTGGATGACGGCGATACAGATCATATGGATGAAATCGGTTCGGCCGTAGCCGGAAATATTCCTTGACACTTATAGTCAAAACCGGTTATATTTATTACCGGATAAGGTCGCTAATGGAAATAATCATGACCACCGTGAGCCCATGATTGAAATCATAAAATCCATCATCCTGGACTTCCAGGAAACCGGGCTGGAAACCGGAGTCCCCCGGCGTTTGCAGATCGATACGGTGTGCGGCAAGGCCACCATCTGCATCGGCGTCCGACGGAGCGGAAAATCGACGTACCTGTTCCAGATCATTCAGCAACTGCTGGACAGCGGGGTTCACCGGCAGAACATCCTGTACCTGAACTTCTTCGACGACCGGCTGCACAACCTGAAGGCACACAACCTTGGTCTGATCGTCGAAGCTTACTACTCCATCTATCCGGAGAAGAAAAACACCGAGACGGTCTACTGCTTTTTCGATGAGATTCAGGCCGCCCCCGGTTGGGAACCTTTCATTGATCGTCTGATGCGCACTGAAAAATGCGAGATGTACCTGACCGGCTCATCAGCCAGGATGCTCTCAAAGGAGATCGCGACCCAGATGCGCGGAAGAGCGCTTTCGTGGGAGATGTTTCCGTTCTCTTTCAGAGAATTTTTAGATTTCAGGGGAATCGAGAGTGAGGGCGCGCTGACAACAAAGAAGCAGCTCCTCATCCGGAAGGGCTTTGAGGAATACTGGGAGACAGGGGGCTTTCCCGAGGTCGCCGGTCTTTCCCGCCATTTGAGAATCAAGATCCATCAGGAATATTTTCACACCATCCTGTTCCGGGACCTGGTCGAACGCCATGATGTCTCACACCCCAGGGCCGTTACTGATCTGGCATACCGCTTGGTGGACAACACCGCATCGCTCTATTCAGTCAACAGTCTTACAGGATATCTCAAGTCGCTGGGTCACAAGGCGCCCAAGTCCGCGGTATCGGATTACCTGGAATGGTTCGAGGATGCCTATTTTCTGTTTACCGTGCGGATATTCGACGCTTCTTCGGCGCGGAGAGACACCAACCCGAAACGGGTCTATTGCATTGATCACGCGATGGTCGCATCGGTCTCGTCGGGAATTCTGGTCAATTCCGGCCATCTTCTGGAGAACCTGGTGTTCATGGCGCTCCGGCGTCTTTATCCGGAAATCTATTATTACAAGACCCGAACCGGAAGGGAGGTCGATTTCATCATCCCGATGAGGGGACAACCACAGATGCTGGTTCAGGTGTGCGAGACTCTGGCCGATCCACAAATGCGAAAACGGGAGACTACGGCATTAATGGAGGCAATGACCGAACGTGCTATAAAAACCGGAACGATCGTAACCCGCAACGAGGAAGATCAGATCAGACTGGAATCCGGAACCATTGAGGTGGTACCGGCATGGCGATTCCTTCTCGGCCTGCCGGAATCGGTGGAATCGTTTTTGGATAAGACGTTTGAGATAGAAACTCATTGATACAGGTTGTCCGGCTGGTTTTCTTTTTCTTCAATGACGATATTCAGCATGGTCTGAGCTGATTTTTTCTTTTCAGGGTCGGTGAGGTTTTCCAGTGCCTTGTTTAAATGGAAAATAGCGTTTTTATAGTTTTTTTCCTGTTTGTAATAAATTCCCAAATGGAAATGGGCATCACCCATTTTTCCCATTTCCCCATAAATCTCTCCCAGATAATAATTTGCTTTTGAAAACTGAGGTCTTTGGGCCAGGAGTTCCTGGTATCTAAGTATTGCCTCATCTGTTCGTTTCAGTTCTTTCAAAGTCCTTGCACGATAAAGCTCTCCTTCAGTATCATAATGAGGGATACTGGCCGAGCTTTCCAGAAATTTTAAAGCCAGTTCGTATTGACCGTCCAAAAAGTAGGTTTGTCCCAAGTCCCGGATGAACACCTGGTCAAAGGGCCTTTTCTCCAAAGCTTTTTTTATATAGACAGTTGCGTTTTTGCGATCTCCGGATCTTGAGAGAAACAACCCGTATGCATACTGTGCATAAGGATCTTTTGGATTCTGTTTCATGTTGTTTTTCAGTTTGGTGAGGGCCATACTTTTTTCCGTATAAAGGGCCAGAATCCGGCTGTGTGTTGTCTCAAAATCATAGTTGGGCAATTTTTCAGTATTGGGAATGGGTTGTTTTCTGGACTGGAGCCATGAGCCGATATATGCAATCCGGTCTTCGGTTGCCGGATGTGTTACCAGATAGGTCGGGATCTGATCCGATCCATACCATGTCTTATTCCGTATTTTTTTCAGAATGTTCAACAGGCCGGCTACATCATAGCCCGCTTTTTCAATATACTTTAACCCAGTCTGATCTGCCTGTAATTCGTTTTCCCGGCTGTAGGCAAGTGAGACGGATTGACCGGCAGCCAGCGATCCAACAGTAACAGCGGACGCCGCTTCCGAAGCACCTCCGATTCCCAGCAGGATTCCGGCAGCAACACCGGCGAGGGTTGCCATACCGGTGATTTTGGATCTTTCGATCATATCGGAGATGTGGCGGCAGTTCACATGGGATATTTCATGTCCAATAATGCCGGCCAGCTCATCCTCGCTTTCCATGGCTTCCAGAAGTCCGCTGTTGATAAAAATATGTCCGGCCGGTCCGGCAAACGCGTTGTAAGAATCCTGTTTGATGACATAGAAATGATAACGAAATGGCTGGGGAGGCATCTGGGAAAGGATTTTTTGCCCGACCTTGTTGACATACTCTACAATTACAGAATCATCGACTACCTTATAATTTTGAAACGTATAATACAGGAATTCAGTTGTCAGCTCCTCTTCCTCGGCAGTTGTGATGCCAAAGGCGATATCCGGAAGCACAAAGCCGGGGATGATCATGAAACAAGTACAGATGGCTATGATCTTTTGAAATTTTTTCATTAAAACCTCATGGTTTATTATGATCATGGATCAGAATAGGTCAATCCAACAAGCATTTTTTTCTATGCGCTTTTCAAATCTCATTATTTGTGTTAGAGCTAGCCATTATGGCACAAATAATTTGCATAGCCAACCAGAAAGGCGGGGTTGGCAAAACAACCACAGCGATCAATATTGCGGCTGCAATGGCAGATGCCGGTAAGAATACTCTGCTGGTGGATTGCGATCCACAGGCCAATGCAACCACCGGGATTGGTGTCAACAAGGCGGATCTTACTTATACACTATATCATGGTCTGATCGGAGAGGCTTCTGCTCAGGATACTGTTGTGGATACCTATCTGAAAAAATTGAAGATAATACCATCCCGGGTCGAACTGATCGGGTTTGAAGTGGAAATGATGAATCAACCGAACCGGGAGAAGATTTTAAAAAATCTTCTTCACACCCTTTCAGACTCATTTGATTATATCATCATCGATTGTCCGCCTTCCCTCAGTTTGCTGACACTCAATGCCATGACTGCGGCGGATTATATTTTAATTCCTCTGCAAAGCGAATTTTATGCTCTGGAGGGGCTGGGCCAGTTGCTTCAGACGGTAAAAAAAATAAAGGAAAATTTAAATCCAGGTCTTCGCATATCGGGTATTGTATTAACCATGTTCGATAAAAGGACGAACCTTTCATTGCAGGTTGCTGAAAATGCGGAAAAATATTTCAAGGAGCTGGTTTTTAAAACCAGAATTCCAAGAAATGTAAGACTTGGAGAGGCACCCAGCTTTGGCAAACCGATCATACATTATGACAGCGCTTCAACCGGTTCGATCAATTATCTCAGACTTGCAAAAGAGATTATGAAGGCTTGCTGATCAATAATTTGTTTTTTCAAGTGGATAAAAGCATGAAGAGTGAAAAACAAAAAACAAAAAACAATCCTGCTCCAACGGTTGGGAAAAAACAGGTGCTGGGACGTGGTCTGGATGCGCTGTTTCCGGATATTGGATCCATGGATACAAAGGCCAGGGATTATTTTCAATGTGATATTGATGTGATACGTCCTAACCCCTATCAGCCCAGAAGAAAATTTTCAGAAGATGAACTGATGGAGCTCAGCAATTCCATTAAGGAACAGGGAATTCTTCAGCCGCTTCTGGTTCGGAGAAACAGTGACGGTTATGAACTGATTGCAGGGGAGAGGCGTCTCCGAGCCTCAAAAATCGCAGGGCTCAGCCAGGTGCCGGTTGTGGTGAAAGAGATCACCGATACGGAACTGCTTGAGGCCTCGATTGTTGAAAATATTCAGCGTGAGGATTTGAATCCAATGGAAGAGGCGGAAGCCTATCAGCGTCTGATGGATGAATTCAACATGACACAGCAGCAGGTTGCTGTCCGCATAAGCAAAAGCCGGTCTGCGGTCGCCAATTTTCTTCGTTTATGTCAGTTGCCTCTGCCGATTAAAAACAGCCTTATGGACAATGCATTGAGCATGGGCCATGCAAGGGCTTTGCTGGGTATTGAAAACGCTTCACAGCAGATCAAGGTCTGGCAGATGGTCATATCCAAAGGACTTTCCGTACGTCAGACAGAAGCGCTGGTTAAAAAGATGAAATCCAAACCCAGGGAGACGGTTGCCAAACCGGATGAACCGTATTTCAATACATTGGCTGAAGATCTTTCCCGCCGGTTTGGTACCAAGGTCAATATCAAAAAAAAGGGAGAAAGGGGAAAGGTTGAGATTGAGTTTTACAGCAATGAAGACCTTGACCGCCTGTTGGAACTTCTTCAGCCATAGAAATTTTCTATCATAATAAAGACAACCCGGCAAAACAGACATGGCGCTTCACATTATCATTGATGGATACAACCTGATTCGACAGTCCAGTTCGCTGAGTGCCATAGACCAGGAAGATATTCAATCCGGAAGAGAAGCCCTGATCCGGATGCTGGCCGCATACAAAAAGATCAAAGGGCACCAGATCACCGTTGTTTTTGATGCCATGTATTCCAATGCGGTTTCCCGGCAAACAGAAAGCATTCAGGGTGTTAAAGTCATTTTTTCCAGACAGGGAGAGTTGGCAGATGCTGTTCTGAAACGCATGGCTGAAAAAGAACGGGAAAGGGCATTGATCGTCAGCTCAGACCATGAGATCTTAAATGTTGCCGAATCCTGCGGATCTGCAACGATTTCGTCCATTGAATTTGAAGACAGAATTTCCATGGCATCCTACATGGATAATAAGGGTTTGAATTCCATGGAGGATGAAGAAAATGAATGGCAGCCCACCACAAAAAAAGTTGGACCCAGCAGAAGACGATCCAAGAAAGAACGTAAACAGAATATGAAAATTCAAAAAATATAAGAGTAAATATGAAACAGATCTGTATTATCGATGGACAGGGTGGTGGTATCGGCAGTGCAGCGATTAAAAAGTTGCGGGAATGTTTTGAGGATTCGATTGATATTATTGCCCTGGGAACCAATGCGATCGCCACGACCCAGATGCTCAAGGCAAAAGCCAATCGAGGCGCGTCCGGAGAAAATGCAATTGTTCAGACCGTGAAAAAGGTGGATGTGATCATCGGTCCGATTGGAATCATTATGGCAAATTCCATGATGGGAGAGGTTACGCCGGCAATTGCAGCGGCTATTGCCTCAAGCCCCGCAAAAAAAATTCTGATTCCGCTTTCACAGGAAAATATTGAAATTGCAGGGTTGACTCCGCAGCCTCTTCCGCATTTAATTGAAGAGCTTGTTCAGAAGCATTTTAAAGAGTTACTAATCAAATAAGGAGTAAATATGTGTGAGGCAAATGCATATCTTGTTGGAAAAGAGGGAAAGACACTGGTTATGGAAGCGGTTGACTCGGTCGAGCCTGAAGGCGATGGCGTAAAACTGATCAGCATTTTCGGCGAGCAGAAATTTGTAAAGGGAAGTATCTACTCCCTGGCCCTCGTGGATCATAATATCTTTCTGAAACCCAAAGAATAAAATTGACGAAAATCTATATCGCAAAAACATCTGGTTTCTGTATGGGTGTCCGGCGGGCTGTTGAAATGAGCCTGGATGCATCCAACAGCAGCAAAGGGCCGATCAGTTCCTATGGGCCTTTGATTCATAATCCCCAGGTTCTTGAATTACTGGAAGAAAAGGGGATTCATGCCATCAAGGAGATACCGGAAAAGGGTTCCGGCACAATACTGATCCGGGCCCATGGCGTGCCTCCTCAGATTAAAAAACAACTGATTGCTGCTGGTTATTCCGTAAAGGATGCTACCTGTCCGCGTGTCATAAAGGTTCAGACCATTATCCGAAAACATGCTGCCAAGGGATATTCCGTTATCATTGTGGGGGATAATGATCATCCGGAAGTGATCGGGCTGCTCGGGTATGCAGGCGAAAAAGGGTATGTGGTCAACAGCCTTGCAGAATTGAATTCACTTCCGAAATTTGATCAAGCAATCATTGTTGCCCAGACCACACAAAATACAAATTTTTTTGAGGAAGTGAGTATCTGGGCTGAAAAAAACTGTCCTCATTATGAACTGTACAATACCATTTGCGACTCCACGGAAAAACGGCAGGCCGAGGTAAAGAAACTCGCGGAAAAGGTGGATACACTGATTGTTGTCGGAGGCAGGAGCAGCGGGAACACACAGCGTCTGGTGGAAGTAGCTAGAGAGGCGGGAAAACCCGCTATTCATATTGAAGACGAGTCTGAACTGAATTCTCAGGACTTTCAGGGGGCTCATACTTTTGGAATTACTGCCGGAGCTTCCACCCCCAACTGGATCATCAACAGGGTGCTGAAGAAAATAGAGTCCTTTCAGCATAAGGATGGAAAGAAATGGAGAAAAATGATCGAACCGGTACAGCAGGTTCTTTTTCATACAAATCTCTATGTTGCTTTTGGTGCTGCCTGCCTGACATATGCCTCAACAACCCTTCAGGGGATTGAAAAAAATTTATCCTATATTGTTATTTCTTTCCTGTATGTCCTGTCCATGCATACGTTCAATAATCTGATCGGGAGAAGGTCCGACCAGTTCAATGATCCGGCCCGAGCCAGTTTTTATGAAAAGTTCAAATACCGACTTGCATTGCTGGCATGTGTTGCAGGTGGAACCGGTTTGATTACCGCATGTGCCATGGGCATGATGCCTTTCCTGCTTTTAACGGCAATGAGTATTATGGGTCTCTTGTATAATATTAAATTTCTGCCGGATCGGTTCCGTTTGATTCCGTATCATCGAATCAATGAGATTCCAGGCTCAAAAACAATCCTGATTGTTCTGGCCTGGGGAATCGTGACATCCATTTTCCCGGCTCTGGCTGAAAACGGAACCATTTCTTTTTTATCGGTTCTTGTATTTTTCTGGACAATAGGGATTGTATTTGTCCGGACAGCCTTTTTTGATATCCTTGCCATGCAGGGGGATCGGATCGTTGGTACAAAAACCATACCCATTATTATTGGCGAAAGAAAGACCAGGGTTTTACTGAAACAGACTCTGATCGGATCTTTTGTTTTCCTTTTTCTCGCCGGTCTTTCGGGATCTGTATTCTCTCTTTCGATCGTCCTATGCCCGATGCTGTTTCTGATGGCTTTTCTAGTTTATTCAAATAAGGATCTGGAGCTTTTTGTCAGGATCTGGTCTATGTTCTGGATGGAGGCAAATTTTGTTTTTGCAGGTTTGATAACCTATATCTGGCGCGTTTAGACTTGTAAACATTCCGGAGGAACAATGAGGCCGATGGAAATACCCATAGAGGATGAAAATAATTTGCTGGTAGAATTTGACAAGTATTCAATGTTTTAGTATAATCCTCCCATAGTGCAATTGGTCACCCGATCGTATCCGTTCCATAATAAACCAATCATCTATTTTGCATATCTGGTAAATCCAAAAGTATTGAGCGCTGTTTATCACAATAAGGAAGAGAGATATGATTCCAGAGAACGGTGAGATAACGATTTCCTGTACGTCCTGCAATGCGACCTATCGGATACCGGATCAGATTCTCGGTAAAATGGTGACCTGTAAAAAATGCCAACAAAAATTCAAGGCAGAACCGGTTTCTCCGGTCGCAAAATATCCCCTTCTGGGCCGGATTGCTCTTGAAAATCACCTTGTCAAGGAAGATGATCTGGTGAAAGCCTTATCCATACAAAAAGCAATTCAGCAAAAGACCGGAAAAGATTTCCCGCTGGAAGATATTTTTTGTAAAAAGGGGATGATTTCGGAAAGTAAAAAATCAATTTTACTGATTACAGTCATGCGGCAACTGGATAAAGAGTTCTGTCAGATCGCCGTAAAGCAGAATAAAGTTACTCAAGAAAAAGCAGACCAGGTATTTGATGAGCAAGCCAGACGATTTAAAACAAACCGTGAAACTATTCCAGTCGGGGATATTTTTGTTGCATCCGGAGTACTGACAAGACAGGAGTGCGATACCATACTGCTCGTGCAGAAGAGGATCAAAGATGTTTCTTCTGGTTTGTCCATACCCCCTGATAACAAAGGACAGAAACCCATCCCCAAAGGTGCATCTCAGGATACGCCTGTCAGTATCCCTGAACCGGAAGGAAAAGTTGAGGTACATGCTTCTGCTGAAACAGACGCCCTGGCAGGTGAACCTCCTGCTCCTGATCCGGATGTGTCTGAGAAGATTGAGGTATTAAAAGATAAAAAGTTTTTCCATATCCGGAATCTGGATAAAGAATTTGGACAATTAATCATTGAGGATAATCTTGCAACCAAGAGCGAAGTTGACAGAGTACTGGAAAAGCAACTGGAACGATTTCAAAAAACCGGTATACGGGTGTTGATCGGCAACCTCCTAGTGGATGAAGGTGCTTTGACACCCGAACAGCGGGATTCTGTTCTGGTGAAACAGAAAAGATTGATTTTGAATACAGAGAAATTCGGGGAGATTGCTGTTCATCAAGGTTATCTTACCAAAGAAGATCTGGATAAGGCTTTACAGCAGCAAGATGAGCAGAAGGCAAAGGGGGCAAATGTTGATCGGATTGGTGAAATCCTGGTTCGTATGTCCATATTAACATCTGATCAGCTCGATGCAGTCCTGAAATTTCAGGCAGATTCATTGACGCAATCCGAGGATGATGATGAGCTGGATATGACGATCATTGAGACCCGGTTCCGTGATGTCGATTTCCAGATATCGGTTTCACAAGATCGTATGAGGGCGTTTTTGTGCCGGAAGTCGGTTATTCCGGCATCCCTTGGTGTATCGGATGTCAAGGAATTTTTAATGGATCATAAGATAGCTTATGGTATGATGGATGACAGCATGCTGGAGACTTTTTTACGATATGACGGGTATCTGAATAAAAAGTTCAAGGTCGCCCAGGGAAAACCAGCAAAATCCGGAAGGCCAGGACAAATTAAATACTATTTTGATACAAAATACTTGAAGGCAGGGGCGCTTCATGAAGATGGGCAGATCGATTATAAAGATCGGGGAGAAATTCCCCATGTGCCAAAGGGGGCCCTTCTTGCTGAAAAGATACCAATGATCGAAGGGGAAAAAGGGATTGATGTGTACGGGTTCCCGATAAACATGGAGCCTGTCCGTGATATTCATTTGAAAGCCGGTACGGGTGTTGAGTTGCTCGAGGATGGGCAAAAAGCCTTTTCCAAGATCGATGGCCAGCCGGATGCTTCACCTGGAGGGAAAATTTCCATACTCTCGGAACTGAAAATTCAAGGAGATGTAGGGTATGAAACCGGTCATATTGATTTTGACGGTAATGTCAATGTGAGTGGTATTGTACAAAGCGGGTTCCGGGTCAAAGCAGCCAATCTGGTTGCAAATGAAGTGATGAAAGCAGAAATCGAGCTGACTGGTGATTTAAAAGTAACAGGTGGAATCATTGATGCAAAATTGAATCTGCAGGGAGGCATAAAAGCAAAATATTTACACAACGCAACCATTTCAGCTTTTGGTGATGTTGAAGTCCAGAAAGAGATTATTGATTCAAAAATTGAAACCAGTGGAATGTGCATAGTCAAAAGCGGGAAGATTATTTCATCGGAAATTTCAGCCAAAAATGGGATTCTGGCCAATCAGATCGGGACGGATCTGTCGTCGCCATGCAGCCTGACGGTAGGTGTTGATTCCTATCTGGATAAAAAAAATAAAAAAATACAAACCAGAATATCAGCGCTTCTTCAACAAAAGAATGAACTTCTTGTAACGGAACAAAAGCTATCGGAAGAGGATATTCAGCTTCAGGCGGATATTGCCAATTATGCTCAGATTCAGGATCGGTCCATGGTTGAAAAAAGGGATCTGGAAAAAAAAATGGCAGAAGAGTCCGGAACAATGGACAAGGAATCCAGGATAAAGGCTGAGGAGTTAATTCATAATCTGATTCAAAAGGGAAGAGAGGCAGATGAGACAATCAATCAGCTCTTCACCAGACAGGACAACCTGGAAGAGCGAAAGACCAAAATTCAAGTCAGCCTCAAGGAGATCGAAGAGAGCGTCAATGATTTAAAAAATGAAAAACAAGAAAAACTTCAGTATTCCGACCAAGAGAAGCAAAATCCGAATGTCACCGTGACCGGTCTGATTTGTGAAGGGACGACCATTTCAGGTCAAAATTGTTCGATTACATTGGACAAGAGTTATAAGCGTGCACAGATTCAAGAAGCAAAAAGCCATTCTTTCCGGGGTAAGGATACCTGGATCATGAAGGTAAACGCATAATGCCTCACCTGTGGAAGCCCGGTTTATCTCTGTAATCTCTGCTTTTAAACTTTTACGCAGTCAGGATAGTCACCTTGACACGCAATCAATAATCTGCAATATAAGGTGCGTAGTAAAATCAAGCTGGCAGGATGCACGGGTTGAAGATTCGGACCGGAATATGTGCGATATGTCGCTACCTAAAATGCAAGCAAGCAAGGGGGGCTGAATGATGTTTGTCGATTTTCTGCGGAATGTCGAAGTATTTAAATCATTAAATGACCAGGAACTGGAAATGGTATCAGGGTTGTGCGTGGAAAAGGAATTTCTGCAGGGAGAAAAGCTCTTTGATGAAGGCGGATCTGCCGATCATTTCTGGATCATGAAACAGGGCCAGGTGGATTTGCGATTTGATCTTCCGGGACGGGTCTCCTCTGAGGAGACGACCCTTTTATCACTGACCGGAAATAAAATTTTTGGATGGTCCAGTATGGTGCCGCCCTATATCTATAAGCTTCCGGCCTACTGCGCCACACCGAGGTGCAAGGTGTTGCAGATCAAAAAAGATCGATTGCTGAAGCTGTTTCAGGATTACCCCAGGATCGGTTACCAGGTCATGGCGGATTTAATTGAAATCGTGGGGAACCGCTTTGACCTTATGCAGGAATCGGCATTGAATGCGATGCCTTGATGAGAATCGCCCTACACTATAGAATGATTTAGGAGATTTTTATGATCAATTTCGATTTTCTGAAGCAAATTCATGTTTTTAAAGATTTTACAGATGATCAGTTGGCCTTGATCACGGCTTGCGCCAGTGAAGATGAATTCAAGCGCGGAGACTGCCTGTTCATGAAGGGCAAGGATTCCACCCATCTGTGGATCATCTTGGAAGGCCATGTGAATCTTGATTTTGAAGTTTTCGGAAATAACATATCCAAACGGGATATGATCTCTTTTGCATCCAAAACCAATGTTTTTGGCTGGACCTGTTTTGTGGCACCTTATA
>CAYTGW010000041.1:0-11384 GCA_964437395.1 uncultured Desulfocicer sp.
TCTCCTTTTTCACAAACTCCCGGACTGCTTTTCGGATCAACTGATGTTCTTTGCCGAAATACTCCTGTAACGAACCGTCCTTTGCCTTTTCCATGCTCACAAGCTTTCCTCCGATCAATCGTTCAATTAACTCTACGCAAATTCTATTTAATCATTATTTTTTCTTCAGCCATTGCTTGAATTTAAATGTTTCAAAGACAATGATGATCTTGAACAAAAAGGGCAGAAATCCGTTAATAATATTCAGACTCTGGAACAGTTTTGAAGGGAAAATGGAGTTCTTCCCTTTGATCAGGCCTTTTACAATTGTGCCTGCTACCTTTTCCGGGGTTTGACTCGGCCAGGGAATGGGTGTTTTCTCTCCGGCCTGTTCAAAAAATTTGGTCCGGGTAGCAATGGGGTAAATCATCTGAATCTTCTGACCGCGTGAAAGCTCACACCGATACCCGGTTGCAAATCCATGAAGCGCAGCTTTGGTGGATGCATACAGAGTGTATCCAGGATAGGAAAGAAAACTCATGGCACTGGCTGTAATGGCTACCTGAAATGGATTTTTCCCGTGGAGTGCTTTCATTTTTTCCGAAACATAGATAGCTGAAAACACGTTGGTCTGATAGATTTTGGCAATCTCTTCCCAATCCGGCCTTGCAATCTCCCCGTAATAGGCAAAACCGGCATTACAGATAAACAGGTCAATGGTCTTAAACTGCTTTTGGGCAAAATCGAATAATGCATCAATGTTTTCCGGTTTGGAGATATCACACGGATACTTGATCACGTTCTCATGATGAAAATCAATTTTTTCAATCGATCTTGCGACAGCAATGATCTTACAATTGTGTTTCAGAAGTTCTTTCACAAGATCCAGACCAATGCCTGATGATGCACCTGTAACAATAATTCTTTTCCCGCTTAATTCCATGATGCGCTCCCCTTACTTTCGATGTATCAAAGGTTAGTAAAAGCACAGACCTTTCCCCATCCCATCTATTTTAAAACATATTTCTTCATACCAGGGATATGGATCTCATTCCAGAATTTTTTCCAGTCCAGCTTTGAAGTATCAAAATCAAATGTCACCTGATCAGACAAAGACAGTCTCTCAAACAATGCCATAGAATTATCAGTCATAAAAACCCAACTGTTCATGGTATAGGCAGAATAGAGGTCTGAAAAACGGCAAACCCGTTCTGCTTTTTTCCTGCTTTTGATTACCCAGCCAATCATTTTGCGATACCATTTTGATCCTTTTGCAAACTGAAACCGCATCAGTATTTTTTCTGCGATCGTCAATGGATATATATACTGCCACTGTATCTTCTGATTAAAGGATTCCGGGCTTTTAAAGAATTTAATCGGATTAACTTCTATTGGTTTCCCACAATCCGTTGTCATCGGATGATTCTGGAAATAGGATCTCCATATCTTGCTGATTTCAGACAAGGTGATGGGATTGGTATGGCTGGTTCCGATCTGATATACATAGGGCTTATCCGATTCCGTCAGTGTTGCACAGGCAGCCAGAATCAAACTGACCACATAATCCACTGGAACCGTATCGATCAGGGATTTTTCAGATCCGGGGAATGCCTTGATCAACCCTTTGCCCATGCCAACAATCAGAGGCTCAACCAGATGAAATCCTTCCAGCCACCCTGGTGAGGGATCTTTTACTGCACTGGTGATTCCCGGAGGCCGGATGATGGCAAGGGGAACATTTTCCTGGTATTTTACCAGAAGCATTTCACCCATGGCCTTGCTGAGACAGTATGAATCGGTCCAGCCATGAAGATTCGCCTGTTGTATACCGTAATCCGACAGCCGGGAATGAACATATTTATTTCGGAGAATTTCTGCCAGCTCTTCCATCGAATGACCAATATCATCACGAAAACTGAGTTGAAGTTCCGCTTCTTTTCTGAATGTCTGCTTCATTCCCTCAGTTTGGGTTTCCATCTCAACCTTTTTCGCATAGGCAAACGCTGCATTGATCTCACTCTCTATGGCAAAAGGTATCTTCTCCCCAAGCTCATTGGCAATGCTCTGGTTTGGATCAAACGGACGTTCCACTACTTTTCCGGTTCGCTTTCCGTTTACGTAAGCTGAGGAAATATAGACAAACCGTGGATTTGGAGTGACTGCCTTTCCATATTCAATAAGGCGTTTTGTGGCCATGGCATTTACCTTGATGGAATAATCCAGACATTCATCCCAGGAAACCTGTGCTGCCACATGAATAATGGCATCCAGCCCGGTAAATATGGTTTGCCTGTCGATTTCCGATATGCCAAGGTCTTCCTGGAACAGATCACATGGAAAAGCATGAATCTTTTTGCTGATAAAGGATTGGAAATCCTCCTGCCGTTTCCGCAACCGGTCAAATATTCTGGATGAAAGGATATCTTTTTCAAATCTGGATGCAGCCCCTTCCCGGGTCAGTCCTTCGCCCCTCGCCGGACGAACAAGAAGTATGATTTTTTCCACATCCGGGGCTTCCCACAACAGCTTTTCCAATACCACCTTTCCCAGGAACCCGGTTGTTCCGGTAATCAAAATTCTTTTACCCTCGTAATATTCATTGATCTTCATGTTACTTCCTTTCTCCATCCAATAAACATTCCATTATCAGGCCTTTTTAAAAAGTGTTCGCAATTGAAAAAGCCAACGGCGGATTGCGGCCCTGGAATACAAATAACCACACGACTTATCTGTGCGCTGATGTCAGGCTATCAAAAAATGTACCACTTTGATCATGGAACGATATGTCATTTATTATCGGAATGTTAAAAAAAACTTGCCTAATCCGGAAAAATCAAATAGTTTTCAGTTATGAAAATAGTATTTCAAATTTGAAACTATTGTTTTTCCTGTTCGCCTGCTTTCAGGAAAAACTCAACTCCGGCCGACTGGCAAACCGGCAAACGGGCCAACCGGCCAACCGGTAACGAGCCAACAGAAGAACTTAAATATGCTAGCCAAAGACCTGCGAATCAATGAACTGATCCAGAGAGATCCCAAAACCGGTTTCCCCCAGTATGGCGGCCAGCGCCTGCTGATTACCGGTGTGGCCACCCTGAAACGATTTTATGAAGATCTTTACAACATCATCGGGCCGGAAAGATCGGCCATTATCTTTACCCGGATGGGTTATGATAATGGACTGGCAGGAGGTCTTGCCCTCAAAAACATGTATGAATTTCAGACTCCCACGCAACTGATTAAGGCCCTTCAGATTGTAACCCCCATGGTAGGCATGGCAAAAGAAGTGAACAGCCGGTTTGAATATCATCCGGAAAAAAATATTTTTTTCTATACCGGCGAATGGATGCATTCCTTTGAATCCCTGATCTGGAACCTGCATCAGACAAGCAACAGCAGTACCCCCCTTTGTCACATGTTATGCGGGCTGGCCAGCGGCTATTTCAGTGCCGTGACCGGCAGGGATGTTCTGGTAAAAGAGCTGTCATGCCGGGCGCAGGGGAACGAGTGCTGCCGGTTTGAAGCCCGCCCGATAGAAGATTGGGATCAGGAGAAGGATTTTTTCCATGAAATTATCCGGGCCGATTCCCTGGATGAAGAACTGGAGTTCCTGAGAAGTGAACTCAACCGTTCCCAGGAATTCCTGAAAAAACAGCAGCAGGAAATTCAACGGTTAAAACAACGGACATGCCGGCCGGAAACGATAAAACACGGGCTCATCTACCGAAGCCCCCAGATGGCGAAACTGATCGAGCTGGCTGAAATTGCAGCTCCCAATGATTCAACCATCCTGATACAGGGGGAGAGTGGAACCGGCAAGGAGTTGATTGCGCGATATATTCATGAATGCTCCAAACGGTCTGACGCACCCTTTCTGGCCATCAACTGTGCCGCCATTCCAAGCACCCTGATCGAGTCTGAACTGTTCGGGCATGAAAAAGGAGCCTTTACCGGAGCGGAAAAAAGCAAGCCCGGCCTTTTCATCGAAGCCGGCAAGGGAACCATCTTCCTGGATGAGATCGGTGAACTGCCTTTTGAGGTTCAGGCAAAACTGCTGCGTGTTCTTCAGCAGAAAGAGGTCATGCCGCTCGGGAAAGCCAAAAAAAAATCCGTGTCTGCACGCACGATTGCAGCAACCAATCAGGATCTGACCCAGATGGTGTCGGACGGAAAATTCCGGAAAGACCTTTTTTACCGGGTATCGGTCTTTCCGCTCTTTATCACGCCTCTCCGGCAGAGACGGGAGGATATTCTGGTTCTGGCTCGTCATTTCTTGTCCCGTCTTAATGAAAAGCATCCGGGCTTTACACCGGAAGCTGTTAGAAGGCTACAAAAATATAATTGGCCGGGCAATATCCGGGAGCTCGAAAACTGTGTGGAGTACGCCTATATCTTATCCAGGGATACGCCCATACAAATAGAGCATCTTCCGGTCTCCATCAACCTGGACACAGACGATTCTTTTTCAGCTATGATCAGTGATTTTCCAACACCAAAAGAACTGATCAAAAGATACGCAAAACAGGTGGTCAGTCATACGGAAGGAAACAAAACAAAAGCAGCCAGGCTCATGGGTGTCAGTGTCCCGACCCTGTGGAGGTATTTGCAGGAGTAGCGGTTAGCCGGTTAGCCGGTTGGCCGGTTGGCCGGTTGGCCGGTTGGCCGGTTGGCCGGTTGGCCGGTTGAATAGGAAAAATTTCCAACTTGTTGGATTTGAAAAGTTCTTGACACATATGGGCATCAAAAATATAGTCAATTCATCGATAAAACAGCCCTTACCACTGGTATAAAATCTATTCGATCCGGACATTGTAAAAAAAAATGAATTTTTCCGATTTTATCGATCGAACACTGCTGCTGGATCTGGAAACAACGCGATCCGGCAGGATCCGGCATGTCGGCGCTGTTTTTCGCAATCAACTATTTGAAAAAATCCAAAATGCCGGTTCAAGATCTGTACTGGAACAGCTTGATATGCTTACCCGGGATGCAGATTTTATTCTGGGCCACAATTTGCTGGGGCATGATTTTCCAATCCTCAAGGCATCATCGCCTGGGCTCGGGATTCTCAACAAACCTGTAATTGATACGCTTTATCTGTCACCCCTTGCCTTTCCTCAAAACCCGTATCACCGGCTGGTCAAGAATTATAAACTGGTCCGTTCTTCCATCAACAACCCGGTTGAAGATGCAAGACTTGCTGCTTCTGTTTTTGCCGACCAGTGGGATAGTTTTGCTGCTATGACTAAGGAAAGGCCGGAACTGATCGATTTTTACCGGTTCTGTTTTCATGAAAGCAGGTTCAACAACTTTTCCGGAAAAGGAATTTCAACAGTTTTTTCCGTGATAACCCCGGAAAAGATCCAGTCAAAAGAACAGGCCTTCCAATGTTTTATGGATCATTCAATGGGAATTGTATGCAGCAAAGCAGCCAAGAAAACAATCCCACACCTTCTGTCCAATCCTGAAAAACGCCCGGCAGCAGCTTACTGTCTGGCATGGCTTCAAGTAGCCGGAGGAAATTCAGTCCTGCCTCCCTGGGTCCGGCATCGATTTACGGAAATACCGGGTATCATCAGAACACTGCGGGAAAACCCCTGCGGCCGTTCAGACTGCAACTACTGTCTGGAAAACCATGACCCGGAAAGGCAATTGATCCGATTTTTCGGCTACCCCTCGTTTCGTGAAAAACCGCAAAACCATCAGGGACAAAGCCTGCAAAAGGCGATTGTACAGGATTGCATGGGAGACAAACCGGTTCTGGGAATTCTGCCCACCGGCGGCGGAAAATCCCTTTGTTTTCAGTTGCCGGCACTGGTTCGGTACTGGCGGCGCGGAACCATTACGGTTGTGATCTCTCCTCTCCAGGCCCTGATGAAAGATCAGGTGGACAATCTGATCAAAAAAACCGGGACGCTTTTTGCCGAATCCATCTCCGGTCTTCAGACCCCGCCCGAACGCGGAGAGGTGTTTGAACGGATCAGACTGGGAGATACGGCCATTTTGTACATCTCCCCGGAGCAGCTTCGCAGTACCAGTGTACGGAATATTTTACGTCAGCGCGAGATCGGCTGCTGGGTATTTGATGAAGCCCACTGTCTGTCCAAGTGGGGGCATGATTTCAGACCGGACTATCTGTATGCAGCCCGCTTTATCCGGGAGTTTGCCAAAGAACAGAATCAGCCTCTGCCGCCGGTCTGCTGCTTTACGGCCACGGCAAAAACAAGTGTCATTGAGGAGATCGAAACCCATTTCCGCGAAGAACTCGACCAGGAGCTGAGCCTCTTTGCCGGCGGCGTGGAACGGGAGAATCTGTCCTTTGAAGTGGTTCCGGTGCCTGAATCCCAGAAATTCGAAAAGATCCATGAAATCATTGATGAGCAGCTCCTGGAAACAGAGGAACCCGCAGGAATCATTGTCTATGCCGCAACTACCCGGAAAACAGAGGAGATCAGAGACTTTCTTTATCATCAGGGCATACTTGCAGAGGCGTTTCACGGCAAGCTGGATACCGGGGTGAAAAAGGATATTATCGAGGCTTTTGTAACCGGTCAAATCCCTGTAATCTGCGCCACCAATGCATTTGGCATGGGGATTGACAAGGAAAACATCCGGCTGGTGCTGCATTACGAAATGCCCGGTTCTCTGGAAAATTACATTCAGGAAGCAGGCCGTGCAGGCCGGGATCAGAAACCTGCACGCTGTGTACTTTTATACGACCCTAAGGATGCCAACAATCAGTTTGGACTGGGTGCGCTCTCGGAAGTCAAACAAAATGAGATTGCCCGCATCCTTCGGGCATTGAGGCGTAAAAAAAGAAATCAGAACGGTGAGATCGTTGTCACCAGTGATGAACTGCTCCGGGATGAGGATCTGACAGACATGCACAGCTTGAAGCCGGAATTCAGGGATACCAAGGTCAGGGCTGCGGTTGCCTGGCTGGAGAGGGCGGGTTTCCTGCAGCGCAATGAAAATATGACCGATGCTTTTCAAGGCAAACCCCTGGTCGATTCTCTTGAACAGGCGGAAAAACAGATCGACCGGCTGAATCTGAGCCTTCACACCAAAAACCTGTGGCTCAATATCCTCCGGTTCATCATCAATAATGAAAACAGCCGGGGAATCCGGGCCGACTCCCTTGCCGAAGCACTGTATCCGGAAATGGAAGCATTGCTTGAGATGGAAAAAAAGACAGGGTTGACCGCAGCACAGACCGTGATCATGGCCCTGCATGACATGGCAGATGCCGGATTGATCAACCAGGGGATCATGCTTTCGGCCATTTTCCGGCCCAGGGGGAAAAACAAGGCCCTCACGATTTTTCAGGCTGTCTGCGACCTTGAAAACAAGATGATCGCCCTGCTTCAGGAAGAAGACCCGGATGCAGATAACGGCAACTGGGTGAATCTGGATATCCGCCGCCTGAACCAGAAGCTGAACAATGAAGGATATGAAACCAGTCCGGATGTCCTGCGGCAGTTGATCAAAGGCATATCCTATGACGGCAAAGGATTTGCCGCATCCCAAGGCAGTTTCGAGCTCAGCCATATGGATCGCAATCACTACCAGGTCCGGCTTCAACGCACCTGGGAAAATATCCGGAAAACCATTTTTTTAAGACAGAATGTCGCCCATGTGATTCTCCAGGAACTGATCCGGAAAGCCGGTGAACTGAATTCAGATCCAGATTCGGAAGCAATCAATGATGTGCGGATTTCCTTTACCAGTGACCAGCTTTCTGCTGTCATCCGGTCGGATATCACACTGAGTGTGGAAGTAAAAAAGATTTTACCCGCCATTGACCGGGCGCTCATGTTCCTGCATGAACAGAAAGTGATCACCCTTCAGAATGGATTGGCTATCCTCCGGCAGGCCATGACCATCCGTATGACCCAGACCGCCAGGGGGAGGCATTACAACAAAGGAGATTTCAAACCCCTGGCCATTCACTACCAGGAAAAACGTTTACAGGTTCATGTGATGATGCGCTATGCCACACTGTCGCTTGAAAAAATCGCAGCCGCACTCCTCCTGGTCCTGGATTATTTTTCCCTTGGCCGGATCAAATTCATCAATAAATATTTCAAGGATGACAAGGATCTGCTGGAAAAAGCCACCACCGCGGAATCGTACCGTATGATCGTGGATAACCTTAGGAATCCCGTTCAGATATCCGCAGTAGGAAGACCGGAAGGGGATAATATGCTCATCCTCGCCGGACCCGGTTCCGGCAAAACCACAGTGATCGTTCACCGGTGTGCTTATCTGCTGGAGGTCGAGCGGATACCAGCCCGCCAGATCCTGGTGCTTTGCTTTAACCATAGTTCAGCCATGGTGCTGAAAAAACGGCTCCGAAAACTGGCCGGAAAAACTGCAAAAGGAGTAACCATTGCCACCTATCATGGTGCGGCCATGCGGCTCTCCGGTATCTCGATCCGGGACATGGCCGAATCCCAAAATAAAAATGGTATTGATTTTGACCAGATCATCCAGGAAGCTGTAAAACTGCTGAAGGGTGAAAAAGATATCCCCGGAATCGAGCCGGATGAGGCACGGGAACGCCTCTTGGCCGGATACAGTCACATCCTGGTGGATGAATATCAGGATATTGATGAAGATCAATACAACCTGGTATCGGCCATTGCCGGCCGCTCGCTTAAAGAGGAAGACGGCCGGCTGACCATACTGGCGGTCGGAGATGACGATCAAAATATCTACACCTTCCGCGGAGCCAATGTCCGATTTATCCGGCAATTTCAGGAAGACTACCGCACAGAAATCATTTATCTGGTTGAAAACTACCGCTCCAGCAGACACATCATTGCCGCATCCAACGCCTTGATCCGCAACAACCAGGACAGGATGAAAGGAGAACACCCCATCTGCATCAACCAGGAACGGTCACCCAGTCTGCCGGGAGGAAGATGGGAGCAGATCGATCCAATGGCCAGAGGTCGAGTTCAGACTATCACCGTCAACAGCCTGCTTCATCAGGCCGGCTATATCAAAAACGAAATCGACCGGATCAAAAGTCTGGATCCGACGGTAACATGGAATGACTTTTCCATTCTGTCCAGAACCAAAGCCCCGCTGGCCTCTGTCCGGTCTGTGCTGGAAAAAGCCGGATATCCATTACAAACCACCCTGGATAAAGCCCTTCCCCTTCACCGGGTGCGGGAAATCCGGACAGCTCTCAACTGGATGAAGGAAAAGGAAAAAGAGAATTGCCGGGCCAGTGATCTGCAGAAAGGATTACAGGAGATTCAAGGGGAAAAACAAACCAATATCTGGTGGCAACTGATCCATGCCTTCCTGGATGCATACCGGGAAGAAACCGATGACAGCCTGCAACCAGTCACCTGGATGATCGATCATTTCTATGATTTTCTGACGGAACAGCGAAGGGAGAAAGTGGTAGGAAACGGCATTTTCCTGAGCACCATCCACTCCGCCAAAGGAATGGAATTCCCCCATGTGTTTATCCTGGACGGTGACTGGAAACAATCCATGGATAAGGTGCAATGGGAGGAAGAACGCCGGATCATGTACGTCGGAATGACACGGGCTGAGGAAACCCTCTGCCTGCTCAAAATCCAGGGAAAGATGAACAATCCGTTTTTAAAAGAGATCAGCGGCAACTTTGTGATACCGCTGACATACCGAGGCACAACTGATACCGGCAGTACAGATGTTCAAAAATATGAGCTGCTGGATCTGGACGAAATCTATCTGGACTATGCAGGCTGTTTTCCGCCGACTCATCCGATTCATCATCACCTGGCTGAGCTGCAAACCGGGCAATGCGTTTCTTTCCGTCAAAACAACTCCAGACTGGATATTTACGATTCCAGAGGAAATTGTGTGGCCCGGCTGTCAAACCAGGGCACCCAAAAATGGATTGAGAAGCTAAACCAGATTATTGAAGTGAGAGTCCTTGCCATGCTGCATCGAGATAAAGATGATCCGGAAGAAGGTTTTCAGAAACGGATCCAGTCCGATCAATGGGAGCTGCCTGTTCTGGAAGTGATTTGTCAAAAATTCGGGCCTTAAAAATAGATAGCGGAGAATATGATGATTTTATTCGATACACCAATCCAGATTGCATGGATTTATGGAACATTGCCCTTGCCGATTTGCAAACCATTGCCGGAATACCTTTTGTAGAACTGAATGTCTTTTTTAACCAGTCACAACAGGTTAATTCCGTATGGATTGAATATTGGTGAAACTGCATAATTTCAAGAACTTCATCCAGCTGTTTCCGAGCATTTTGTGTTGACATAGTATGAAGAAAATGATTCTGTTTAGAATCTTTATAGTTATATGGGTTGAGTTCTGTCAAATTGGGCATAGTTAAATACAAAACATTTCATATTTCTTTTTATTCGATCTGTAGAGATAAAATGAATGATCTAAAATCAGGGAATAAATGCCTGAAAACCTTCTGATTTGGGATTTATCAGGGCAAAAGTGTCTGAAAAGCCCAGGGCCAAATTGACCTATAAATTAAATGGTTATGTTTAAACTCATGGGATGATAATTATCATGAAATTCCAATTGATGCCGTACCATAGAAATGTCTCAGATGAAGATTTGATCTCTGATTTGTTGAGAGTTAAAGCTCAACTGAATAAGGAATATTTAACTGGGAGGAGTTACCAAAAATATGGGAAGTATTCTAAAGGAACATATGAAAGACGATTTGGTACATGGAACAAGGCACTTCGAAAGGCTGGGATTTCAATCAATATACAAAGAGACATTTCAGATGATGAGCTATTCAAAAATTTAGAAGAAGTGTGGATTAGGTTAGGTAGACAACCCAAGTACGAAGAGTTTAGGCAGCCCCTGTCGAGGTTTTCGGTTTGGCCCTATGAAAAAAGGTTTGGAGGCTGGATAAAAGCTCTTGAGAAATTTGTCGATTATATTAATTCCGAAGCCAGCGAAGAATCGTTTGATATGTCAGTTGAAATCCAAGACATCGCTACTGAAAAGGAAATGATAAATCATAAAACAAAAAGGGAGGTTTCAGATAGACTAAGGTTTCGAGTATTGATGCGAGATGGTTTTACTTGTAGAAGATGCGGGAGAAGTCCTGTTAAGGAGCGAGACGTAGAACTTCATGTTGATCATATATTACCTTGGTCCAAAGGTGGAGAAACTGTTATAGAGAATCTGGAGACAAAATGCACGAAATGTAATTTAGGAAAAGGTAATGCTTTTAACATGTAATAGCCCATATGTCGAATTTAACATTATCAAGAAGATTCGCACCGACTGCAAGGGATTTGTCCATTGATTCTGGCCATGCTCCAAAACGGGGCTGGCTTGAAAAAGAGAGCCGGTTGGAGTAACACTCGCAGCGGGTGATCTCCGATGTTGTATTAAAAGGGAAGCGCACTCTA
>CAYTGW010000041.1:11394-23286 GCA_964437395.1 uncultured Desulfocicer sp.
TTTTTCCGAAAAGGATTTATGGAGAGCAATGTATTTAACACATGGAACACAGACTGCAGTTATCAGATTAAGTGATTGGGAAGAGGCTCGACGGATTGGGAACTCCATGAAGCGCTGGCTCTTTAGGGGACAAGCAAAAAAAGAATGGACTCTGAAATCATCACTTGAACGCGCCTTTACAAGCAGGGAGATTCCAACTCTTAGAACTGACCCTATCGAAGAGATGATAATGAGTGAATTCAAATTTCTCGCTCATCTTTTCACCAGCGGGTTACCGAAAGATGAAGACACCATTGCTTGGCTGAATTTGATTCGCCATCATGGAGGGCCTACAAGATTATTAGATTTTACAGAATCTTTTTATGTCGCAGCCTACTTCGCACTTGATTCAGCAACTGAAGAATGTGCAATTTGGGCTTTTAATCGCGTTGATTACATGTTCAACGTGGCGAATATAATTAAAGGACTATGCGAGCAATTTAATATCGACACTCGGCTTCCCCTTGAAAAAAGACTTGATGATATTTTAATGATGTCATTACGGGGTGATATACACAAGAACCAAATCTTAACTTTGTCTCCTTCTCAAAGGAATGAGCGACAGTTTCTACAACAAGGCTTGGCAATGATTCCGCTGAACCTGGAAGAAGGTTTCATGGGAGCGCTTCTTGGTTCTTTTGATCCCCCAGGCAAGATGCCAAATGAAGATGCTATTAGTAAAACTAATTTCAGTGATATCCATAAAATTATTCAAAACTCAAAGCTAATAAAAATAATTCTTGCCAAGGACGCTTTCCTTAATGCAAGGTTAGATTTAGAACAAATGAACATAAATGCTGCAACCCTTTTCCATGGTCTTGATGGTCTCGAAAGAAAAGTTCAAGATGTTCTAAACGATGTTGAACACTACATGAGAAAGAAGACGCGGCAGTAGGGGCCCTTTACATTTTTGCATTTGGAATAAATGATTTCTATATTCTACTGCTGTGTCCCCCATTCCGCGTATTTTTTGTGACAGCACTTGGTTATCATATATAATTGCGGGCAATACGGGCAACCACAAGGGTTGCCCCTACAGATGCAAAAAAGATTTGCAATATTTGCGGGACATGCGGGACCTTTACATTTTTACATTTGGAATAAATGATTCCTATATTCTACTGCTGCCTGGAATGAAAAATATAAAAACGCAAAGGGCGTTCTCCCTCGTGATATCTCATTGGGGGAAACAGTAACAAGAAGAAGGAGAATTGAATGCCAACAGTATTCAGATCTGGTCCGTATCGTTTCTTTTTCTATGCAGGCGATCGGGATGAACCGCATCACATACATGTCGAACGGGATGATAATGTCGCCAAGTACTGGCTTGATCCGATCCGCCTTCAGATCAGTGGTGGCTTCAATCGTCTTGAATTAAAGCAGATTCGGAATATAGTTGAAGAGAACCAAGAATTTTTAATGGAGGCTTGGAATGAATATTTTGGCCGTTGAAATTGAAATCCCCTATGCCCTGGATGTCCATGCAACCGAGGACACCCTGACCGTTGATCTAAGTGACGGACGCACCATTTCGGTTCCTTTGGGTTGGTACCCTCGGCTCGAGCAAGCTAATCCTGCAGAGCGAGCGAACTGGAGGCTTATCGGTAAAGGTCAAGGAGTCCACTGGGAAGATATAGACGAAGACATAAGTGTGGAGGGTCTTCTTGCTGGAAAGCCGTCGGGAGAGAGTCAGGCTTCCTTCAAAAGGTGGCTTCAGAGCCGATAATCTCACTTTGCTGCACCCGATTCGGGGGACGGGGACGTGAGAGCCCTTTACATTTTTACATTTGGAATAAATGATTCCTATATTCTGCTGCTGTCTGGAACGAAAAATATAAAAATACAAAGGGCGTTATGCCCATACAGATTACAAATGCGGAAACGTACCGGCCGGTTGGGGAGATTGTGGAGGAATTGAAGGCTTTGGAAGGGGAAACTGCGGGGATTGATGATGAGCTGAAGGAGATTTTGGAGAAGCTGAGGGTATGACAGAAAATTCAATTCAAAAATATAACAAACAAATCGTTGACGGGATTTTCACCATTCGCGATAAACAGGTGATGCTTGATTTGCATTTAGCAAGATTATACGGCATAGAAACTAAATACCTGAATCGTGCCGTAAAACGCAACCCCGATAGGTTTCCTGAATCATTTATGTTCCAGCTTACCAAGGAAGAGTTTGAAAATTTGAGGTTCCAAATTAGCACGATAAACACAGAAGACTCTTTAAGGTTCCAAAATGGCACCCTAAAAACCGAAAGAGGAAAACATAGAAAATACCTTCCTTATGCCTTTACCGAGCAAGGCGTGGCAATGCTCTCGGCAGTGCTCAATTCTGAAACTGCCGTGAAAACAAGTATTAGGAAATAATGGGGACGGAAATAATGGGAAATAATGGGTCTATGATTTTATGATTTACTTTTCATGATGGGGAACATACAGGACGCGCTTTACATTTTTGCATTTGGAATAAATGATTTCTATATTCTACTACTGTGTCCCCCCATTCCGCGTATTTTTTGGGACGACAGCACTTGGTTATCATATATAATTGCGGGCAATACAGGCACCACAAGGGATTGCCCCTACGGATGCATAAAAGATTTGCAATATTTGGAAACCACCCGGTACGGAATTGTCACGACCACGGGGGTTTACATTCTTGGTAACCGGGCTGGATTTTCAGATCTAGCGGAATGAATGATTTTATAGCGAAGTCGTTCACTGTCTGAGTGGGTTAGGTGAGACTCCCCTTATCCACGAGTTTGAACGATGCAGTCTTAAAATTATTTATGAAGCGGTGTTATTGGATACTGGATGCCGGATCAAGTCCGGCATGACGGTAGCTCTTTTTATTCAGTTGCCGGTCAAATAAAATACGGCTCCGCCGGAATCCCCTTCCCCCTCAAACCCGGTCCTCTCATTCCGGGTATCGGTTTCAGGAAAACAGACAGAGCCGTAACCTTTTTTAACCTCCTTTATCTTCTACTGGTTTGTCCAAAAAATATGCCCGGACTTTTGTCTTATTCCGGTCTGGATTCACCCGGGTGATACACCAGGGTTACCTGAAAATAGTACGGTGCTGAACCATATCCTCCCCAGTCATCATCGGGTATTGGATTGTCCCCGCCTGAGGGAAGTTCAACATAGTTAAAATCACTGATGCTGAAATAAGCATCTCCTGACCACGAATCTCCAATCCAGAAGGCGCTGTCATCCCCGGAAGGAGTCACCATGCTGACTTGGGATTCCGTGACCGTTGTATCTCCGGCACTGGCCATGAAACCGCTGTAGCTTCCACGACTGTCGGAAAGGGTCCGGTCATTGGGTACATCCGGGAAAAACTTCCAGATATATTCCACATTGGTTAACGGTGCATAGAATTCGACCTGGATTTCATAATACCACTCTTCCGAAGCATCCAGAGGAGAAAGGTCTATCGTAAACCAGTCCTGATCTCCCTTATAATCCATGTAACCTGAGACCCATGGAAATGTCAGGGTCGTCAGACCCGCTTCGGGGGTATTGGCCTGTTGAACCGCGACACCGGTATTCAGCAGTGCGCCATCCAGATTGAATGTTTTTGTGGAATCCGGATTGATATACAGGGAAATCGTATTTGTATTCGATTCCAGAGCTTCATTATGGTATTGAACCACTTCTCCAAATGGTGGAGACCCTGCGGCTGATGCAGGAAGAACTGCCGGGATGTCTTTAATATCCGTTCGGATTGTATAGGTCACATCATCTCCGTCATCATCCTGAAAATCATGAACCAGGAAGGAATAGACTGCGCTCTGGGCATTTGCCGGGATCAGTAACCCGGTCTTGAGTGATGTGGCAATGGTTTCCGAATTGTTGTTGAACAGCCTCTCCATAAGAGTATTGTTCATGACACTCAAAGAATATTCCACCAGAGATATGGGAGCTTCCATAAAAACCTCCAGTATCTGTGGATTTGCATGAGCCGGTACGGTTACGGAATACCAGTCCATGTCTCCCCGGAATCCGATCTTTCCGGTTGTGGCGGAAGCCGGATCTGAGGTCGGTGTCAATGGATCTGCGGTCTGGATGGTATCATTGCTGTTAGGAGCAACTTCCGCATCATCCAGAATATTCAGTGCTTTTACCGTTGCTGTATAGGGCATGGCCTGAAACTCGACCTGACCTGCAGACGGTGTGAGCACCAGGTAACAGGCGCTTTCATCCAGTTTGATCAAGGTATGATATTCCGGCGATCCTCCGTTAAAGGTATGGGACAGGATTGTATTGCCGTCCTGATCCATGACACTGACAAGATACTCCTTTATGGCTGTTCCGGTAAAACGCAGATCCAGAACACGAAAACCGCTTGCAGGATCAGGCAGAGAAATCCGGTACCAGTCCGAATCCGAAATGTAATCCAGAGAACCTGCAATTTCACTTTCCGAACCAAATGCAGCCAGTGAAATGGGATCTGCATCTTCCTGCCGGTCATTTCCATTTGCTTCTACGTTGGACACCTGGTTTACACAAACCGAATAGGTGGAACCCTGATCAAAGTCATCCCGTCCATCATCATCCACTTCCACATAATAAACACCGGCCGGGAGAAAATGGGTCAGTTGAAAATTATACAGATTGAGACCGGTCTGGCTGTCAATCCTTTGCCCATCCGTATTATACAGATCAACGGAAAGCTGCACCGGACTGCCGGAGAGCGGTGAAAAAGCCACACTCAGGTCATATATCCCTCCCTGGGATGTAAAAGTAAAACAATCAATATCTCCAATAGAGCTGATGCTGTCCGTGGGGCAGGTTTCACTGTTGACCGTGAGCGGCTGGGCCTGGGCAAAACTCTCATTTCCTTCTGCAACACTGGAAAAATCCACTACCAGATAATACAGGCTGTCCGATGAATCATCATCCATCAGATCCCGGACCGATATGACGATATCCTTTGGCTGGTCTATATAGACATTGAGTGTCAGATCAGCAGGACTTGCACCATTATCCGGTGCATGATCCGCGTACAGCCTTGTCCGGTTTCCCTGTGCATCCTGTTGAAATATGGTTACCAGCAGATCCACATCCGGACGGATGGTTTCACTGGAGCAGCGAACCTGCATAACGCTGTTGGCTTCGGCGGCACGGAAATAATACCAGTCGACCTCGCCGACGGTTGAAATAGAACCTTGCATCCTCTGTCTCAATACAAGTTCCGGAAGTCCTGAACCATTCTCTGAAGGATTTTCCGATCCGGAACAGGAGATGAGGAGCAGGAGGATCATCATCATCATCCAAAAATAGATTCGATAGGGTCTCATGTTTATTCTCCTTTATTGCAGCAAAGTGAAGTCTGCGGGAGTCAGGTTAATCGTTTTATTGTCATCGTTGATATTAATGACCACTTCCGCCATCCGGAAAACCGGCGGGCTGTCCGGAGTATCTTCCGGAACCTCGGCAAGATAGAAACGGATCAGGTTATCACCACTCTGGCGCACTTCACCATCTGCCGTGGTGTATCCACGGGTCTCCACAACATCGATATTGGAGATGGTAAAATTGAATTGTCGGACATGGGATTCCATTTCCGTCCCCTGATTGATCTGAACTAGCCCGCCATCCTGGATATTGTAATGATAGCTGTACCGTTCACGAATTTTCTCATCATTCGACGTTACATTGGTGTGCCTCTGAACCTCCAGCCAATCCATAATACCGTCAAAATCCGTATCCGTGGTATATTGAACCTCAATAGGGTTGGTATTGGTCAGAAATTCGATCCCATCCGGAATACCGTCCAGATCCGTATCCGGGACAAGCCGGTTGGTTCCTTTGACCAGTTCCTCGCAATCCATCAGGCCGTCCTTATCCGAGTCCACACCTACTGCTGGTGAATCGCAATTGCTATCGGTCGGATCCAGCGGATTCAACTCATGGCCGGGAGAACTGACTTTGATCTCAAAAAAATCACTGAATCCGTCTCCATCCGTGTCGGTAAGCGTTGGATCGGTTCCATACAGGGTTTCATCATCATCGGACAATCCATCGCCGTCGCTGTCCGCGAATATCAGTTCAACACCGGGTCTGACATTATAATTGTAGGCAACCATGTATTTGACATCATATTCAACGGTCAGCCGCATATCCACGATGTTGATAAAGTCAACTGCTTCCGCGCTCTCAAACAGACTGAACTGACCGTTTCCTCTTTCCGCCATTCCTGCAAGAGTGGTTTCCGCTTCCGCACGTCTGGCCTGACCATATGCATCATTACCGAAATTACCCAGCAGCAGAAACGTATGAAAATTGAATGATCCGATACCGTATTCGGTCACCATGCTGTTGATATCTTCAACGCGTCCCCAGATATCTGCATCTGCCTGGCTTTCTCCCTGGGCATTGGGCACGCCGTCACTCAGAAAAATCACAATATACTTTGAACGGACACGGTTTTCCTCATTGGAGCTGATGATATCATTCCGAAGATCAATGAAGATTTCGTCCAGGGTCCCGAGATAATCGGTTGTGGTGTCATTCTGAACATCCGTAAGAATTCCATCCAGAACCGCCGGGTCTTTTGTAAATCCGCCTGTTGTTTCAAACACGGTATTGCTCCACAGCATGATCGCAAATGAGGTATTCTCATTACTGTTGTACTGACTGATAAAATTCCGGACAGCTTCGATCCTAAGAAAATAAGGATCCGATCCATCCACAATCCCCATCTCCTCATCACCCATGCTCAAGGAGCAGTCGATAGCGAACAGCACTTTAACCGGGAAATTGATCTCATCCGGGCTTTCGGTCAAAAAAGAACCATTTAACGAAGCCTGGGTGCGTACCTGCGTCCTTTCAAGAGGAGGACTTTCAGAACAACCGATCATGCACAGAAAAAGCATCAGTAAAGAAAATACGATTGTCTTTCGCTTATCCATTACATGCATCTCCTCTCCCGTTTTGATCAGAATCCGATTGATCCGGATTGGAAACCCGTGGGCAGTTGTCGCACGCATCACCGATCCCGTCCATGTCCGTATCCGTATTTTCATCTGTCCGGCATCGCGGACACAGATCCGCATCATCTGTAAATCCATCATTGTCCCAATCCTGATCGCATTCATCTCCGGCAGCGTCACCATTCATGAAAAAATCACCATTCTCCTGTCCGACATTCGGATCTAAACTGCAATTGTCCACACTGTCCGGAATTCCATCATTATCATCATCTTCATCACAAAGATCTCCGATACCATCGCCATCTGTATCCACCTGCTGGGGATTGGCAATCATCGAACAATTATCCTCTCCATTTGCGATATCATCTCCGTCCATATCCGCATCACACAGGTCACCGGTTCCGTCTCCATCCGTATCTGTCTGATCATTGTTTGCTGCATCCGGGCAGTTGTCACAGCCATCGCCATAGTCATCGCCATCCGAATTGGACTGATCATTCGGGAAATATGCGCAATTGTCCCGGGTATCGAGGACGCCGTCTGCATCTGCGTCTTCCTGAAGTGACCATAAAGGACCCAGGTCATAGCTAACCAGGATCGGGCCACCGCCTGCACCGCCTCCGCCAACACCTCCGGCAGGGGGCGCACCGCAGCTTTGATCCGGGCACTCATCATACCAGTCATTGGGATCGGTTACCGAACCAGCCGTTGAACACAACATCAGAAGCAACAGTATATGTATGCCGATGAATTTCAGGTATCTCATTTTTACCTCCTCTATCGATAGAACAGAAAAATCGTATTTAATGTTTCCGAATAGGAGCAAATATAAACTGTTCCGGTTTGATCAAACCAGAGGCTGTTATAATGCCCGATATCTCCTTCTGAGGATACTGTTTCAGAATCCCAGGCAGAACCTTTATACTCAGCGTACTTGAGATCCGCGAGTGATGTGCTTCCACTGTGGTTCTGGGTCGCATAATAGGCAACCGCCGGATTTCCATTCGCAGTAAATGAAAGACTGCAAGAGTTTCCGCATTGAACACTTTCATCCACGATCATCTTATTCCAGGTCGAATGATTCTGTACCGCATATTTTAACAGTTTTTCATGGGAACCCAGAGCATCCGTGTATTCACTCTCAACATAATAGGTAACAGCCAGATTGCCGTTCCGGTCTATGGCAGCACTGATATCTCCTACCTGGATTCCGATTTCAATCCATTCATGAGTCCATGTTTCCCCTTTTTTCCGGGCAACGCGAAGCCCTTTCTGATCCGGATCGGAATTATTGGGGGACAGGTCTGCATAATAAAAAATCGCCGGGTCCTCGTCCTGATCCAAGATCAATTTTGCATGTTCACCCACATTGTTCTGAGCACTTGCCGTACCGTTTGAATTATAGATATTTCCTTCTACGGTTTCTTCTTCAGCATCGGCTTCCGGATTCAATCCCGGTTTCCGGACATACAAAAGATCCGGATAATTGAAGTTCATGGCATCACAGCCTTCATAAAAAAACTGGTATGCCATATGAACATCCCCATTTGAATCAGTGGCTACCGTTACCCTCCGGCCTGCCAGCCCATCCTGAAAAACCGGATTCCGTTCCACATAGCCGATACCGGCTGTTGTTTCTGTCCATACGTTTGCCGAACCGATACTCATCATCACGTCTGACTGCTGTTCCGCACCGCACTCCCGGATCTGCCCCCCCTGGTAGACAACAACAGGTGTTTTTCCGGTTCCCAAGGTCAGTCCCAGGGTTCTGCAATTGTCAATATCGATAGCCTCACCTGGAGTTCCTTCGACCATATCCGGAAGTGTAAAAGAGGTGTGATTTACCGTAAATCCGGAATTGATGTTCCGGCTGTCCGTAAAATAGGCCATATGGAAGGTGGACTCGCCATCATATGCGACCTGGACATTGGGAATAAGCATTCCCGAGGCCTGAAGCTGTTTTAGCTCCCGCTTCTCCCATCCATCAGAAGTCGCTTCCTTGTTCTGAGATGTGCTGCCTGAATTCTGTGCCGCCGTACTGCTGTCAGAACCTCCGCCTCCGCATCCGGCCAGGCCGATACCCAGACAAATCAGCATACAGATGAAAACAAAACATCTGATTTCAACTTTTTGAATTTTTATTTTGAACATAATACAACTCCCTTGCTCGCGGATGAATGATTTCTTCCGATTTGTCCAGTTTTCCGGATTCCGGAAGGGTACTGTAAATTTTATCAGCCTCGATATAATGGCCGTAATAAGAAAACAATCCGGCCAGATTGATCTTTGCGCTAGTAATACTGGAATCTATATCCAGGGCTTTTTTAAAGGCATCCTTTGCCTGCTGGTCATTTCCGATATAAAGATGGGACAGTCCCAGATTGTTATAAAACCGAGCGGCAATCGGACTGTTCTTGTCCTTGATCTCGCTCAATGTCTTTTCCGTAATCAGCATGGCCTGCCTGAAATCTCCTTTTTGAATATAGGCTTCGGAAAGCGCTGCAAGAAGGTTTTGATCTTCCGGATGCTGAGAAAGCTGCTCATGAAGTTTTTTCAGGTCATGATCCGTAAGATTTCTTGAACTGATTTCAACACCAGACCCTGAATTTGAAAAACTATGAAAATCGGTTTTTCCGGAAGCTGATCCCGATGATGAGGCAAAAAAGGCTGCCAGCTTAGGATCACAGATCTCCCACTTATGGGCAAGATCCACACAGGTTTTCATATACTGGTCTGACTTTTGGTTATATTCATCTGCTTTTTGACGGATCAGATCCGCATACTGTTTTTTCTCCTCCGGACTCAACTCCGGAAGAGGAGATCCGGCTAAAAATTTCGAGAATTCCCGGTTGATTTCATAGCTTCGGTAACATGCGACAAGAGCCCAATCCGGAGATTTATACTGCATTACAGACTGATACCCCTTTTCCAGATCATCCAGGAGTTTTGCTTTCCTTGCAGCGATCTGGTTGTCCAGACTGTTATTCAACTGGAGCGCCATGTACTCCTGGTTCTGCTGATGGACAGTATGATAAATCATTTTTGCCATATCGTTCCTGAGATCACTGTCATTCTGACCCATTGTTTCATGATACTGCCGGCAGGCCGTTTTCCGATATGTCCCGGCTGTTTGAATATCACCCATCTGGAGATACAGATCCGAAACCTGTGCATCGGAGCGTATTCTGCCGGTTTTGCTCAGACTGTTCCGGTTGGATGAAAGGACACCTATTGCCATATCCGGTTTTCCCATTTGAACTGCATTGTCTGCCATGGCGAAAATAATATCTTCTTTCTGAGAAACCTGATTTCCATGGAACTTCAGCAGTTGCTCGAAATTGCCTGTTGAACGGTCAAACTGTCCTAGATTTTTCCGGATCCATCCAGCCTGGGTCAGGAAATTTCCGGTATTGGCATGGTTCGGAAGCTGTTTTGCAAATGATTCAAGATAGTCTGCAACCAGCCTGAATCTTGCTGTCTTGAGGGATGTATCGATCATCACCCCCAGGGTTGTCTCCACCTTTCCGGAGGTCGGGTACTGCCTCACCAGATCTTCTCCGGCAGTCAACATGGTTTCCAGATCGCCTTTTTCCTTGCTGGAGACCATGAGTACATTCAGAGCTTCTTCACCCATTCCGGAAGGACTGCTGCTGGTCTGATTTGCAAAATCGATCAGATCACCCTTGCCTTTTTCCCAATCGTCAATCGCTGCAACTGTAAGTGAAGAAACGATTTTTGTTTCCGTACCATGAATAATCCCGGCAACTTCCTTCCTGAACTTCAGATCATTGATTTTGGATTGGCTCAGAATATGCTTCCCATACCGGATCAGGTTGTCATAATCCTCTTTCAGATGGTAGGAATCTAGAACCAGATGAACAGCAGCCTTGGCTGGTTCTCCGAAGGGATAAGCTTCTACGAAACTAGAAAACTCCCGGATTGCATCATCATACTTTCCGGCATCATATGAAACCCAGGCGACATTAAACAATACATTTGAAACATTTTTTGATTTTGGGAATGCCAAAGCATATTGCTTTCCTGTAGTTTTCAACCCGGTGCGTGCATAGGCCACCTGAAAATAATCCAGCTCTTCCCGATTTTTCAGTGCACTGTAGTATGAAATTACCGAACTGTATAACATCTCTCCCTTTTTCGGACTGTTTTCCGGAAGTTTTTTCATCAACTTTTCATACTGTTTTCCAGCCTCAAAGTATTGTTCGGATGAAAACAGTGTTTCCGCATAATTATTGGCCATTTCCAGATAGACCTGACTGTCCTCGAAAAATTCCAGATACAGTTTGTATGAATCCGCAGCACGCTTAAAATCCGCTTTGGATTTTCGGCTTCTTGCTTTCTGATGAGCATGGGTGACCAGATCCCTTGCATACAGTTCAAAATCATGAAGACTTTTTTTCTTTTTATCGTCCGGAATGTGAATGGAATATTTCAGTTGTTTCAAAGCCTTTACGATAATCTCAATGTCCTGGTCCGTATCTGCAAAAGATTCCATGGCCTGCACACATTCAAAAATATTTTTTGAATAGTCCAGAAGCTTTTCCGCATCATGCTGAAGCCCGGACAGTTCCCGGTAAACCGTTGCTGCATGCTGCCACTTTTTTTTCAGCAGATACCGGTTGGCCAGCTTTTCAAGAACCGTCATATATGCCTGTCTTGACCATGCATAGTTGCGGAAATATTCAAGGGCCTGATCCGGAGTGTTTGTTTTGTAGCATTCACCATAACAGTAGGCCATATCGATCAGAGACTCCAGCCGGATATCCACCCGCTTATATGTGTCCACATCCAGGTTTTTCCCGGACCCGGTGTGAGCGACGGCTTCTTCAAAAAGCTTGATCGCTTCCGGATATTCCGCCTTGTTGATATGACACCAGGCTAGTTTATACCGT
>CAYTGW010000042.1:0-2624 GCA_964437395.1 uncultured Desulfocicer sp.
TAAAAAAATTGTAAAAAAGTCCGGTTATGCAAAGGTCTCTCCTTGTAATCGACCGTACGGAGTTGTGTTTAAAAAATGAAAAAAAACAAAACAGTATATGTCGGCATGAGTGCGGATTTAATACATCCCGGTCACTTGAATATTATTAAAAAGGCAAGGAAACTGGGTGATGTCATCATCGGGCTGCTGACCGACGAAGCGATTGCCGGTTATAAACGCTTACCGCATATGACATTTGATCAACGACGGGAAGTGATTGAAAACATAAAAGGCGTAAACCACGTCGTGCCCCAGACAACACTGGATTATGTAATTAATCTGGAAAAAATCAAACCGGATTATGTACTCCACGGTGATGACTGGAAAGAAGGCGTCCAGCAAAAGACAAGGCAGCGGGTGATTGATACTCTGGCCCAATGGGGGGGCAAGCTGATCGAAATTCCTTACACCAAAGGCATTTCCTCTACCCGGTTACACGCTGCCATGAAAGAGGTTGGAATCACCCCGGAGGTACGCTTGAAATCACTTCGCCGGATGCTGAGGGTAAAGCCGCTGATACGGCTGATTGACATTCACAACGGGTTGTCCGGTCTCATCGTTGAAAATACCTGTATCGATACGCCCGAAGGGCGGCGTGAATTCGACGGCATGTGGGGCAGCAGCCTGACGGATGCTACGGCCAAGGGAAAACCCGATATCGAGGCGGTTGATGTCACCTCGCGTATTACCACCCTGAACGAAGTGCTCGAAGTCACCACAAAACCAATTGTCTATGACGGGGATACCGGCGGCAGACCGGAACATTTTGTATTCACGGTTAAAACGCTGGAGCGCCTGGGCATCTCAGCGATCATCATCGAGGATAAAGTCGGGTTGAAGAAAAATTCGCTGTTGGGTACGGATGCCGGGCAGATACAGGACAGCATTGAAAACTTCTGCCATAAAATACAAATCGGGAAAAGGGCCCAGGCAACCGATGATTTCATGATCATTGCCCGCATCGAGAGCCTGATTCTGGAACAGGGTATGGATGATGCCATAACCAGGGCAAAAGCATATATTGAGGCAGGCGCGGATGGCATTATGATCCACAGCCGGCAAAAAAATCCGGATGAAATTTTTGAATTCTGCCGGTTTTACAATCAGTTCACGGACCGCCGCCCCCTGGTGGTCGTACCCACTAGCTACAACCAGGTGACCGAAGACGAGCTGGCCGATAACGGCGTGAATATCGTCATATATGCCAATCATCTCCTGCGCAGTGCCTATCCGGCCATGCTCGAAACCGCCAGGGCCATTCTCACACATCGGTGCTCGGCTGAATGCGATGCCCGTATGCTACCGATCAAGGCGATCCTTGGCTTAATTCCGGGGGGAAAATAATGATAGATCCAGGGCAATTGTTCAACGGTTTGCGGCAACACGGCATCGGGCTTTTTACCGGAGTGCCGGACTCACTTCTGAAGCATTTCTGTGCATATCTTGAGGATCACTGTGCCATCAATCAGCATGTTATTACAGCCAACGAAGGCAATGCCGTGGCCCTTGCCGCAGGATATCACCTGTCCACCGGCAGGGTAGCCGCCGTTTACATGCAGAACTCGGGACTGGGAAACGCGGTTAACCCGCTCATATCTCTTACTGCTCCCGAAGTTTATAATATCCCATTGCTCCTGATCATCGGCTGGCGCGGGGAACCGGGTGTAAAAGACGAGCCCCAGCACATCAGGCAGGGCAGGATCACACCCGGTCAACTGGAACTTATGGAAATTCCGTATTCAGTGCTGGATGCAGATTCCGACAGCCATCAGGTGCTGGACAGCATATTCGATAGGATTAAAAATACAAATGCGCCGGCTGCACTGCTGGTTCGCAAAGGAACATTTACACCCTATAAAAGCATCCAAAAGCAAAACCCATTGTATACGCTCTCCCGTGAAGATGCCCTTACCCGGATTCTGACACTTGCCGGTGAAAACGCCCTGGTCATATCGACCACAGGTAAAACCTCACGCGAGGTTTTTGAAATCCGGGCCCGGCTCGGCCAGCCCCAGCGCGATTTTTTAACAGTAGGATCCATGGGGCATACGGCATCCATCGCCCTGGGTGCTGCACTGGGCAATCCGCAAAAACAAATTATCTGCATCGACGGTGACGGCTCCGCCCTGATGCACCTGGGATCACTGCCGGTGATCGGCAAGCTTAACCCTGAAAACCTTATCTACATACTGCTCAATAATGCCGCACATGAATCTGTTGGCGGCCAGCCGACCGCAGCAGACCGGTTTGACTTTGCCGCCATGGCAAAAGCCTGCGATTTTAAATACCGTATGGCCGAAACCACCCGGCACCTGGAAGACTGCTGGTCCGATATCCGTCAGATACCCGGCCCGCAAATGATTGAGGTGCGTATACGCACCGGTTCCCGCGATGATCTTGGCCGTCCATCCCGCACGCCTAAGGAAAACAAAAAAGCCTTCATGGAGGCGGCAATTGACCATATGGTCTGATTATAACCCGGTGCGCATCACTTCAGGCCCGGGTGCCATTGACCGGCTGTTTTTACTTGATCCACCGGTTATTACCGGTAACCGGATACTGATGGTCACCAGCGCAGGCTTTAC
>CAYTGW010000042.1:2707-4561 GCA_964437395.1 uncultured Desulfocicer sp.
AAATCGAGGCACAAGCAAGAAAAGCCGGTCTGGAAAACCCAATACGGGTCTTTGAGGAGGTAACCGCCAATCCGGAACTCGATTTTCTGGACCGTATGACAATCGCGTTACGCAGGGAAAGCATCACCGGCATCATCGCACTTGGCGGCGGTTCCGTGCTGGATACAGCCAAGATCTTTTCTGTGGCCCTGCTATCCGACCTGGAAATTCCTCTGGATATGGTCTTAAGGCAAAAACAACCGCAGGTCTGGAAAAATCACATCCCGGTTGTTGCCATCCCCACCACAGCCGGCACAGGCGCGGAAGTCACCCCTTTTGCAACGGTATGGGACAGCAGAAACAAAAAAAAATACTCTGTTTCCGGGGAGCGGGTCTATCCAGCCCACGCATTGCTCGATCCCGAACTGACATTGACGCTTCCCCCTAAGGAAACTCTCTATACCGGACTGGATGCCATTTCCCATGCACTCGAATCACTCTGGAACAAAAACCGCACGCCCATGAGCGAAGCCCTGGCGTTGAAAGCCCTGACCCTGGCAAATAAAGCCCTGCCGTCCGTAATGACCCAGCCGGATAACATTTATTATAGGGAGATGATGCAGCAGGCCGCCTTGATGGCAGGATTGGCCATCAGCCGGACCCGGACTGCCATCGCACATGCCATATCCTACCCCATAACCATGCATTTTGATGTGCCCCACGGTCTTGCATGCAGTTTTACTTTGCCCGGACTTATAAAACACTATACCCGTACACTTGATCAAGGCCTCATAAAAACGGCCATGCATGAAATCCTTAAAACCATAGAAGAATTAAAATTAGAAAACGAAATGGCGACTTACATTGGGGAAGAAAATTTGTCAGAGTATATTGAAGAAATGTTTCATCCCGAGCGTATTGGTAATTATTCAGGTATAATAACAGATGATGATATCTCCCAGTTGGTTTTGTTTAAAACTGAAAAATAAAGATTCTAGATGAAAAAAGTAAGTGATGCAACTATTTTGAAGTCCTTTGTGCTTTTCTGGAAAACTTTCGGACTTGATGACGACCCCCTTATACGAGATCTCATATTATGATTAGTGAATTTGCAATTATCAGTGAAGATGCTGTCATTGGAAAAAATGTCAGGATTCATCCTCATGCAATTATTAATGCAGGGGTGTGTCTTCATGATGATGTGGAGATATTTTCCGGTGCAATTATTGGTCAATCTCGAATCCATAAAAAAGTTCCTCAGGAGCTATCATTCTCTGAAAATCGAGTTGTCATCGGCCCCAATACCGTCATCGGACCATATTCCATCGTTTATGCTAATGTCAAAATCGGAGCAGATACCATTATTGACGGCAATTGCGAGATAGGCTATCCGACACCTTTGGCAGACGGACATCCTTTAATTATTGGACAAGGCACTTTAATCCGATCACACTCAGTTTTTTATGCCGGTTCCTGTTTTGGGACTCGTCTGGTGACCGGGCATCGTGCAACCGTCCGAGAAAAAACAATTGCTGGTGAGAACCTGCAGATCGGAACTTTATGTGATATTCAGGGGGACTGTGAAATAGGGGACTATGTTCGTTTTCATTCTAATGTGCATGTCGGGAAAAAATCGCGGATAGGAAATTTTGTCTGGTTGTATCCCTATGTTGTGCTGACCAATGATCCTACGCCGCCAAGCGAAACTGTGATGGGCGCAGTTATTGAGGATTATGCAGTTGTTGCGCCCATGTCCGTGATTCTTCCGGGCGTTACCGTTGGAAGCCATTCGCTGGTTGGTGCTCACGCCCTAGTGACAAAGAACGTACCCAGGGGAATGATCGTGGGCGGGGTGCCGGCAAGGGTGTTCGGTGG
>CAYTGW010000042.1:4571-23095 GCA_964437395.1 uncultured Desulfocicer sp.
AAAGATGGTTCCGGTCAATCGGCTTACCCCTGGACCGGGCATTTTCATCGGGGATATCCAGAAAATATCACTAAACAATGGAATAAAATGTCCTATCCTGAAGATTTTGAAAATTCGGAGGGAGGATATAATGGCCCATGACTTTGTGCGCCTGGAGATGAAAGATTTTGGGAACGGGGTGGGGATCAGTGCACATATCCCTTCCTCAGCACTGTTATCGAAGCGGTGGTCATCCAAAGCGTGTCACCCAACTCGTTGCTGTCTGGAAACCCAGCAACTATACATCAACACCTCATGTCAATCCCGAATTCATAGAAACGACCATAAGGAAAGTCTGACCCCAAAATGATTTCTGTATACGATGTAAGCCTAATCCAGTTCCCCCAAATCCTTGATATTAGAGGCAACCTCACTTTTATCGAACAGGAACGCCATATCCCCTTCAAAATTGCCAGAGTTTACTGGATCTATGATGTTCCAGGTGGCGAGCAACGAGGTGAGCATGCTTTTCGTGACCAGGAAGAAGTCATTATTGCCTTATCGGGCAGTTTTGACGTGTTTTTGGATGATGGTAATGCCCAAAAAATAGTTCACCTGAACCGGGCCTATCACGGCCTTTACGTTCCTCGGATGATCTGGCGGCGAATGCAGAATTTTTCCACCAATGCTGTAGCTTATGTGCTGGCAAATTATCCATTCACTACAGGAGATTATATCCGTGATTACAGAGAGTACAAAGCACTGATGCAAGAGGGAAAATGACTATCACTATTCATGACTGTAAGCTAATTGAACTTCCACGCAATTATGATCGCAGAGGATCTTTGACCCCCATCAGTAACCATCAGGAAATCCCATTTGATATTATCAGAACCTATTATCTGTATGATGTTCCGGGTGGTGAATCAAGGGGTGGACATGCCCACAGAGAACTTCAGCAATTAATGGTTTCAGTCATGGGAGCCTTTGATGTAATTCTTGATGATGGGCAGGGAAAAAAGATTGTACGGCTGGACCGTGCATACTTTGGATTATATATCCCTAAACTGATTTGGCGGGAGTTGGTTAATTTTTCTTCAGGGGCCAATTGCCTGGTCCTGGCCTCGATGCCGTATGATGAAATGGAATATATCCGGTCGTATGATGAATTTCAGATGCTTAAACGCGATGAAACCATTTTTTATTAAACATTATGAATGAACAATAAGACTTTGGTTTTAATTATGATATTTTATTGTGGCTGAAATATTTTATATGACGAAACTCCGTGTTTTATTTGAATTAAAACACTCAATTCAAATAAAAATTAGAAAAATTTCATTTTGGCTATTTCGTAAAGGGAATATACCAATATCTATAGTGCGAGCGATAATAAACCCTTTCGGGTTTTCTATTTTACCCATTTCCTCATTTGAAAAATCCACTGAAATCGTTCTATTAGCAAAAAAATGCAAATCATTTTCTTTCTCGCCAAAAGATGAAAATTCAAATAGCAAAAAATTAGAGAATTTTTTCCCGGATATTTATGCCAGGAAATTTTCTTTTGCTACTATAATTAATTGTCATCAGTTTGCGATTAATTCTAAAGAAAAAATCTATATCCCTCAATATTATTTTGAAAATATTCCTCGTATAAGTTGTGGGGGGCATGGATTTTCACTATTAAGAAAGGGTCTCGGTATAATTATAGAGAAGTCGACAATAAATATTTCTCATGGAATTGGATTAATTGGCTCAGGTTCCTCTAATTGGTATCATTGGTTGATAGAAATATTACCAATTGCAATGCTATCTGAAAAATTACCATTAGCGTATAGGAATTATGCTTTTTTAGTACCGAATGAGTACAATAAATACCAAACATTTCGTGATTCACTTGATGCTTTAAAATCACATAGAAAAATAATAATCTTGGAAAGCGATAAACAATATCAAGTCGAAAATTTTATAGTTATAGATATTCCTGTACATGGTCCATTTAATCTTATGAAAGGTAAGTGGCCAAAAATTTCAGATTACAGGCAAAATGAAAATGTTCTTATTGATTATCGCTTAAGGATTTTGAAAAATTATGGGATTGAAAATTTTAAACCAAATAAAAAAATATTCCTGTCAAGAAAGAATAAACGCCGAAATTACAATCAGATAGATTTGGAAAGAATCGCAAAAAAAAATGGTTTTACCATTGTTTATCCTGAAATATTGTCTTTTTATGAACAAGTAAGTTTGTTTAATTCCGCAAAATATATAGTTGGAGCATCAGGGGCAGCATGGGCTAACATATTGTTTTGTCAAAAAAATACATTTGGTCTTACCTGGATTTTTCCTGAATACAAGGAGTTCTGTGTTTATTCTAATCTGGCTGCGATTGCAGGTATGAATCTTAGTTATTTTTTTACAGCTACGGCTAAACCGTTAAAAAGCACAAATAAGGCCTATCGAATGAATTATCGGGTCGACCCACAGTTTTTTATTAAAAAATTAAAATTATTTTTGGAAAACTCAGAATGAGCATACCATTTCTGGACCTAAAAGCAGTCAATGCGCAATATAGAGATGAGCTTATTACGGCAGCTATCCGTGTCATCGATTCCGGTTGGTATATTCAGGGTCAGGAAGTCAAGGCATTTGAACAAGAATTTGCTGATTATTGCGGCACACGCTTCTGTGTGGGGGTGGGTAATGGTTTGGATGCTCTGATCCTTACCTTGCGGGCCTGGAAAGAATTGAAAAAATTAAAAGACGGCGATGAGGTCATTGTTCCGGCCAATACATTTATCGCAACAATCTTGGCCATCACGGAAAACCGCTTGACCCCGCTGCTGGTAGAGCCGGACCCTAAAACATATAATCTTTCCCCGGCACGGATGAAACAGGCGATCACTTCCAAAACCATGGCTGTGATGCCGGTGCACCTGTATGGGCGGCTTGCGGATATGCCAGATATTCTGGAGATTGCCCGTCAACATGACCTGCTGGTTCTAGAAGATGCGGCTCAGGCTCATGGGGCAAGCCTGAACGGCCGAAAAGCTGGCAACTGGGGCCATGCCGCCGGGTTCAGCTTTTACCCGGGCAAGAACCTGGGAGCCTTGGGGGATGCCGGAGCGGTGACTACCAATGATGAAGAGTTGGTGCTCACAATCCGGGCTTTGGGAAATTACGGCAGCATCCAAAAATATGAAAACCGTTACCAGGGAGTAAACTCCCGCCTGGATGAGATGCAAGCAGCTCTGTTGCGTGTCAAACTCAAATGTCTTGACCAGGAGATTGCTGCGCGGCGCTGTATCGCCCGAGGCTACCTGGCAGGGATCACCCATCCGCTCATCAAACTACCCGAATGGGAAACAGAGGAACAGCATGTGTTTCACCTGTTTGTGGTACGATGTAAACAGCGGGATGCTTTGCAGCTTTTTCTGCATGAGCAGGGGGTGCAGACGCTTGTTCATTATCCAGTGCCGCCGCATCGGCAGAGGGCGTATGAAAAACTGGCTATCATTGATTTTCCGATAACGGAAACAATTCACAAAGAAGTGTTGAGCCTGCCCATAAATTTTCTGATTAACCAGGAACAAGTTGATTCTATTGCAAGACATCTGAATGGGTATCAACAGTGATTATTAAAATTGGTAACATTTTTTTAAAAACTACTAACTATTTTATATAATTTGAAAAATTTTTTTTTGTCGAAAATTCACAAACCAATAAAAAAAGTGCTATTTTCAATCAAACTAAAAAAAGTACATTCCAACTATTTTAAATTGTTGAAAATAGTTCAGAAAAAGAACAAAATAAAAGTAGCTTTCTTAGTTATTCATGAATCAGTTTGGAAATATGATGAAGTTTATAAATTAATGGAGAGACACCAATCTTTTGAGCCGGTTATCATAATTTGCCCTATTACTTCGTATGGCGAAGACAATATGATAGATGAGATGGGTCGTGCTTTTGACTGTTTTACTCAAAAAGGTTACCAGGTAATTAAAACTTTGAAAAAGGATGGCTCATGGTTGAATATAAAAAATGAAATAGAACCTGATATTGTTTTTTTTACAAATCCATGGAAATTGACATTAGAAGCTTATTATATAGATAATTTTATGGACACACTTACCTGCTATGTTCCCTATTTTTTTCACGTTACAAAACATTTAAGTGAAAATTATGGTGGCATAGTACAAAGTTTTGCTTGGAAGGTATTTTATGAAACAGAAACTCATTTTGAGTATGCAAAAATTTATTCTAAAAATAGAGCATCTAATGTCATAGTAACAGGATATCCGGGTATAGATCCATTCTTTAAGGGATTTGTGGAAAAAGACCCTTGGAAAATTCAAGAGAAAAGAACCAAAAGAATTATATGGGCACCACATCATACAATAGGAGGGCAGGAAGATGATTTAAAATTATCCAATTTTACATCATACGCAAACTTTTTTCTGGATTTAATTAAAAAGTATTTTTCTGAAATCCAAATAGCATTCAAACCACATCCATTATTAAAATCAAAACTGTTCAGAGACCCCAATTGGGGAGTAGAAAAAACAAATGAATATTATGCTATTTGGGATACATTAGACAATGGTTTATTGGTAGAGGGCGAATACAAAGACCTATTTTTGACTTCGGATGCAATCATACATGATAGCGGTTCATTTTCCGTGGAGTATCTGACCACATTAAAACCAGCACTGTATACATTATCTGATCTCAGTCAGATGAATAGCTTGAACGAATTTGGGAAAAAAGCAATAAAATGTCATTATAAAGCATTTATAGCTTCTGATATTGAGAACTTCATTGTTAATACAGTAATTTGGGGTGATGATCCTATGAAAACATCACGGACGGAATTTGTTAAGCAATATCTTATCCCTCCTAATCGAAAAAGTGCATCAGAAAATATAATTGACAATATTTTAAGCGCACTTAAAAAATGAAATATTTTAGTGGGTCCCGCAAACTGGACAATATGTTATTGTCTAAACTATCTGGTAACTTCCTGTGTCCGATCAAACCACATCCTTAAAATCTGTAGCCTTAAGAGGTATGGTCTGGACTGCTGCTGAAAGATTTACAACGCAGGGGGGTAAATTCGTCATCAGCATTGTTCTGGCCCGCCTTCTTATACCTGAAGATTTCGGTTTGATTGGGATGCTTTCTATTTTTATAGATATCTCTCAAAGTCTAATTGACAGTGGCATGGGCTCAGGATTGGTGCAGAAAAAAAACAGAACCGACATTGATTTTTCCACGGTGTTTGTGTTCAACTTTTTTGTCAGCATTGCCATCTATCTTATTTTGTTTTTATGCGCCCCGCTCATTGCCGATTTTTATGACATGCCACAACTGGCAATCCTAACACGGGTGTTGACCCTTAATATTATCATCAATTCTTTTGCCATTGTTCAGCGAACACGGCTGACAATCAACATCGATTTTAAAACAATAGCAAAGGTGAACGTTGTATCTGTCTTTCTGGGAGGAGTAACTGGTATTGCATTTGCTTATGCTGGTCTTGGTGTTTGGGCTCTGGTGATCATGAATCTTTTCAGAACAATCATTACTGTTACGATGCTCTGGTTCTTGAGCCGATGGGTACCATCCCTTTTATTTTCCGGAAAATCTTTCAGAGACCTGTTTGGATTTGGCTCTAAGTTGCTCCTTGCCGGGCTTTATGCACAGATATTCAACAATATTTACAATATTGTTATTGGGAAAGCATACTCTGCCTCAGATCTTGGATTTTACACTAAGACGAAACAATTTGCAGAAGTAACCGCCGGTACCATCACCAGTATAATGCAACAGGTTACGTATCCCATACTGGCTTCCCTGAAGGATGATAGATCAAGAATGATACCTGTTTTCAGCTGGTTGATCCGAATGTCAGCCTTTTTCATTTTTCCGGCAATGACTCTGCTTTCATTGCTGGCCGATCCTTTTGTACGATTGATTTTGACGGAGAAATGGCTTCCCATGGTTCCTTTACTTCAATGGATGTGCTTTGCCCGTATTTTTTTCCCTCTGAGCGTGATCAATATGAACATTCTAAACGCTATAGGCCGATCAGACCTTTTTCTAAAGCTTGACTTATCAAAGGCGCCCTTGATTATTCTGGCTTTAGTAATAACGATCCCTTTAGGGGTGAAAGCTATGGTTATAGGTCATGTGGTAACATCATTTTTAGCATTCTTCATGAATGCATATCTGCCAGGACGGTTGTTCGGATATGGTCCTTTGAAGCAGTTTCGAGATAATTTAAAAATCATTTTAGCAACGATAGGAATGGCTTTGGCCGTTTTCGTATGTAGCAAAGGAATTGAGTCGGATGTTTTAAAGCTTTTTTATGGAATCGTGACAGGAATAGCATCTTATTTGTTTCTTGCATTTTTTTTGCGTATTCCTGAACTTGATGAAGTTAAACAAACAGCCATTAGAATTTATAATCAATGCTTTTAATGATTTAGAGGGTGTTTAATCCTGGGGCCAAAAACCCCGTGATCGGCAGGTAGATGTGAAAAATCGAAGGTAGTGTCATGTCAAACATCAAGAGTCGGATAAAGATGAGATAGTTTTATCCGAGCATCCTTGGCAGTAAACTGCCAGTTCGCCTTGGCGTTTTTGTTATTTCTAAATTCTTGCCATGCCCGAACTTCTTTGCTGATGATTTCAATATCATCAATTCTTCGATCCAAGCATTGGCCAGTAAGCACATTCAACTCTATTTCAGCCATATTCAGCCAGCTTCCGTGTTTTGGGGTATAAATAAATTCAAAACGATCCCACAATGAGACCTTTGCATAACCCGATTTTCCAATAAAAAAACAGGAAAATTGTTAGGCCTTGATTTTAAAATAATTTATATTTTCAAAGTGTTAATATTTTCTCATAATAACAAAATTGTAAAAAAGTCAGGTTATGCAAAGGTCTCGAAGCTTATGCGCTTTGTGCTTTCCCTTTGTCGCAAGGCTTCTGAGTGTTTCACGTTCATCCTTGGTGAGCGTCACAATATATTTCTTCATATTTAATCCTCCTGAGGTGATTATGAAGGAATATAGACTATTTTTTTTACGACATTTCAAGATTGACATGACAGTAGCAAAAGTAAGCGTGACATAAAATTTTCAACAATGGATCGAAAACCGACAACAAAATTGATCAAAAAAGGAATGAAAATCGACAGAAGACAAAAGGGAAGCGTAAGGTCAGGGAATGACCTTCAGGAAGGGAACTTATAGTCTGCTATCGTACGGAGACACAGATGTATGAAGTGTTAGGTTGTCATACAGCCTTTGCCAGGAATCTGGATGAAGGATGAGCGTTTTTACAGCGGGTGTTTCAGCATCCGGCATATATCATTCCGAATCATGATAGAAACCAATAGGAAGTGAGATGCCATACCGAGAACTTTGAAAAACTACTGTTTTAGGCCATCTTCGTTTTATAACCAATTGTTTTCATAATATGCAAATTTTAATAAAGGAAGAAATTCAAAGGTCTCATACCATGTCAACTCAGCGGGAAAACCGCGCTTTGAAAAAAAATTCTGATGTAGTAAATGAGGAAAATATGAGTTATCCTGGGGCCACTCTGAAACTGGTTTTTAGAGCGACATGTGTTGCATTTGAAAACGCCTGATGTCAGGAGGTCTGAAATTAGGGTAATTGTCATCTTTTTTCCCATAAAGGCAGATGAATTACATATCAAGAATCGACTATAAGTATCAACATGTTTAAATTGACTATATAAAGAAATGTTTTTATGGATCTTTACGCTAACCACATAAATAATCCCCTTGTTTCAATTTGCGTAATAACTTTTAATTCTGCAAAATTTGTTACAGAGACACTGAATAGTGCCTATAATCAAACCTATAAAAATATTGAACTAATAATTTCGGATGACTGTTCGATCGATAATACTTTAAAAATATGTAGAAAATGGATAGATGAGAACGGCAGCAGATTTGTCCGTTGTGTCTTACTTACATCACTTAAAAATGAAGGCGTCACTATAAATTGCCGAAAATCCATTGAAGTGATTAACGGTTTGTTTTTAAAGCATATTTCCGCTGACGATACATTGTGTCCAAATTGTATCAAAGATAATGTGAATTTTTGCATGACTCATCCATCCGCCCAGATAGTGCATTCAGTTTCATATGTTTATAGAAATATTATCAATAAAGAGAATTTTTTTGAAATACGTAATGGGGCACCGCATATTTTTCTATCGAATAAAATTCAAGCGAATGATCAATATACGTATCTTTTGCGTCATTTCATCATAAGTTCTCCCACACTTTTTTTGAAAAAGGATTTGTTTAATATTTATAATTATGATGTTGAAATTCCAGATATCGAAGACGTACCATTTATTCTTAATTTAACAAGGAATGGGATAAAGCTATGGTTTATGAATATTCACACAGTAAACTATAGAATTCATGATGATTCAATATGCCATAATAAGCAACCTGGCAGGATATATTCTAGATACTTTATAAAAAGGAGGGTCGTAAATAAAAAATACATTCTTCCTTATATGTATCCTATCGAAAAAATATTCATGCATATTGAATATTGCAGAATGAAATTTATTACGAATCATAATTTGGATAGTAATACTTTATTAGCTCGGCTTTTTCTTTATCTTACAAGACTTCCTTATAGAATGTTTTTATTTTATGACCGTCGTATTATGCGTTGTTATATTTCGAGGAAATATAAGAAGCCATACAAGATCTAACCAATACCTATTTTGAGGGCAGCAAACGAACCAGCAAGATCGCAAAGCCTGGTAAATCAAAAGAACGACGCAATGACAGGCCACTGATTACGTTGGCATTAACCTTTGATACTGATGGCTTTCCGAAGTAAAGCAGGATTCTTGAAGGGAATATATTAGAACCGGGAACATTGGAAGCCATGTTAAATGAGCTGTCGGAGACAAATGACGGTTATGGTTCTGAGAAAACAATTGTTATTGATGCAGGTATCGCCTCGGAAGAAAACATTGAAATCATCAAGCAGAAACATTTGAGATATGTAGCCGTATCGAGAAGAAGGACCTTTCCTAAGGATTTTTGGTCCGACAGTACGAAAAAAGATCTTCCGCTTTATGATCAGAAGAACAAACTGCAAGTAAAGTTGGCAAAGAAGGATGGAGAAGAATGGCTACATTGCCACAGTGGTATAAAAGAAGCCAAAGAAAATACAAATCAAAACGCCCCTGACAAAAAAATAAAGAATGTAGTGAGGAAAAATTAAACCATTTTTATGTATCATTATGAATTTGCAGTATATTCAAAAAACAGTTGTCGAACTTGGGGTAAGAAAAGCAAAGACCGGTTTTTGTCTGAATTTTGATTGATCGCGATACCAGCAAAGGAAAGATACTGTTCGATTTTTTTGTATGCCATGATGCCTCCCAAAAGTTGTTTTGATGCGGGCATCTTAGCATTAATCTATAATAATTTCAAATAAATAATGATATATTTTATGAAAAATATGCCAAAGGCGCATTCGGTTTTTAGAGATACTTCCGAAGTTGTCATTAAAAATCTGGTAAGTCGTGCAAAGGTTTTTTCTTAATACTTAGGTGAGAAAAATATGAGTAATATATTATATAAATTAAAAAGGTATCGATCACTTTGTCAAAAAGGCAATGATGAAAATTATGTTATTGATCAGCTGATTGTTAGAAAAATATCTATATTCTTTACTATTCCCTTTATATTGATTGGTGCTCGCCCCAATCAAATAACTCTATTAAGTTTATTATCTCTTATATTCAGTTTTTATTTTTTTCTTCTTGATTCCCCTATTATGATCTTAACAGGGTCACTTTTGGTTTTTATCTACTATATACTGGATCATGTTGATGGTGAATTGGCAAGATACTATAATAATATTGAACCAGAAAAAAAGAAAACGCTTGATGGACAATATTTTGACGTACTTTGCCATGCTTTTTCGGGCAACATAATAATTTTTCTTTTCGGTATTTCAGCCTGGAAGACTTTTGGTTATGAATGGGCGATTTTGCTTTCTTTTTTTATTGCTGTCGGTAAGAACAGTTCTCCAGAGTTGGTTGCCAACAAAATAATGGTCCAGGCAATAGCAAATCAACCAAGCCTGCTGAATAACGATTCAATCAAGCGAGCTCTTAAATTTTTTGAGATGAAAAAAATTCAAATTGCTGCAGTCCGGGCACCGATAACAGATCCGAAAAAACTATCTAAATTGGCCAAGGAGTTATTAGGGTTTCCCGGCTACCTTATTTTAATAATTATCACAGCAGTTTTGGATGCATTTTTGTCAAATTTTACATTACTATCACATCCAATGAATTTTCGATTACTGCTGATTCTTTTTTTATTTCCCATTGAATTATTAAGATTGTTTGTCCTATTTTTTAAATTCTTCAATTTATTTAAGAACATTACATTAAAATAACATGATTGACCGTGGATAACATCCTCTGATTGCATTAATAACGTGTCATTTTTAAATCACGCTATATGAAAATAGACAAAAAAAACTATAGAGCCATTTTCAAAACTCTCAAAAGACGTCACACCGGCAGTCCGGCTTTCTCCGGAATGACAACAACGGACTTTTGCAAATAGCTCATAAGTCTATGCTAAGCTTACTAATAATCTAAATTTAGATTTTTAAATCATATTATGCAATTGAAGCAATTACGCGAATTATGCAAACGTAAAAGTGACTACTTTTTTACAATTCTTGTTACCAATGAATTATCTTTGCTGTTGACGATGGTTCTTATGAAAACTAGAATCACACCTAATACAATCACTTATGCTGTGATTTTCAGTGGATTGTTATGTGGTCTTTTTTATTCAACGGGAAATTTTTGGGTAGGATCTGTATTCATGTTTATAGCCCACATGCTTGATTGTACTGATGGCAATCTTGCGCGTGCAAAAAAACAATTCAGTCCGATTGGCAAATGGCTGGACATGTTTAGCGATCGATTGTCACACTCATTTGTTTTTGCAGGGGTATCTATTTATTTTTATATCCAACCAGCATCAATGCTTTGGTCATATCTTTCTCTAATCGATGTAGTGCTGCTGTTAAATTATTATTATGCTGTAGACCTTGCTATCGCTTATAAATTAACTAACTTTTCTCAAAATAAAAAGAGATTTATGCTTAAAGGAGTCCCCATTAGGATAGGGCTTTATGAACCGGTCATTTATGGGTTTGTTTTTTTAGCTCCATTGGGTTTTATTAAAATTCATTTGCTGCTTGTTTTCATTTTTTCATTATTTGGCCTTATATTTCAGTTTTTTTCCAGATTGAAATCAGAAGCTATTTTATAGATGGGTTCAATAAAACTCTTTCAGGATTCTTTTTGTAAATATTCGGTCAACCCATTACTCGAAAAATTATCTTGTTAGTCTATTCTGAAGTTATGGCTCAGAGGATAAAGCCATAGATCTTTAATTGGAACACTTTGTTTCCCCGCTGGACCAAGTTTGCCGCGGCCTTTAGTCTTCGATTTCATTTATTGATCCAGTTGTTTTTCCCCTAACACATAAAACAGATGGCTCATGGGCAGTTTGAAGATGCCTTTCCGGAAGGCCATGTCCCATTTGCCAAGCTTTTTCATCCAGCCGGGGAAGGAATTATTCTTTACATAATTAATAATCGGTACTTCCCAGTCTGGGGTGGACTTTAACCGGGGATCATTGCTGCCATATCTGCGGTGAAGTCTCACATCTCTTGGTCCACTCGGGTCCGGCCATCCGGGAGTGTCAATAGCACCGTATTCCATTACAGTTAATCCGGCATCCCGAAAAATTTTGCGGACTGTCGTGATATGGTTATACTTCACCTGCCCATGGTTCCAGGGAAATCCGAAAAGCATATGAAGAAGTCGATGCCAGGGATAGCCCGGCTGGAAGTTGTTGCAAGTAATCAGCAGAACATATTTTTTTGAAATCCGTTTCATCTCAAGAAGGTATCTGGATGGGTTGTTCAGTTCTGTCCAGGTAACAAAATTCCATGCCAGATCAAAGGTGTTGTTTTCAAAACCGGTGCGACATACATCAATTCCCTGAATTGTTTTAACGCGATCCTTGATCTTCAGTTCTTCCCAGCCGTACATCATTTCCCTTTCCGGATTCACCAGTGTAACATGGCATCCGGCTTTTCCAAACCCGATGGAGTAAAGTGATCCGGCTGCCTTGGCCCCATGGCTTGGCATTTCCACAACTCTTTTCAGGTTTAAATCGCATGTAAGTTGTTTATGTAACTGTAGCAGAACATAGCGGTCATACGTAACCCCGAACACTTCCACTTCTTTTTTCATTTTCTATATCCACCCATTATTTTTATACCAGATAACGGTTTCCAGTAATCCATTTTCCGGATCGATGATCGGCTGAAACCCCAGCTCTCGATGTGCCTTTGCAATGGAAAAAACTCGGTCTGCAAGAGTTGATTCGATATTTTTTTTGGATACCGGGGGCGTTTTCCCGATCAAGGAGAATATGATTTCACATGCCGAGGCAAGGGAACGGGCCATCCATTCTGGAATATATATGGGAAATCGTGACACTCCCAATCCCTTTTCAATGATTTCTCTGATCCTGTCAAAGGGTTCGGACTGAGGATTGGTGATCAGATAGATTTCACCTTCCCTTCCTTTTTCCGCTGCCAGAAGAATTCCCTGAACCGCATCTTCCGCATGAATCAGGGGTGTCAATTTCAGCCTGTTTCCGATTTTCGGGAACAGGTTTTTTTTTGCCAATCGGGTCAGTTTTAAAATATCCCGTGGATCTCCCGGACCATACACCATGGAAAACCGGATAATAGAGGCTGGCAGACCGGATTCCGCAACCATCTGTAAAACGGCTTTTTCCGCTTTCCGCTTGCTCCTGCCGTAAGAATGATGCGGCCTGCACTCACTCTCTTCCGTCGCCGGAATATCCGGACAGATCCCCATGACGGCAACCGTGCTGCAATGAACAACTTTTTGGACACGTTCCTTCAAGGCTTCGTTCATGATGTTTATGGTGCCTTGAACATTGATGGATTCAAACAACTCCTCTGAAACTGTGTAATTGTTTAAATGTCCTAATGTCGCCATATGAACCAGAACGTCCATGCCCTCTGCAACTCCTTTCAGGGTCTCCGGCTTCGTGATGTCACCTTGAATCATTTCCACACCAAGGTTTTCCAGTTCACGGGTGCTACTGGTATGCCGCACCAGACATCTGCATCGTTGCCCATTTGCTGTAAGCCTTTTAATCAGATAAGGTCCTAAAAACCCTGTTGCACCAGTAACCAAATAATTCACGAAAAAAATCCTTCCTTACTTTAAAAAGCTTGCTGCCTGGTTGTTTAAAATTTTCCACAGCACATTGAACAAAGACGGCCCGTGCAGCAGCAGGTTCGAATAAGTCTGATTGGCAAGTGGACAGTGACAACCCCCTCTGCGAATTTCATTCCGTACCTCCCTTGCCTGACTGCTGTTCCAGAGGGCCTTGAAATCATAATCATAATCCCGGAGGTTTCCCATGGATTTTTCATACCCGAGCGTACAACAAGCCCAGATATCTCCATATGGTGTCATGTGGGCATTGGAGATACCGCCATAGCAGGGGATGATTTGTCTTTGTTCTTTCATGGTCTGTATGGCCAGATCATAGTATGCCAATCGGAATGCATGGGTGATTCGTTGAAAAAAAACCTTACTTCGCATATGGGTCTGGATTTGCCTGACAAAAAATGAAATGGCCTGTTCGTATGCTTCCGGAGAAGGAGTAATGGGATTTCCCTGATTAAACATCTCTGACCGGTTTTCTGCAATTTCGTTCCGATAGCTGTCGGCTCCCAGCTTGCTTATATATTCTGAAATAGCTTCAATATCATCCACATTCCAGCAGGAGATCACCGTGCCCAGTTCTGCATGAACATTTTTATGTTCTATCTTCAGTTTTTGTAGATGGTGAAACAGATCGATCACTTTTTTAAAATTTCCCGGCATGCCCCGGATTTCATCATGCTTTTCTTCAATATGATCCAGGCTGGGTTTGATGGTGAGCCGGACAGATGGAAATTGTGTTTCCAGCAGCTTGATGATTTCCGATACCTGGTTTTTGATTTTCCGGATGGCGATGGCATTGGTGGGAATGTGAACAATTCCCGGCCTTAGGTGGTTGCATGCGGATTCAATGATCTGCACAAGGTCATCCCGGAGAAACGGTTCTCCGCCGCTGATATTGAAGATATAAATGTGCCCCATGGACCTGAAAATTTTTTCAATTTCCGGAAGGGTCAGCTCGGTTTGGCGTTTTTGCGGATTTTTTTTATATAACTCCCATATATTGCAGGTTTTACATCGGGACTGGCAGATGTTGGTTATGGAAAATGTCAGATTGATCGGCATTCCGGGCCCGGTTATTCCATACCTTGCCAAACGGTATTGAATCATTTTTGGAAGCAGTTCTTGGATGTAACTCACAAACCTCTCCATGTTTGACGATTATACATGGCCCGCCTTTCCCTTTTAAGAAAAGGATCACATGCAGGTATCTGTAGAATTCCGTAAAAGATTTTTATATACAGATAAGACCTTTTTGGCAATAGCAGGCCATGAAATCTTCTCTGCGACCGCCTTGGCATCATTTTCCATGGCATTGAGCCGGTCTGGATCGATAAGCGTGCTGACGATCGCTTTTGCAAGAGATTCATCATCTTTGGGTGGTACAATACTTCGGGAATCGCCTACAAGATCCGGGAGTCCTCCTACATTACTGACAATCATTGGTTTTCGAAAAGAAACAGCGATGGCCCCGACACCGCTCTGGCTGTCAAAATGATGATAGGGCAGCAAAACCAGATCTGCGGCTGTAAAAAAAACAGAGACCATTTCAGCAGGGATATAGTTCAGATAGGTGTCAATATGCTTTTCGAGGCTTAGGTTTTTGATCTGATTCTTGTAAGGGCTCCAATTCTCCCATAGTTTTCCGGCAATGACCAGACGGGCATCCGGTATTTCTTGCAGCGCCTTTCCGAAAGCTGCGATTGCTGTATCGATTCCTTTGTAAGGTCTGATCGCACCAAACAATAGAATCATTTTTTCCTCTGGTTTGATTTTCAGCTTTGCACGGGCTTCCTCTCTAGTCAGGTTTGATGAAGCATGGAAGTCCAGAGGGCCGTGAGGGATAACAGTAATCTGTTTCGGGGATATGCCATACTGCCGGATTAACTGTTGTTTATTTTTTGGGGAGTGAACCATAAAGTGATCTCCCAGCAGAAACAACAATCCGGATAGCAAAGTAAACAGCCGGGATTTTTCATGGGGCAATACATTGTGAACGGTAAAGACAACTGGTTTTTTTCGAAGTCTGAACCCCAGGCAGACACAGGCATATATCATAAAAAGCGGCAGGCTCCACCATTGAGCATGGAGCAGATCCGCTTTGGTGAAAAACCCTTCGATCAGCCATGTAAGCGGGTTATACCATGTAAGGAATCGCCGGATATGAAGCCGTTTATGAACGATTTTCGGAAAGGTGTGATCATCCTGAAGTGAACCGCCTGGATAAAGAAAGGCCGGATAGATTTTGTAAAAAGAGAGAAAGCGAACACGGGTAAGATCGGCCATGGACATGGAAAACTCGAGGCAGTAACTGCTGAGTGCCCGAATGGGTGGAAGAGATCCCAGCATGGCAATGGATGGCCCGTCTGCTTGTTCTATATGGCTCGGTTTCATTGCTTATGCATTATCCGGTTTTTGGGTCTGCTTTGGATTGGGTCTTTCCGGAAAAAGTTTTTCCAGTTCAACACCTTATCAAGCATGATTAATCCTCCTTAAATTCCGATAATTTTTTTCATGGGAATACCATCATCCGAACGTCCCTTAATGACCGCAAAAGATTTTACAGCGTTATTTTTTTTCGAAACACTGGGTATCAGAGAGGTGTTTTTCATCTGGATTTCCATGAATATTTCTGTTGGCGGCTCTATGCTGTCCTTTTTACAAAGTGTCTGGGCCAGGCAAAAGACATCTTCCAGCTCATCCAGTTTGATCAGGTTGTTTACATGCAGAAAAATTTCAGGCAGGTCATTTAAAAGATCCCTGACCCATCCGGTATTGGAGAACTTTTCTGCATAAATATCATCAATTCCCATAGCATTTCCGATACAGATAATCTTTTGTAAAACCTGATGAAAAATTTCCTTTCTGTTTTCCAGCAATTCCTTCCGGCTGCATTCCTGAATATCATCCCTGAAAGCTCTGATGGTTTCAATTGCATCAATGGCAAGAATTATTTTATCCATGTTTTCATGAAATACATACAAAGGCAGCAGATGGACTTTCATGATAAATTGACCATCATGATATACTTTCAGTATCTGATAGTTCCGGTCCAGAATCCAGGGAAAAACCGTCCAATAAATGTTTTCGATATTCCGATCTGCCTGAAACGGGGTTTTATCCGCAGTACAATCTCCGGTTTCCTTGCCCAACATCAGGTAGGTGATATCCCTTGTGGCAAACTCAAACTCAACTCCGCTTTTTCCGGGAATGGAAATCTTCTCGACTTCCGGAATGGATAGATCCGACGAGAGATCGAAAAAGGCATTGGCGATCTCGTCCGCATAAATGGTTGTGGTCTGCGGATCGGATTCGGCCAGATCACAGGAGATGGTGTTTTTGATTTTTGTGAGGATACGATGGATTCGAATCCGGGCCAATGCAAGCTGGATATCCTGATACTTTTTTTTGTTGGAAAGATTGTTTTGCTTATTCTTCAGTATTTTTTCAACCAACTGGAGCAACGTCGAATCCGGAATGGAGTTGAGAATATCTTTTCGAAGCAGGCCGGTGGAATCAAGGTCGGTTCTGAGTCGTTGACTGGAAACCGGGAAAAGGCTGTTCCTGCATTCCGTGATAATCTGACGAATGAGTCTTGGGTTGTTTAGGTTGAAAAAAGGCTCGATCTGTATGCCAAACTCCTCTTTCCAATCCCGGTGCCAGTTTATAAAAAACTGGAAAACCGATTTTTTAAAATTAACATCTCCTGTTTTCAGTTCCTCAGTAATCAGTTTGCCCAGAGACAGGTTCAGAACTTTTTTCAGTTTTCTGCCGTCTTTCATGGAAACCAATTGATAGTCGCTCGGCAATTTCCCATACCGGGTCTTTGCTCTTTTCAGGGAAATCACGACAGGGCCCTGTTCTTCGGTAAAACCGATGATGTTGGGATTATACTCAGGCTGGTCTGGTGAAGGCATATCTGTTCTTATTCATCCTGTTTTTTGAAAAGGTCTTATTTTCTGTCTATGAATATTCCAAATGTGGGTAACCTGTCAAACAGATCAACCATTCGGATGAAAAATGAGGCTGCTGAAAAGAATTGTCTGTCCGGTCAGACAGGGGATGATTTTGATGACGGAGGCCAATTTTCTTCTCCCGGGTCATAGCAGGTGATCCCCATCCTGGTAAGAACATGGCGGGCGTTTTCCATGGATTCCCAGGTCGGAGTATTCAATTTCAGACCTGGTTTCAGTTGGAGCCATTCTCTTTTGGCTTCTCCGAGGTTGTGAAAGGGAACCAGGGTTACCTTGTTCAGTTCAAGTTCGGCAAGCAGACCTCCCCACCCTTCCAGGTTTTCAGATGTATCGGTGATACCGGGTATCAGCGGCATGCGGGGCCAAATTATTGGGCCGCCTTCCTTATGAAAATTCCGGGCCAGAATCGCAAGGTTATTTTTGATTATCCGGTTTGATGTACCACAGAATTGTTGATGGGCACTTTCCTGGAACAGCTTGATGTCAAACAGCACCAAGTCTGTCAGATATAACAGTTCATGAACAGCTTTTTGGGGCTTGGACAAAGACCCTGATTTTTCCTCCATATGGAACAGGCCGCAGGTTTCCATGGCCACATGTATTTGATTCTGTTTCAAAGCAGCAGCCAGTTGAACGGCAAATTCCACAGACGAGGTTGGTTCTCCGCCGGAAAAGGTAACTCCGCCACCGGAGCTGCGATAGTAAGGATATTCAGGTTGAAGTTCTTCCAATACGGTCTGGGTTGAAAGAAAGTCCCCAAAGCGAATCAGGGCACCGGACGGGCATGCTTCCGCGCAGGCAAAACATTTTTGACACAGATCGGATCGGATCTGGCCAGGGGTTTTCATGGCATTGACCGGGCAGACTGATATACAGTTCCGGCAGTTGATACACAGGTGTGCTTTAAAACCCAGTTCCGAGGCCGGTATCCAGGATTCCGGGTTTTGGCACCATGCGCATCGCAGGGGACATCCCTTGAAAAACACTATGCTTCGAATACCAGGGCCATCATGGAGACAAAAATGCTGAATGGAAAAAATCTGCCCAGCTACAGGTTCTTTCATATTACCCGATACCATGAGTGGTTCTTTCAATGATTTCATCCTGGACAGAAGGCTGGAGATCACTGAAATAGGCACAGTAACCAGCGCCACGCACGACGATTCCCTGATATTAGGCAGGATTTTGTTT
>CAYTGW010000043.1:0-8706 GCA_964437395.1 uncultured Desulfocicer sp.
TTTTTGTTACCTTTAAAGATATCATTTTCCAACACAGATCGAACCTCCACCTGCCCAGGAAGATCCTTGGTTCCGCCATCTCCAATTGCCTCGCGAACTGCTCCAGAGACTCCCCTCAGGACATTGAACAAAATCATATAATTTAGTAGTGACATGGCGTTTGGCTTATTATGAAGATCTGTAAGCATTTCCTTTATTAGGTTGGCGCTGATAATATAGCTGGACTCTTTTCCCAATGGAATCGGTATACTGTTAGATACCTCCGAAGCCAAATCGTGGCTTCTCGCGTATGCATCAAGGAAATAGCCCAATGACAGAAACCGATAATTCATATCTGATAGTTCATAAGCATTCCTAAGAATCTCTAAGCCTTCAGGTGTCATTTCTGCTCCTATGTTGAAAATGGTGATAGTTTCTGCGTCCGTTCCTCATATGACATCCATATTTGAGTAAACTAGGATAGATGCATAACCGCTTAACCCGCCGTGGGGGAAATTATATTTTATGGCGGCGTCAAGGGCTGCGAGATCAGCGCCGGTTTGGCCGCCAGAGATGATTTTTTTGATCATATTCATCCTAAAGGTTCAATACAACTCTGACCATTATTCTTCACCGAATTCACTTTCGTTGATACCGGGTGATATTTCATATCTTGAATCATGCCTTCTTGAAGTACGGCCATCAATTCTTTAGGGTCTTGAATTTCAGGATCAAGCCATTTGTCATGATTTTCCGACTTCAAGATCACCGGCATTCGGTTATGAATATCCTGAACAGATCGGGATGATTCAGTGGTGATGATAGTGCATGATTTATAAACAGGTTCTTCTTTATCCCACGATTCCCATAGACCAGCAAATGCAAAAGGTTCATCAGAGGGGATTGTAATGTAATACGGTTGTTTGTGACCGTCTCCACCTTTCCATTCATAGAAGCCATTTGCCGGGATCAGACATCTTCGTTTTTTAAATGCATTTCTGAAAGCGGGTTTCTCTGCGACTGTCTCGATTCTTGCATTTATCATTTTTGAACCGGTGGATTTATCCTTTGCCCAAAATGGGACCAATCCCCAATGCAACTTGGTGAGTTTATTTTTGTTATCTTCTTGTATAATCGTGGAAATCTCCTGAGTTGGGGCGATGTTGTAATTCGGAGTGGGATCAGATTCAACCTCATCAATTTTAAATTTTTTTATCAGGATTTCTTTGGCATTGAATAAGGCATATCTGCCGCACATAAGATGTGTCCTTCCCAAGGCTATACAATGGATTCTTGCTCTTGATCTTCCAAAATGCTTTTATAGATTTCTTTTGCAAGTATCGGGAATATTGCCCTTTGAAAGTCATTGTCGTCCATATACCGAGTGACAATTTCATCGTTTTCTGACAATCTCTGCATCATTAATGATTCAATAATGGCCTTTATTCCCAATTCAAATTTATCCAGGGGATTGGCTTTTGCTGTTTGAATAATCCGCTCATCCTTTGAGGCTTTTTCTTTAATCTGTTCAAAGAAAAGACGATCTTCTTCTGAGAAGTCAGTTCCGAAACGATCATTGAGTGCTTGAATAATTTCAGACAATGGCTTTTCTTCATCTTTTGCTTTTCCAGTACCCACCGCAGTTGGGCTTTTTACTCCGTGTTGATCCCCAGTTTCCATAACGATTGAGCCTGACATGGTTTTTTCAATTCGATAATATTGTAATACGACCTCTTTCTCAGGATGCGGATTTACGCCATCATCCTCCAGATCAAGGCGAGGAATCAGATAACGTCCGAAGCTATAGAGCATTTCCAATTCCTGATCGGAATACGGAATGATTTGACTGATAAAGGAGTAAAAGCGGGTATTGGCGGTGATTTTTTCGTAAAAAGCTTCTTTTTTATCGTCACCCAAAGACTTGAATCGATCCACAGCAGGCTGGATCATTTTTTCCATTCTGGCATGATCGGATGGATTCTGTTTGTATTGCGGTAGATAAAAAATATGGCAAAAACCAACTACTTCAGACCACAAATATACCTGCATGGTGTTGAGCTCATGTTTGATCTTTTCAAGGTGATTTGGGTCGGAAGGCTCATATAAAGTGGTGACGTTATAATAAGGCTTAAACGCAAGGTAGATATCTTCAGACTCATTGACAAAATCAAGGACAAAAGGTGCTTCTTTCCCCGGGCTGATCCGATTCAGTCTCGACAACGTTTGAACAGCCTGCACGCCATCGAGTCGTTTATCAACATACATTGCGCACAAAAGAGGCTGGTCGAAACCAGTCTGATATTTATTGGCGACTAAAAGCACCTGATAATCCGATGAATCGAATTTATCCGCCAATTGCGATTCGGAAATATTTTTTCCCGTAACCACATCGATGTTCATGTATGGTTCGGTATATTCTATTCCCGTATCCGGATCTTTTACTGTCCCGCTGAAAGCCACCAAGGGTCTTATGTCGGTATAATGATTTTCTTCGATGTATTTCTGGAATGAGAGCATGTAACGTACTGCATGGAGCCTTGAACCGGTCACAACCATCGCCTTTGCACGCCCGCCCAATTTGTGTTTAACATTTTTCCGGAAATGTTCCACGATGATTTCCGTTTTCTGCTCGATGTTATGCGGGTGAAGGGCCATAAATTTTCCAAGTTTTTTGTTTTTTTTCTTTTTAGGCATTGAGGGGTCGTCTTCTGCACTTTTAACCAGCCTGAAGAACGTTTTATAAGTTGTGTATCGTTGAAGGACATCAAGGATAAAATCTTCCTCAATGGCTTGTTTCATGGAATAGGTATGGAAGGCTTCCGGTTTTCCGCTTGCGCCTTTACTGCCAAATAATTCGAGAGTTTTGCCTTTGGGTGTGGCAGTGAAGGCAAAAAAGCTCAGGTTCTTTTGCTTGCCCCGTGATTCCATGACCTTGTTCAATCCGTCTTCCCAATCAAGCTCGCTTTCTTCAACACCTTGTTCTGTGCCGGCGCCGAGAATCTGTTTAAGCTCGCGGGCAGACTCTCCTGATTGACTGGAATGAGCTTCATCAACAATAACGGCATATTTACGGGATGCAATGGCTTGCTGCCAGTCCTGGGCTTTGGTAATAGATGCCTCATCCGGGTTATCCGGATTATCCGCTCCGGCTAAATGAAGCAGGCCGCGCAATATGAAAGGAAACTTCTGCAAGGTCGTGATAACGATTTTGGTTCCGTCCACCAATGCCTCAGCCAGTTGGCGTGAATTTTCATCAATGGCCTTTACAACGCCTTGTGCATGTTCAATTTGATAAATCGCATCCTGCAATTGTTTATCCAGGATACGACGATCTGTAATGACCACAATGCAATCAAATACTTTATCATCGTTTTCGGTATGGAGACTTGACAGGCGATGAGATAACCAGGAAATGCTGTTGGTTTTACCGCTTCCGGCAGAATGCTGAATCAAATAATTATTGCCCGTTTTTTCGCCTTTGGCCGCTTTGATCAGGTTACGCACACTGTCAAGTTGATGAAAACGTGGAAAAATCATGGTTTCTTTGGTGATCTTCTTGCGACCGCCTATACCATCATCAACTGTTTCTTCGCCGGTTTCCAAAAAGATGTAACTGCAGACTATATCCAGGAAGCTTGCCCTTTCCAGAATATAATAAAAAAAAAAAAAAGTACGGTGTCCTGATGGATGTTGTGGATTTCCTTTTCCACATTCGATTTCTCCGGGAGCACTCCCCCGATTGAAAGGAAGGAAAAAAGTCTTTTGCCCATTCAGGCGTGTGGCCATGTGGACTTCATCCGGGTCAACCGCGAAATGAACAATTGCACCTTTTTTGAATTGAAACAGCGGGGCACGTGGGTCTCGATTGCTTTTATATTGGACCACAGCGTGTTTCCAGGTCTGACCGGTTGCTGGATTTTTGATTTCCATCGTAACAAAGGGAATACCATTAATCGACAACACCATATCAACCGTGCTGGCGTCTGTCGGGTGACAAGGAATCTGACGGGTGACACGCAATTGATTTTGTGTAAAAAGGGTGATGTTATCCTGCACCAATCCATGAGCCGGTTTAAAAAAGGCCAACTTGAAGGTTTTTCCGTAAAATTTAAAGCCGTGCCGAATAATATGCAGAGTTCCCTTGGTATCTCGTTCCTTGATCAGGGTATCGATCAATTTAGCCGAAAGCTCCGAACCGTGAAGCTTTTCCATCTGAGTCCAGAGTTCACCCTGGGTTGATTTGATAAAAGAAATGATATGTTCAGGAAATAGGGCCTTCTGTTTATCCCAGTCCAGATTGGAACCGGTCATCCATCCCCGTACAGACATCGTTTCCTGAATATATGCTTCAAAGGCTTTTTCGGTGGTTGCTTTCATACCGCCTCCCGCAAATCAATCTTCCCCGTCACTGCTGCGCTAATAAGTGCAGTCCTGTATTCCTTGAGCTTTTCGATAGCCATTTCTACCTTGGATACAAGGGTACTGATCTTGGCTGTCTCTCGGTCGAGAAAGGAGGCGATGGCTTGTTGTTCGGGGAAAGGGGGAACAGCAATATTCATTTCACGAATTTGGCTTGTAGTTAAACTCGCCTGATTTATCGCTGGTTTTGCCCATGAACTAAGTATCTTTTTAAATCCATCACTAATCACAAAATACCATAACCATTTTGAATCGGAGCTATCTCTTGGAATTATTCGCAATAAATTCATTCCGCTATACAAAGGCAAAGCTGAATTATAAATTGCGCAATTCCCAATCATCGAAAGACTATTAATATGAGACAAAAGCAGATCGCCTTTTTTTAGACAATAATTTTCACTTCCTTTGAATGGCTCTACAAAACCAACTTTATCAAAATCGATTTCACCTTTTGATATGGTCTCTATCCTTGTTACAGATAACATACCTTCATTCTCATCTACCTGAGTAGACGAAGTGCCATTTCTTATAGACTGAACTAATCGTCGAAAGCGACTCACCTCCCAATGTTCTGGAACATCGCCCAACCATTCCACACCAGAGGGTTTCATTTTGACTGAAGCATCCAGTCCTTTGGTGACCGCGTGGGAAATGAGAGCCGTTCGCTTTTCCTTGAGCAATTCCACTAGCTTTTTCTTTTTGTTGATGAGGGTATCGATGCGCCCCGTCTCGCGGTCGAGAAAGGCGGCGATGGCTTGTTGTTCGGGGAGAGGGGGGAGAGAAAAAGGAAGACCTCCCATAAACTCCCAACTGGCTCTCGGCATTTTTGAACCATATGTGGAACCATCGATTATTTTTATATAATTTTCAGAACGAAGTGCATTTGCTGCATACTTTGAAAACAGCTGCGCTGCTGGCCGCAATACAAAGATATCACCAATACATACACCTGATTTTTCTGCCATGTAAACTTTTGCCAGATATGGCCGCAACTTTCCGAATAAGACATCATCTGGATAAAAAGCTATGCCATCTCCTTCAAATTCAGATTCAGTTTCAATAAACCTTCCGGTCCAACCTTCAATATTTTCAAGAGCTACAGGATTATCTTCTGATTCCGCCTTCTTTGTGATGAGAAAGAAGCAGTACTTTAACTTCTTAATAGTCCAATGCTCCGGCACCTCTCCCAGCCATTCTACTCCAGATGGTTTATATTTCGAATAACCATGAACATTCCCTTTCGTATGTTTTGTAATGGTTTTTTTCCCCCGTATCACGTGGTTCATTTCAACCCCTCCGCGCTGCCGGTAACTTCCGCCAGAAGCTCCATAATTTCAGATTCAAGCTCCTTAATATCCGATTCGATGGCTTCTAACGATCTTGGAGGCTCGTAACGATAAAAATGGCGGTTGAGAGGAATTTCATAACCGACTTTGGTTTTTTTGTGGTCAATCCAAGCATCCTGTACATGGGGTAGAACCTCACGTTTGAAATATTCGTCGATATTTTCCTTGAGCGGGACATTCTCGGTATCCCGCAGGTCGGGATCAGGCTCGGGAATTCCTTTTGCGTCACCCCAGATTTCAGCCGTTTCGTCTTTCTCGCTCAAAGCTTCCAACACGACTTTCAATTCTGGAGCGGAAAGATGAACCCCGGATTTTTGGTCAATGGCTTTCAGTTCTTTGAGGAAAATGATGCGGTCTCTATAGAGCTTCCCATTGGTTGCTTTGCCAAGATCGGAAAGCATTGTCTTTATCCTTTTTTGGCGTTTAAGTCCCGCTTCAATCTCCTGTTGGCGAATGATTTCATTTTTTTTATCGCTTTCGGCTATCCTGATAAAAGCTTTGAGTTCATCCAGCCGTGGAATTCGTTCGCTGCTTGCCTGAAAATTCAGACGGAGAGGACGTTCAACGGTTATTTTGTTGTACCCGAAATCGTTATTGTCGAAAATTTTGGATACGATGACCTGTTTCTTGATACCATTCATTTTCATTATTCGGGTTTCATCGTTTCTAAAGTTCCCGTATATTTTACTGATTTCTGCAATCTGATGGGGCCGGTTCTCTTCACCGTCGCCAATCTGATTACGCTTGTTCCCCAGGCTTTTGCGCATTTTGACATAGAATTCACGGGCGTCAATGAGTTGAATTTTTCCCTTTCGCCGTTTTTCTTTGCGGTTAGTGACGATCCAGATATAGGTTGAAATGCCGGTATTATAAAAAAGCTGATCAGGTAATGCGACAATCGCTTCAAGCCAATCATTTTCAATAATCCATTGTCTGATGTTGGATTCTCCACTTCCCGCATCACCGGTAAAAAGTGGGGAACCATTGAAAACTATACCGATGCGACTCCCTCCATCTCCAGGCGCACGCATTTTTGAAATCATGTGCTGGAGGAATAATAGAGATCCATCATTGATACGGGGAAGGCCTGCACCAAAACGACCATCGTAGCCAAGCGTTTCGTTTTCCTTCACAATTGTTTTCTGCTGTTGTTTCCATTCCACACCAAACGGCGGATTGGCCAGCATGTAATCAAATTTGTCTTTCGGGAAACCGTCTTTTTCAAAGGTGCAATTGGGCTTGATGTTGTCTGAATCTTCGCCCTTGATCAACATATCTGCCCGACAGATAGCATAGGCTTCATCGTTCCAGTCTTGCCCGAAAAGATGGGGTTGTGCTTCAGAGTTCAAATTCCTGATATAGCTTTCAGCGACAGAAAGCATTCCTCCGGTTCCGCAGGCAGGATCATAAATCGTTTTAACCACATGACTTTTCCGTAAATCGGTTTCGGGCGATAGAAGTAAATTAACCATCAATTTGATGACTTCACGCGGAGTAAAATGTTCCCCAGCTTCCTCATTTGCCTGTTCTGCCCCGATTCGTATCAGTTCTTCAAAAACGTACCCCATTTGCATGTTGTCGATATGTGATGGTGAGAGGTCGATTTCATCCGATGCAAATTTCTTGATGACATTGAAAAGCAGGTTCTTTTCATTCATCTTGTTTATTTGGATACCGAAATCAAACCGTTCAAATATTTGCCGCACATTCGGAGAAAAGGCGTTGATATAACTGTTCAGGTTCGGAGCAATTTGGTTGGGATCGTCGAGCAATTTTTTAAAATTCAATTTGGAAAGATTATAGAAGGGAACACCTGTTATGGTGCGCAATTGAGCGCTTACAATATTATCAGACTTTCCTTTCAGCGTGCCGAACTTGACCAAAACCTTAGCTTTTGAAGGCTCAAGGATGCAATCAAACCGGCGCAACACGGTTAAAGGCAGTATGACTTTCCGATATTCATTTCTTTTATAGGGACCACGAAGTAAATTACAAATACTCCATATGAAGTTCGCCATTTGATTATGCGTTTGGACCGACATTAAAAACTCCTATTCAGTTTTTTTGTTTCTCTTCTATTCTTGCGCCTGTCATGCACGGACTGTCATGCTTGGTGGTGGGAGAAACCCCCCGGCTACCCGATTGGAATTTCACTCTAAGCTGGATATCAAAGCCAGAAGGCCATTTCCTAAAGGTGTAACCTTGTGCGCAAGGTCAGCCGCTCCGCCCCCTGTCATTGTCGTTTTTAAGTAATTATCCTGTATTGAAGTTAGACCAAGCGTATTAGTTTCATGAATGATTGCCATGAGATCGTTACGCAGATGAAGGGCTCTCCGTTCTATAGTGGCGCTTGGAGAGCCGATTGACATATTGCTCTCATGTGAGGTCGGCCGACAGAGAAGCGCAGTGAGTAGATCGATATGGCGGGTATCAACCTGGATCAACAGGCGAAGGTATTTCAAACGATGATCATAGGAGATTTCGGGATGGGATATGTTATTAAGAAGGTAATTGGCGAAGTACTTACGCTTCGTTTCATGCCTTTCATCTGCCACCACTTGGGCCGTCTTTTCAAGGATATCCACAAAGTCTTCCGACCTGACAAATTCTTCTGTGGTCTTCGTATGAAGTGTTTCGACATAATCCAGCACATCCTTTACAAATTGTGTTACTCGCTTGATTTTCAGACTTGTGGCTGCGCCACCGATTATTTCTGCAACGGGGCCACCAATCCAAGGTGCTGCGCTCGAAACAATCGCAACCAGTTCAGCTAAACACTCGCGCTTGGTCGCGGGGATGAGTTCCGGTTTTGGTATATCTTGTTCCATTGTTACCTCACTACGTAGTGCTGACAAGGCAGGGGTGGAGCGCCATCCTATCCCAGTCAGCTCCCAGCTCATTGATAATTTTATGGCCTCAAATGCGAAAGAAAACAGAACAGTGCCTTTGACCCACAGGATTG
>CAYTGW010000043.1:8716-23065 GCA_964437395.1 uncultured Desulfocicer sp.
TTTTTATCCCGGCATTAACTTGATTTTGGGGCGAACTATCCGCTTTGTTTTATTGGTCTTTCAGGTATTCAATAACTTGGGTAATATTTCAAATCCGTCTTTCTCTGCAATATCATGCGAGCGAATCGAAAATGGCAACATTCCTTACCGGGGGATGGCTCTTTCAATAATTTAAGGAGCCATCCAACCAAAAGCCGGAATCATCGAATCGCTTGTTAAGAAATCAGATTTTAAGACGGAAGTATTTTTCATTTATTACACTTTTCCGATCTATAGGATATTTTTTTGGCAAGCGAAGGCCATATAGAGGTTAGGCATATTCTTCACGCCTGCTAAATCTATATTCTTCTTCTGGTATTTCTTGATATTCAAGGAAACTTAGTTTAGGTATAAAAGGAAGCTGCTCTTCAAATGAATGAAATATATCGCCTATTGGCTTCCCTGTATGATCAAATCCAGGAGCTTCTACAACTTTGCCTTTATGATCTACAAGTTTTTCTCTTTCCTGCCTCCAAATCCAATGAACATACTGAGAATATTTAAGGTTTGAAAAAAATACGGCGCTGACCGCGTTATGAATTTGCATCTTATTTATTGCTGCAATATCGCGGAGTTCTCTAATAAACAAAATGGAGTTACGGAGCTTCTTAATTTTATATGCTCGCTCATCGATAAGCATGGCACAATGTCTTGGCCCCAAAGGATATAGCACTATTAGCCCAGGTGTCTGGGCTCCTAAGACACCGCGTAACTTAATCTTTTTCATAAGAGGGTTAACGAATATGACGGGAGCATCTCCAAATATGAAAGGCCGGTTGGTCCTGTTATGTAGAACTATAGGCAGCAAATCGACTAAACTTGCAGAACATTCAACTGCTATTGACATCGCCATAATTTGATATTGTTTAGGATCTGCCTCAAGATTTTGAGCAATTTTACGAAAAGCTACCTTCGTTTTTTCGTCTAATGAATCATCATTATTTACCATGCACTCCATATAAAGCTGTAACAGCCTGTCTTCCATAGCCTTGCTCTTTTTCCTAGCTGACATTGTCCTGGATCTTTGGAGCATCATGTTTTGCATCAACAAAATATAATTTTCGGGAGTGCAATCTTCAAAACTAAAAGACCTCCTGATTTCTCTTAAGGCATCACTAAACAGTCCTTCTATTATAGATAATTGTTCTTCAATATTTGCATCTCCATAAAAATATTTTTTGGATGCTTGACCTTTTATGGAAGCAGACTGAATTATATTGCCGTTGTCGCGGTTTAATACACAGATACTTTTTCCATTTTCAGAAAAATACCTGAAATAGAATTGTGGGACAAAGTGCTGGTTCGCCTTATGCGCCATAGATAGCCTAACATTTCAGATCGATGTAAATTTTCCATCTATTTTTGTATTAATACAATAAACATGGAATGTTTCAAATTGATTTTTCCATGTATTCACGCCAATATGTCAGTAACATGGAAAATGAAAACAAATCATAATTCAAATCCAACTCCAAATTAATACCCATGAACAAAACCCGTCAGGTATTGCGGTACCATGATTATGCCCGCGTCAGCAAACCTATCACCCGACGTCCCCATTCACCCGCTTCCTCAATTTTCCGGAGCACCTAAACGTCACGACTCTCCTGGCCCGCAACATCATCTGTTCATCCGTTTCGGGATTCCTCCCACGCCGTTCATTCTTTTCACGCACACACAATTTCCCAAACCCGGAGACTAAAACATCCTCATCATTTTCAAGGGTGCTCGTGATCAACTCTATGATTGTTTCCAACAATCCGACAGCTTTTTGTTTCGAACAATCCAAGTCGTCTTGAATTCGTTTTGTGATTTCCGCTTTGGTTAGAGACATTTGAGGTGAGTCCTTTTGAAATGATTTAACGGGAACTTACACAAAAAGACTAATTTTTTCAAATTAATTCGCTGTTATTGTCATAAAAAAGCAATTTTAAAATGATTATAACAGCTTTTATTTTCATCCCCTTACCATCTGCCGCCATGCCTTTATTCCCCCACTTTCCATTCTCCCTTCCACGTCTATATATATTAATATCTATACCCCACCTTGCCGCTATGCATTTCCATTAAAAAAAAATAATCCCATCACCCCAAATCACCATTTACACCTTATCACCGTTTCACCCGGAAACATCTGTTTCCATTTTCATAACCACAATCCCAAAACCATAACAACAACAGAAAAGGAGAAAAACCATGCTCAACCAAACCGTATTGACAGGCAATCTCGGCGCTGACCCGGAGGTGTTTTATTCAAGCGAAGGTAATCCCGTGGCCACATTTAACATGGCGTTTCGGGGATCCAAGAAAAAGACCGGATGGATCAAGGTCGTATGCTTTTCCAAGCTTGCAGAAATCACCGAAAAACACCTTCACAAAGGAGCACGGGTCGGCATCATCGGAGCCTTAGATCAGCAGAAATGGGAGACCGAAGAAGGCGTAGCCAGAAGTTCCTATCAACTGATCGCCAATTCCCTGGAATTCATCAAGACTGACGGCAGGGGTTTCGAGGAAGGACAGAAAGGAGACGACGGCGTACCATTTTAGAGGAGGGAAATGACCGCAAAGACAGTGCAATTAATCATTAAAATATCGCTGGAGATCGTCGAGTGGGTCACCATCATCTTAAAAGAAAAAATGAACGGAAGGAATAACCAAAATGACAAACAAGGAAATTCAGGCCAGGAATGAAAGAGCCGAACAACTCAAAGTGCTTCAGGCCGATGACGGACAGTTTTTCGTGGAAAGCGGCGAGGGAAAGATCCTTTACAAGGTGCATATCAACGATGACGGGAACTTCTGCACCTGCGGAGATTTTGCCAAAAACAATCGAAAGGATCAAAATTTCAACTGCAAACACATTTTAAGCGTGATGAACGCCATACCCAAAAAGGAGGTCGAAAACGCCAGGTTCATGGACAGACTCGTTCCCAAGCTCGATGATCGGTTTTTGACCAACATCAAGGGAAAGGATTTCGTGCTGTATGCCGGCGTGCTGGATCTGGCCAATCAGAAGGGTCTTTTAAAGCTGGAAGTCGAACTGATCCAGTTTCCGGCCAAGGAAAACGGAAATGAAGCGATCTGTCGTGCAATCGCCATGAGTAAAACCGGTGAACTGTTCTCAGACATCGGGGATGCAAATCCGACCAACTGTCACCCCCTGATCGCCAAACATCTGATCCGCATGGCGTCAACCCGGGCCAAAGGCAGAGCATTGCGGGATATGTGCAATATCGGGATCGCCTGTCTGGAGGAACTCTCGGATTTTGATGATGTCATCGGCGGGAACAATTCATCACAAAGACCGGCTGTTAAAAAGGCCGCTGCTCCCAGGGTTGTAAGATCAAATGAACCGCCTGCTGAAATTAAACCTGCGGCTAAAGCACCTGAGCCACAACCCGATGAACCCAGCAAAATAGCCGACACGGAACCCTTATCTCAACCGGAACCTGTTTCTCAACCGGTCAGCCAGACCAATGGTAATGCCAAAAAGACCAACGGGAATGGTACACCCGCAGCGTCTAAAGCCGAAGCTCCTGATTCGAATCATGCGGTTTCACCCGGTATGTCTGAAGCTCAGAAACGGGCGATCTTCAATCTCTCCAGACGACGGGGGATATCGGTTGAAGAACTGGAGCGGATATCAAACGAAACATTCGGCATGGAACTGGAAAGTTTGACCACCAAGGACGCATCCGCATTTATCCGGAATCTTCAGCAGGCCGCATAAGTAAATTCGTCACATCATAGAAGGGATGGGATTCAAAAACATGAGTCCCGTCCCTTTATAATTTAAAAACGCAGGTCCTGCGTATTTATATATATGGAGGAAAAATCATGCAACTCAGCGAACTCAGAAAATCTCCCCACTTATCCGCTTCCTCTGTCGGGGAATACGTGGAATGCGGGCTGTTGTATAAATTTGGAAGGATCGACCGGCTCCCTTTGGAATTTAAATCCGAAGCGCTTGAATTTGGAACGGTTATCCACCTGGTGCTTGGAGATTATTACAATGAAAAAAGAACCGGCAAGAAAATGGCCTTAACGAATGTCCATAAATCCTTTGAAGACCACTGGCATCGGGTCGCAGAGAAGAGAACCGATATTCAATATGGATCGGGCAGGGATTTTAAAACATTGCTTCGGGATGGGATCGATCTGTTGACCGCATGGTACAACAAGCTTCCCGATGATCAGTTCAATGTGCTGGCCATAGAAGAAGCATTCAGTTTCACCCTTCCGGGATTAACTATCCCCATCATCAGCGCCATGGATCTTATTGAAGAAGATGAAGCCGGAACCTTAATCATCACGGATTTTAAAACATCGGGAAAGGCGTATTCCATTGACGATGTGGACTTAAACCAGCAGTTGACCACCTATCAGATGGCTGCAAAGGAAAACGGGTATGGGGATCGGGAAATTCTCTTGCGCATTGATTGCCTGATCAAAACCCAGAAACCTAAGTTTGAACAATATTATACCACCAGGTCGGAAATTGATGAACTCCGGGTAGCCAGAAAAATCAGAGAAGTCTGGAAAGGAATTTCCAAAGGGGTGTTTGTTCCCAACGACACAAGCTGGAAATGCAAGAATTGCAGCTATAAAACAGCCTGCAACGACTGGTTTTTAAGGAGGGCCGCATGACGAAAAAAGCGATCACCAAGGCTCAGGAATATCTCACGGTCATTTATCCGGACGGGGAAAGGGTCTATCAGATTGTAAACATCGAACTGCTTCTCCACAGACATTCCCCGCAAGAAGTGATCTCGTTTCTCCAGAAATTACGAAAAGACTGCAAATATAGATTGAGATGGCTGCTCAAAAACAATGTAAGCGACGCCAGGATCAATGAAGCGGTTGCAAAAAACTTCAGGCTGAAGATGTGCATCAACACCATAAAAAACTATGAAAGGGAGGTGATAGCGGCATGAGCGATTTAAATCCGGAGCAAAAACTTGCGGCTAAATTTAAGGACGGGATCTGTGCGGTGATTGCGGTTCCCGGATCAGGCAAAACCAAGACCATGATGGAGCGAATCGGAATTCTGGTCAATGAATATAACATTTCCCCGGAAAATATCCTGGGACTTACCTTTACCCGGAATGCGGCCGATGAAATGAGAAGCCGTCTGATTCCCGTACTGGGAGATCTGTCATCACGGGTGTTTCTGGCAACCATTCATTCCTTTTGTCACACGGTTTTAAAGTCCGAAGGGTTTGTCTTTGAAATCCTTTTCGGGAAAGAGCAGATCATATTTATAAAAGACGTGATGAAGAAACTTAAAACCCGGGACATCTCCACAGGAACGGCTTTAAGGGAAATCAGCCTGGCCAAAAACAACTTGATCACGGTGGATGAATTCAAGGAGTTGTATGTCGGGGACAGCGCCATGATGGAGATCGCAGATATTTATGAAACCTATGACCGGGAAAAGACAAAACGGATGCTCTATGATTTTGACGACCTGCTGATCAAGACCTATGAACTGCTGAGAGATGATGAATTGGTCAGGGGAAAGTATAAGGAAGTATTTCGGCATCTGCTGGTGGATGAGTTTCAGGATACAAACCCGGCTCAAATGGAAATTCTGAAATTGCTGATTGACGAATCAAGCGATGGGTCTTTCTGGATATGCGGGGATGATGCTCAGTCCATCTACGGGTTCACCGGCGCATCTGTGGGAAACATTATCAATTTTAAAACCATATTCCCCGAGTCCGACCAGTTCATTTTGAATTTGAATTACCGGTCAACCCCTCAGATATTGCAGGCGTGTCAAAATTTGATCCAGCATAACATCCGACAGATTCAAAAAACCCTGAAAACCCATAACCCGGATGGCGATGATGTTATTGTGCTGGAGTCCTCATCCGAAGAGACTGAAGCGCTGTCCCTGCTCAATGAAATAAACGATCTGATAAACCGTAAAGCATATGCTTATAAAGACATAGCCGTGTTATACCGGTGCAATTTTCAGTCGCGGGTGATCGAGGAAACGTTTCTGGAATACAAAATCCCCTATCACATCCAGAACGGCTTGAGTTTTTATGACCGGCGTGAAGTCAAAATCCTGTTGGATTATTTAAAGGTGATTTCCAGTCCTGATTCTGAAGCCGGGGATGACGCATTGCCCAACATCATCAATGTCCCCAACCGGTATGTCGGCAGGAAATTCATCTTCGAGCTCAGACAATATGCGCTGGAACAAAGAAGTCATCTTTATCCCGCATTGGCCACCATGCAGATCAAACTTCCCTATATCCGGAAAAACATCCATGAGTTTGTCCGGTTCATGGACCCGTTGATTGAGGATGCAAATGACTTAGAACCTGCGGAACTGATCAACCTGCTGAGAGCATCTTTGGATTATGACCGCTATATTACGGAAGATGACATCCCCAGTCCCGATGATGCAAAGATTGAGAATTTAAACCAGCTTCAACTGGCTGCTGCAAGGTATTGCGACATTGAATCCTTTCTCCGATATACCGAAACCTTTCAAAACGAATCGGTGAGCAACAATAAGGAAGGCGTAAATCTCATGACCGTCCATCGTGCAAAGGGACTGGAGTTTAAAGTGGTCTTTATCGTTGGAATGGTCGAAGGGATTTTGCCCACTAAAAAATCAGAGAACATCGAGGAGGAAAGACGGATCTGTTTTGTGGGAATGTCCAGGGCGATGAAGCTTTTATATCTGAGCCATTCATTAACGTATCTGGGTCAGTCGGCCAAAAAATCTCCATTTCTATCCGAGATTCTGGGCGAGAAAAAATCCGCTTAAACCCTCTCAAAGCTTCATGGGAAAGAGATCCGTATTTCGTTGACCTGGGATATGGATCATGCCTCTCACCTTTAATATGCGGTTGTTCCGACAGATAAGGAGGAATGTTTGATGTCAAAACCGAAGTACAATGACAAATACAAAGGGATACGGTTCAGAGTGTGTCTGGTCAGGGAAAATGATGCAAACGAGATGATCACGATCTCCAATGCGAATATGGCGTATGAACTGGTGAAAGAGGAGTTGATCAGTTCCGACCGGGAAAAAATGTTATCCATCATGCTGACTGCAAAAAACCATTTGATCGGAGTTGAAACGGTAAGCATCGGGACTTTATCCGGAACCAGTATTACCCCACGGGAAGTGTTTAAGAGCGCAATTCTGGCCAATGCCGCTTCCATCATCTTATGTCATAACCATCCATCCGGTATGCTGGAGCCAAGTTCAGAAGATATTGCGATGACCCGGGCCATGCTGGATGCGGGAAAACTGCTGGGGATTAATGTCTTTGACCATCTGATTGTAACCGGGATGGGATACAAATCACTTATTGAAATTATAAATTACCCAATTGAAAGGAGAAACCCTTATGTTTGAAATACTGCATTTCAGGGATTCGGATAAGATTTTAAAACAGAAACACCTGGTCAAGGACGTCAAGGCCACCATGGAATATGTCGCCGATGCATTAACCGGAGCTTTGTACAAGGGAGAATTGTTCCGGCAGGCGTTGGATGAGATGGGATGGCGTGAAAACGGTACGCTGAAGATCCTTGAGGGCCGAAGATATATGTACAAGGGGTTTAAAAAATCGGTCGCCATTGAAGGAAGTTTTGCGGCGTATGAGTTCATCCTGGAAGGATTGCTGAGGCTTCAGATCGGCTATGACAAAGGGATGATCGAAACCGGGATACTGCTGTTGACCTCAAAACGAAGCGAGAAAAGCCCCTATGGAAATACTGCAAAAATGGTCCATGAAGAAATCGAGCTGCTCTATCCCACCATATCCTTACCCGTAACCGTTGTTCTCTTTGACCTGGGTGAACCGGAAATATACCAGGAAGGGGGTGATGAGGATGGCGTATCCATTCCGGCCGATGACCAGTCAGACTTTGAAACGGATCACGAAACAGAAGAATCATTGTGATGATCCGGATAAACTGGATTTAGTTCAAAAGATATGCATCCCGCCGATCATCATCATCTCAGAAACAGTCCCGCTATTGTCAGAATCAAACCGTAAATATCCTGAACCAAATCACTCGCAACCATAAAACACCATCAACGTGGAGGAACTCATGACCCTTGAAGATAAATGTGCTCAACACTGGCTCGTTCTGGGGATTACGGACCCAAAAATCCTGAAGGAGCAAATTAAAACCCTGTTTCAAAAAAACGACCATCAGCAGAAGGTCTTGATGGATCTTTATAAGCTGGTGTTTCCGGACTGGGATCAAATTGAAAGCATAGATGGTCACCCGGAAGTTAACGAAGATCTATGGAAATTCATATGCCGGCTGTTTCAGGAATTTGATTGCTTACATCATCCCGTCTGCTTGCCCGGGGGAGCCTGGATGAACTGGGGATTTATCGCCAATAAGGAATTATCCGCTTTTGAAATTCATTTAAATCATTGCAGGGTGACGATGAAAACGAAAGGAAGCTGAAATGGCCTATACGCCGGAACTGAGCCTAAAATCATCCCGGACATTAAGAAGAATCGCATGGGCCATGAATATCCCGATGACTGAGGCTATTGAACGGGTCTTTGATCATATCCCAAGGGTATTGGATCAGGGGAAAGTTTGCCGAGGATGCAGGGATAAAACCAGATGCGAAGAATGCGATTTTAACCATAAATATAAGGAGGAAAATACAAAATGAACAACACCACTACGATGAACCAAGTGTCTGAAAGGGTTTATGCGATGTCAAAAAACTGCTTTGATAAAAACATCACGGTAAAGGACATCTCGTTTGACGATCTTAAAACCATACGGATCGGGGAGTATGAAACCCATCCCATGCGTGAAATTGCTCAGAGATCGATATCCTGGAGACTGGGAATTCCCTATCAGTATCTTCAGAAATGTCCCCCGGAAATTCAGGCGGTCAATATGAACCATTGGCTCGCCCATGAGAAAAATGATCAACTGTTCTGCAGGTTCGATGGGGATGATGTACGAGCGATCTTCACCCCGAAATACAGGCCGGTGGATAACTTCGAGGTTCTGGAACGGCTGGATTCTCTGGGTTATGGTCCGGACACAAAGGTTCAATGCAAACTGGACCATGATCTGATGCTGTTAAGCATTCCTGATGGTAACAAGACGTTTGAAATAAACGGAGATAAAATCACTCCAGGGGTTTCCATCGCCAATTCTGAGGTCGGTCTTTCAGCCCTGTCCATCGAAGCGTTTATGTTGAGACTGGTATGCACCAACGGTCTGATTTCTAAAACGCAGATCGGCGCATCCTATCGTCACATCTCCATAAAAATCCTGACCGAGTTTCCGGATGTGCTGGAGAAGGTGTCATATGAACTCGGAAGACAGAAGCACCAGTTTCAATTGTCCATGGAAAGTTTGGTGGATAACCCGTCCAATACTCTGGAACGCTTCAACCGTCAATTCCAGTTGAACAAGCCGGAAAAGGAAGCGGTGGACTGGGGATGGTTGCTGGAAGCGGGAAATACGATGTTTAATGTCGTCAATACCTATACGCGTGCAGCTCAGTTTGAAACTTTACCGGCTGAAAGCGCGTACCGTCTTCAGAAAGTCGGCGGGAATATTCTGGGAATGCTCAATTAAACTGAATAGCCAAATCTGAAAAGAGCCCTCGTTGAGAAATCATCGGGGGTTTTTCTATTTTAAAAGGGAGAATGTCAATGTCCATAAAAGAATTGTATTTGAAATGGAAAATCCTTGAGTTGAGGAACTCCTTGGGAAAATCAAGATATGTTCTGGTCACTTTGTCCGGGGGAATAATCGATCAGGTGACCTTTTATAATGATGCGTATCAAGCGGTATCAAACCTTTCGGAATATGTGAAATCCATGGACCCGGATGAAAATGATGCTGCGGTTTATGGGCCTGGCGGGATGATCGCCAATGCCAAATTGTTTATGGATGATGGGGATGGCGATGATGGCGTTGATATTCTGCGAAGTTCCGGAAATAAAAAGGACGGAATTTCCATCGTGGCGAACCCCTGTCATAGTCTGGGGTTTCTGGTGATTGGGGAAACGGAACCGGTCGGATATGCAGATCCGTTAAAAGCGTTGTCGGTGCTGGAAAAAATGCGTAAAGTTTATGGCGTTCATATCAAGCTTTATCGTGCTGTGAGTGTGGATGAACCGGCGCTGGATCGAAAGAAACTGGAAAAATTTAATGCGGATCATGGCGTGACGGATTTTGAATATGGACTGGTCGGGGAGCTTCTGAAGTGAACTGGATTTGGGGAAAATCAATGTACCCCTTCAGATCGGAGGGGTATTTTTTGTGGATGATGACGCACTTTCTAAATGGATATCCGGCGTTCTTGCTGATCAAGCCAAAGCCCTATGTTGTGCCGACCCTATCCTCCATGATTGAGAACTTTCGATTGTATTCCACGGCATTTTCAATTATTTATATAATGGGTCTGCGGTAAAGTGGCGACCCTAAAGTCAGATTTGACCGGTGACCCTAAAGTCAGATTTGACCGAAATCAATGTGTCCCATATATTGTATATTGAATTTTTCCTATGATTAAGGAATGTTACTTGCTATGCGTACCCGGTCTATATCATGCTGGGCATACACCTGGGCGTGCACGAGACGGCGAGGACCATGCCGCCCGTGACGCCAGTCGAACCTCAATAAGGAAATTATATGTCAGAAAATGAAAACAAGAAACTTGCGGTTTTGATTGATGCAGACAATGCCCAAGCATCAATATGTTCCGAATTAATGGCTGAAATTGCAAAATTTGGAATAGCCAGTGTCAAGCGTGTATACGGAGATTGGACTACAACCAATCTAAAAGGATGGAAAAACCATTTGCATAAGCATGCAATACAACCAATTCAGCAGTTCAGCTATACCACAGGAAAAAACGCAACGGATTCCTCTCTTATTATTGATGCAATGGATTTGCTCCATGAAGAAAGGTTGGACGGTTTTTGCCTTGTATCTTCCGACAGCGACTTTACAAGATTAGCCACAAGAATTCGAGAGGCGGGTTTAACTGTCTATGGGTTTGGCGAAAAGAAAACACCAGAACCATTTATATCCGCGTGCGACAAATTTGTATATACAGAGATTCTTAGGCCACAAATTAAAAGAAATGAGGTGGACGAGTCAGAAAATACTGAGCTGAAGCCTATAATAATCTCAGCAATAGAAGCCGTATCTCGGGACGATGGGTGGGCTCCGCTCTCAGCCGTAGGTGGTTATATAAACAAAAACGTTCCATCCTTTGACCCAAGAAACTATGGATACGAAAAACTGGGAAAGCTGGTTCAAGCAATAAAATATGTTGAAGTTGATAAGCGAAAATCTACTGAAGACTCTTCTATCGTACACATATATGTCAGAGTAAAAAACGTGTAACAAACGCTTTAATTAGGATGCTCTCAAGTTCGCACAATTCCGGCTTTGGGTCATATCCAAAGACTGTTGTTTCACCTGCGATACAAGAATTGAGCTATTCCAGGTATAGTTCGGATTCAAAAATTTTGGTCGAAGTCAATTATAGTCTCACCTCCTCTCAGTTACGACACCCCAATATTCCCAAAAGCGCGTATTGCGCGTTTTTTAATTTCTACATTCCGAATCGTCCGCAGGAAACCCCTGTCCAAGATCATCATAATGATATCAACGCTCCCCGGGAGCAACGATCAACCAGTACCGATATAGCTCCAAATGATGTACTGTTGTTCATTCCATGCACTATAGTCATGCACCACAGTAACCGATACAGTATCCCGACCAATCCCCTTGATGATATACAGTATGTTTCCGGGACATGCCGATGTTATTCAGAAACAAACTGACACGAAAATATTATTTGGGGACTGTTTCCGGCGTTTTACTGTATGTTCTCTGTCTCCGAGGTTACTGTATGGGGTGGTGGGAACGTTACTGTGGTGAATACTGTTTGTCAGTGATCGGTATTTGTGTAAAAATTCACACGCTAAAAATCCGGTTTAATGGCGGATACAAAAGCGGATACAAAACGTCATGCGTGTGATGTATTTTATGCGTTTCTTGCAGTGAAAATCGCCATGAATTCAGGTAGATAAGGGTGGTGTCGAGGCTCTCTCACGCCGGTAACCCGGGTTCGAATCCCGGTGGGATCACCAAAAATAATAATAAGTTAAACCATTCATATATTCCTTTTCTTTTACACCAAATCCCATGGAACAGCATAATCATGCTCGGACAATGGGATCACGGCCGGGCAGGGAGCGATTACAAGCCCCTTGGCGATACTCTGGCGTGGATACGATTTGCGAAATGCCGAAATTCCCATCGAATCACGCCGCGCCGGGTTGGTTTTTGCCTTTATTTCGATTGGGTAAATTATCCCGTTGTATTCCAGGAGAACATCGACTTCCGCGCCGCTGTAGGTACGCCAGTGATAAAAATTGGGTTGAGGCGATAAAAAGGCGGTTTGTTTTTTGAATTCGGCGACCACCGCGGTCTCAAACAACGCGCCCCATAGAGGATGTCCGCCAATGGTTTTGGGAACGGAAATGGCCTGGGTCAGACAGGCAAGGCCGGTGTCTGCGATATATCCTTTCGGCTTATTCGTGAGCCGTTTTACTGGATTTCTCGAATATACCGGCAGTTCAAACCACTGAAACGTTGACTTTAAGATATCGAGCCATCTTTGGGCTGTTTGCGGCGTCAACCCCAATTCCCTTCCGAGCTGACTGAAATTGATTTCCTGGGCGGTCAAGGCACAAACCAGTTGAAGAAACCGGCCGAACACCTGCAGGTCCGATATGCCGGCCATAAGCCGGACATCCCTCTCAATATAGGTGCGCTGGTAGGCATGCAAAAAATCCGGGATGACACCTGCTTCCAGGAATTGGGCCTCCGGCAGAAAGCCCCGCCAAAGCTGTTCGTAAAGGGGTTTGATGGACATATGCCGTGTCTGGCGATTGGCCAGGAACTCATCGGGGGATTCAAGCCACCTGACAACCCACGGCGACAAACGATCGCTCTGGCTGATTTCATGGAGACTGAAGCTGTGTAGATCCAGAAGTACAGCGCGCCCGGCAAGACTTTCCGCCATGGTTTTCATGACCCCCCACTGCTGGGAGCCGGTAAGGATTTCACCAGGTGGTAAAGCTTGCTCGTCAGCAAGCTTTGAATATACATGCTGTATTTTTAAATATATCATCAAATGTCAAGTTGTTTAAGCGTTGGGCCGGGCAAAGAATGTGGCCCTTATTTTTTAGTTTTGATCGATCCTTTATGGACCACAATTTATATTGAACTTTGGCAATTTTTTCTTTAAATATAACCATCTGGTTCATTTCAATTTATTTTACCACATCATATCCATATCATATCCATCACCCAGGGAGGGAAAATGACCAAAGCGGAATTGATCGGAAAAATGGCAACGGATGCCGGAATTTCAAAAACGGCGGCGGTTGCGGCACTAAACTCATTTATCGACAGCGTAACAAAAACGCTCAAGAAAAAAGACGAAAAAGTGACGTTGATCGGCTTTGGCACTTTTTCAAAAGGGCAGCGCAAAGCCCGTAAAGGCCGCAATCCCAAAACCGGAGAGCCGATTAAAATCAAAGCCGGGAAAACGGTTAAGTTCAAGGCCGGGAAAAAGCTTAAAGAGGCAGTCTAATCGGACAGGTTCATGAACTTCCTGAAAAAGGAGAAGCATTATCGTGGGGCCAAAGGAGAAGGGAGGGGAACATCGGCTAGGCTATGCTGGAGGTTGTCCCTATCCATAGCCCTGTCTTTTCTGATAGGAGGGTGGCCGGCTATAGCCGCCACTCAGTCTCTGCCCATTATAGTTCAAAGTTCCAGGCCATTATTGCCCGTTCGGGGCGTATACGTCCAATTTGAACGGAGGGGCTGGCCCAGTGAATACTGGTCAGGCCAAGTAATAACAAATTTTAATTCTTTTGATGCTGTGGTGGGGCATACAGTAGCAGAGGAAGTATCGCTACAGTTAGATGCTATTCGCCAAATGGGTGTCAATGTGATAACGTTTGAACTTCGTGCGTCCGATCCTCCTTCGAGTTCAGGATCTTTTGAACCCCCTGAATGTAATACGCATTCAGCACTCGGTTTACAGTGGCCCCAGCCGACTTACCAAGAAATAAATAATCTTGTGGCATTTCTAGACCTGGTAAACAGCAAGGGAATTAAGGTGTTTCTGAGGCTTGTGAATACTCACATGGAAGAACAACCGCCTATCAAGAATTCAACATGGATCGGCACAATTTTGAATGCAATTAAAAACCATCCCGCACTTGAGCTCGTCCTTTTTGATGGTAATACCCATTTAAT
>CAYTGW010000044.1:0-2824 GCA_964437395.1 uncultured Desulfocicer sp.
ACCACGGCAGGAAAAAATGGTCTGCCGGACAACGGTTGTCGGTTCTTTTTTCAAACCATGACCCGGAATTACAGGCGTATATTCCTGATTTCGAGTTTGTTCTTCATGATCTGACCCAGTATCCGGACGATCAGATCAAAGGAAATGTGATGTTCCGGACAGTTGCTTTGTTGTTCAAGCATATTTTCGATCCGGATATCACGAACAAATTGCCCGGTATTTTATCTCTTTTAAAGGAGTTGTCCCAAAAAGAGACTGGAATTGAATATATTGAATCCCTGTTGCGGTATCTGCTCAGTACGGTCGAGGAGATATCTGCCGAAGGGATGAAAACCATTTTAGAACAATCTTTACCCAATATAAACGGAGATCTGATCATGACATTGGCGGAAAAATGGAAAAAAGAAGGGTTCGACCAGGGAATCCGGCAGGGGGTTCAGCAGGGAATCCAGCAAGGAGTTCAACAGGGAATCCAGCAGGGGGTTCAGCAGGGAATCCAGCAAGGAGTTCAACAGGGAATCCAGCAAGGGGTTCAGCAAGGAATGCAACAAGGCGTCCGCCAGGGCCTCCTTGAGGGCATTGAGCTAGCCCTTATCCTCAAATTCGGCAAGACCGCTGAAAATAAAAAACTGCTGAAGGTTATGAAAAACATCCAGAGTGTCGACCGGCTGAAACAGATCAAATCCGCCATTCTGGAAGCGAAAACCATTACCGAACTGATCGAGCGTTGTTCAAAATAGCATTGAAAGATGTGTCCCCCTGAGCCGGATGTGGGGGGCTTCAAAGCCCGGAAGGGAAACGGATGAAAATCCGTTTCCCTCTTTTTTTTTCAAAACCGCATTGTCAAAGACGTCATAAAATTGCGAAAAAAGATCTCCTCCAAAAGACCATTTCAATTTGGCAAAACATCAAAAAAAAGACCCAGATCATATGATCGTTAATTCGGCAAAAAGTATGATCGTATTGTGGTAAATCACACCTACCTGACGGAATGGTCCAGTCCGGAAACGCTCGAAGCAGGCGCCATGTCCGGTGCAATCCTGGAAACATGGGTACTGACGGAGCTGCTGAAAAGCTACCGGCACAATAGCCGCCGTCCCCCCTTTTATTATTATCGCGACAAAGACCAAAAGGAAATCGATCTTCTCATTGTTCAGGATGGTATGGTGTATCCACTGGAGATTAAAAAAACAGCATCCCCCGGAAAAAACGATGCCCGGCATTTTCAGTCTCTTGAAAAACTGAAGCTGTCCATCGGTCCAGGCGGTTTGATCTGTCTGACCGCACAGACCCCTGCCACTGACTCCATCCGTCCAGTCCATACCAATCACTGCGCTCTGAGCCGTTCTCCCGTGTGATCCGGACAGAAGGTCGATAGATCATACCCGTCTACGTCTGCGTCGAGAGCGGCGCGGCATTGCGTCCCGTCCTCGCAATCCGTTCTGCCGAATTCCACTGTCTCCCCTTCATCTATCCTGTTTGACAAAATTACCTTCGTACATGCTGATTATATTTGGTCTCAATCCCGTAGGGGCAAACCCTTGTGGTTGCCCGTTTGCACGTATTGCCCGTTTGCACGTATTACCCGTAAAAATATATGACTATAGATAATAAAATCTATCACAAAAAATACAGGTGGCCACAAGAGCCACCCAATAAGATTTGATATACACCCAATCTTTATCAGAACCGTTCAGCAGTCATGAAGTCCAATCCCTTGTAGGGGCAAACCCTTGTGGTTGCCCGTATTGCCCGTAAAAATATATGACTATAGATAATAAAATCTGTCTCAAAAAATAGTGTGGCCACAAGAGCCACCCAATAAGATTTGATATACATCCAATTTTATCAGAATCGTTCAGCAGTCATGAAGTCCAATCCCTTGTAGGGGCAAACCCCCTGTGGTTGCCCGTATTGTCCCTTCTGATGTCAGGTCTGTTTTCCGGGTCGTTATTTTTTCACCGGGCTATGGATCGTATGACGTCTCAATCCCTTCTGATGTCAGGTCTGTTTTCCGGGTATTGCCAGCGGATGATTTATTGCATAAATCGCATATCGTCTCAATCCCTTCTGATGTCAGGTCTGTTTTCCGGGAACAAAAGGAACAAACCGTGCAAATTACCCTTATTTGTCTCAATCCCTTCTGATGTCAGGTCTGTTTTCCGGGGATGTTAAAGTTGGAATGAAAGTCTGGGGAATTCCCTGTCTCAATCCCTTCTGATGTCAGGTCTGTTTTCCGGGTATACTATTACAGTCTCAACCGGTGGAGTTGGACCGTCTCAATCCCTTTTGATGTCAGGTCTGTTTTCCGGGGTCATGGTCGTCAGCTCAAAAGCGCGCATGCAAAAGTCTCAATCCCTTCTGAAGTCAGGTCTGTTTTCTGGGAATTTTTACATCGACTAAACGGATGCCCAGCGGGTGTCTCAATCCCTTCTGGAGTCAGATCAGCTTTCCGATGATAAAATACTTGCTATATCTGTAATGGATCATACTTTGATGGGAACCATCTCATACATTTCTCCAAAGCTTGAAGTCGTCCCCTTCAGATCATAGCGATACTCCATGAAATTTACATTTTCAACCACATGGAGCAGGTTCGCAGCCAGCAATGGGACCATGTGAAAGGGGAGACCGCAAAAAAGATTAACCATTCTTACACCATGCTGATCCCTAATACGCAAAAGCAGGGCCACTACATTCGCGATGTATTCCATCACCTGTGAATTATCGCTAAATGTGTTACTCTCAATCCATAGTAATGGCAAAAAATCCGGCCTTCCGGTAAGATAACTTTTGACCTGAGGAACTATATGTTTATTGGATA
>CAYTGW010000044.1:2834-7842 GCA_964437395.1 uncultured Desulfocicer sp.
ATAACAATAGCGATACCCGGTCTGTTTTTTGGGTGTCGGGTATTGGCTGAATATCCTTGTGGGGCGTTTCACAATGAGGGTTGCCTCCTTCAAGCGGGGCATGTCTATCTTGGTGCTGATTGTTAAAAGTTGAGCTATCTCTGTTTGTGCAAAATAAATGGGCTGATGTATTCCTGTTGAAGTACTGACCCAACACAAATGGCATGGAAAGTTGCGCTCCTCCAAAAATCCTGATTTTTTTTGGAGAGGCCCATCGAGGGCTGCCAACCGCTTGATCAAGAGAATGGATCACAGTCCCCATGAAGGATTTCCAGGCGTCTCCTGTCAAAGTCTCTTCCAGGCTACGTTTTTTTAAGTCGGGTCTGAATACCAGGGCAGGCAGTCCAGATGCCATTATGTTTTCAGGTAGAAATTGCGGAATCCCCTTGCGGATTCCGTTACCTCTTTGGTCTAAACAAACAGCGATTTCACTATGCTCCTTAATTTTTAATATCTTATATATTTTATTCGATATCTTTTCTGCAATATCAATTCCTGAATCCATATCCATATTATCTGGATCGACCACAATGCCCAGCCTGTCCACCCGGTCCCCATCCGGATGAAGCCAGCGGCTCCTTAAAAGTTCATGAGATGAAACCAGCTTAAGCGGGTTGCCGATAAATATGGGTATAATCTTATCTCTCAACTCCGGTTCATTTTCCAGTTGAAGCGCTATGGTTAATTCATCCTTAACCCAGGGTGATTTGACCGATGACGAGGACAGGAAAAGGGCTACCGTCGCTTGATCAAGAATAGCTTTGCGAAGGGAAACGCTGAGACTGTCGCCTGCATCCAGTTCGTTTTTATCCAGCCAGGCAATAACCCCACGCCGACCCAGTTCATGAGCCACTGTTTCCACAAGGTTTTTATCATCCTAACTATGGGACAAAAACGTTGATGCGAATTTCATTATCATTTTATCCTTTAGATGTTTTTAAGTGTTTTCTGGCTATTGTCAGGAGTTTTAAACCAGTAATAATCCGGATAAGCAAAATTTCTGGTATCTTTCTCATCCCAGATCAGCATTTTTCGTAACTGCTGCATCACTTCGCCGACATCGACTGAATAGCGGCCCGTGAGATTTACTATCTCGTTTTTCAGGGAACTTTCTTCATAAACCATATCACTTGGCTGCTGGAGCGAAGCAAATCGCTTTTTTGGATCTGCCAGATAGATGATTTTATTTATGGTTATATGGCAGGACCCGAGACCTAAAGGCTTTGCATTGCCGATTTTGTGCCTGAGAGGGCCTTTAAGCAGCAGCTTCTCTTCCCCTATTTCCACCTGTCTATTTTCTTCAAGCGCCAGAGAGTAAACAAGAAGTTCAATTTCCTCTTTACTTAGATTGGTAAAGTGAACTTCAAAGTCAAAATGATGGCCGGGTTTCAACGCATTGATATTCCAGGTACGGGGTTTTAATTTTTCCGGAACATTCGGAACAGAGTCGGTTCTGAGCGGCTGATGAAAATACAATTTTCGGGATTTCCCATCAAACCGCCCTGACTTAGGGGTCCGATAAAAGGATTCATGCCGGGTTCCGCAATTTGATAATAAAATCTGAAAGGTTTGCGTCTGTGGCTTGCCTTCCCGAATCAACGCATCACCGGTACTCACATTCCCCAAATGCACCCTTGCATGGGAACCCCGTTCCATCATTCCGAACATCCTGCAGGCGATGCATAACTTTTGTGCATCGTTACATGCGGCAAGCGGTTTACTGTATTGGCCCTTAGGGTCGGTGACATGGCAGCCGCCCCCGATGATTTCCGAAAGCGAACGCAGCATTCCTTTAAGTGAGCTTCCCGGAATCACGGGTTTGCCGTTTCGTGTGAGGAATAGTTGATCATTTAAGCGATTCTTACCCACAAACAAAGGGGTCAGATTTTCCAGGGTGCATGAAATAATACCGCATTCCCCTTTGAACCTCTCATGGGTTTGTGGCTGTTTTCTGTCAATATTTTCTCTGACTGGAATCATTCGATAGGGATTCCAGAATATTTCATCTATCGGCATGGTTTTTCTCCTGATATTTCTTTTAGGCTTTGATAACGGCTGAACTGGACGATTTCTAATGAATCAAGCCAATTTTCAACCACAACAGCAACCCGCCCTTGTGAATATTGATTTCCGGAAACAGGGTAGACAAAGCGTTGCGGAACCTGCTGTTCAATCCATTCAAGTTGTTTATTGGTTCGAATCCCCCAAAGTATTAGTTCGTGCGTGTTGCTTTTCAGGCCGTTTATTTCATGGGAGTGGTCGTCAAGTCCGGTGGGGGGCTCTTCGGTTCCAAGATAGACAACACGGATCTGTCCATCCACACAACGCCATTTAAGCTCACCACCAGCCCAGAAAATACGTCCCTGATCCGTTGTTTTTAAAAATGATTCATCAAATCTGAACAGATCAAAAAACATTTCAGCAGGCGAAAAAGCTATCATCAATGTATTTTCAGGAAACCGGCACCGACAAATAAAAGCAATAAATTCTTCCAGAGCAAAATCCTTTGAATGAAGAAATGGCATTTAGTTCCTCCCGACGATGAATTCTTCGATGTTTTTGGGCCATTTTATTGTTTCAATATACTTCACCAGATCAGTTACCGCTGGTTTAAGGGTTTCTTTCCAGGTATCTGTCAGATTATAAATATAGCGCAACCCATCGGTTTTAGGTTTCGGAAGCGGGGAAGCGTTATCGGTCAACTCGGGAAAGAAACCATAAGCTGAAGCGTCAGGTTCGGATACAAGACGCGAAAGGCCTTTTAGCGTGTCAGGATGTTGATTATAATATGTTACTTGAAAATTTGAAATTTTTGCATGAAATAACCCCAGCCCCCTGCTTTTCCCAAAGCCAGCGCGAACCAGCCCCTGCTCCATATCCCGGAGTACCAGCCCGATAAGCCCAAGCTGCCACCTTTCAAAATTTCTTATTTCCAGTGTTGTCGAAAATTCGCCGCGGGTCAATACCTCCAAGGTGTATTTAGCTCCTCCGGCGGTCCCGCCGGTCATCCTGTCGATGGCAACTCCATCGCGAATTTCAAAAATCGGCCTGCCGTTTTTTCTGAATTCGTCGGTGATATAAGCGTCCGATGTGGCAAACCGTCCAATAAAATTGTGCGAGCCGAACAAGCGGCATGCTGGACAGGACAAGCAATAAACATCAGTGGAAGGAATGGGTTTATCTTTTTTAAGATTTTCAAAACGAAGTCCACACGAAGCCTGTCGTTTCTCTCCATCCTTTTCTTTTTTGGGATCAAGATAAGGCAAACAAACCGGAACAGGTGTATCCCGTAAACTGCGACAAATTTTTTCCGCATAGGACCTGAACATCCCTTTTATTGAGCTTCCGGGAATAAATGGTTCTTCCTTGCCGTCAGCCCGGTATGTCCGCACAAAAGCCATATCAACGCCACCAACAGTAGCCAATCCGGATTTGATGAGCATTGGATCTTTGGGATGTATTTCAATATCAATCTTCGCGGTGTTGATCATTCTCTTAAGCATGGATCCCTCCCTTACCTTGCAGGGCTTGCAGGCTGTCATCCAGCAGTGTTCCAGCTTCGGCCATCTGTTTTGTAAGCAGGTAGGATTTCAATTGATCGAAATTCGTGTAATCAACAACCTCCACCTTCTTGTCCGTCAACCTTACCCTTCCAAGACCGCGGGAAGTAAAGCCCCCTAAACGAAAACCGGTTTCCCATTCCGCCAGAACTGCGGCAATAATTGCCAGTTCACGGGTATCCGGGTCTTCCAATTCAATAGTTACCTCAAAAGCAGCCCCGGCAGGAACCACTTCAAAATCATATTTCGCGCCGGGTCTGGCAGTTTCCGTGTCCCTGTCGATGCAGACACCATCCCGTATCTGTATTCGCTGATCCCATCGTGTGAGCGTTCCGTCGCTGAAAAAAATGCGCGAAGCCTTTAAAGGGGAACCAAAGAGACGGCATGCATCACAGGTATTTTTGTTTAGCCATGTGATCTTTTCATCTTCCGTTTCTAATGCTTGAAATTCCTTTTCCACAGTTTTTCGAGATTTTTCATCCACCACTTTTTTTCGATATTTTTCATCACTGATGCAATCCTTTTTAGATAAACCTGAATCCATAAGACAGGCTGTAAAACCCAAGTGCTCTGAAAGCCGTTCGGCAAAAGCCCTGAAATTTCCTTTTAAAGTTGATCCAGGCAATATAGGTCTTCCATCCGCCTCCCGTAAAATCCCCATATTGGTGGCCAGCTCTCCTTCCTTACCGGACCCGATATGAAAGGCTGTGTCAAATATCAGATTACCGGAGATTTTTATCCTTCTGTTCAAAATGTTATGTCTGCTCATGTTCATGCTCCCTGTCTGGTATAAAAATAATGGCAATTAAAATGTTCAAAATAGACGGGTAAAGATTGGGCCAAGACCTCATCAATAAAAGCCTTGTTGGACTTTTTTATTTTTTTCTGCTCTGTTTTATCGGGTGTCATTGTTTCTTCTGCAAGCAGGTTATGCCTTTTGAGTTCATCCTGGATAACTTGCCTGAGGGAATATTCAGTGCCGGGTTGGGCTAAAATGAGATCATGGAGAAATCCCCAGAATACCTTGTTTTCCGGTTTTGTATCCTTTCCTTTCTGGTTTTCGATAAGATCTTTCAAACCGGAAAGTCCTTTCGCCTGAATTACAAGGGGGATGGAGTGCAATTGGGCGTTTTTGACGGGTTTATTGTTTTTGAGGAAAAGGTCAACGGATAGGCAGGCGTTTTGGCGAATTGTTTCATCCAAAAATAATCTAAATTCCTCGGATTCTGTGTATTCATCTGCGGGCATAGATGGAAATGGATTATCCATAATCAACGTTCCTCTTTTATTTTTTGTTTGAAGCCGTTCAGTAGCTGTACGAATATAAGTATCTCGGTCATTAATCAATCGGTCCGCGTTTTCAAGATTGTTTGCGTAAAGTGCTGCGATATTCTCATAAGCGTATTTCA
>CAYTGW010000044.1:7852-22998 GCA_964437395.1 uncultured Desulfocicer sp.
TCTCGATTTATCCATCTCTTCAAAAACAGGCATTTTTTCATCGAAACTAAAATATGGTATATATGGCAACATGGTACTCATCAGCATGTCGTTTTGTCTTTGAACCCAATTCTGTGGCGATTGCTTATCGGGTAAAGGTAGCCAGCGATCGTAAACATCATTTAATTGACTTACACACCGAGTTATCCAATTATTGGCTGTTTCAAATTCGCTATTGAAATCAAATCGACTTGCTACAGGTATCGAATCCAAACCTTGTCGATCTATCACCCAATTTTTCTGAGCATCATAAGCTTTTTTTGCAACTTCTATAATGCCGTTGAATGACTGGTCAGATGCAATAAAGAAGAGGACAAGCATGTCTGGAAGCTGAATGGTGCAAACGCCTCCAAAATCGGTAATACCTGTTCTGCTATCAATAAGAATGAAGTCATATTTTTTTTTGAATTCATTTCTTAAATATTCCAAGCATTTGCCACCATTGCTAAACTCATAAAATAATTTAATATCCAAATTTCGAACCTTTTTGAAATAACCCTCCTCCCTCTTTCCTGCTGATAATAAATGCAAATTGTTGTGAGTTACGGGTAACGGAATTTCTGATATTACTTGCTCCAAATGAAATATTAATTCTTTATCAACCCGAGCAATATTTGACTGATAATTTCCTCCGGATTGTTTCTTGATTATATTTGACAAACAATTGATTAAGTTTTTTTGAGTCGTTTGTATTGATATGTTATAAAATTTTTTTTCGAACTCAGTAAGTAAGTCAATTAAACCCTTTTTTTCTTGAATTGGCTTAATGTCAGTATTGCTTTTAAAGAAATGTTCCAATCCCGGGGCTTCCAAATCCCAATCTATCATTAAAACCTTATATCCCCATTCGGATAGAAGAACAGCAACATTAGCAAGGGCCATGCTTCTGCCAGTACCACCTTTAAATGAATAGAACGTAATTACCTTACCCATAATTTATTAATCCAGTAGTGTTAATGGAATCAGTTGTAACTTTTTAGATGAAGCTTTGGATTCTGGTCGTTTTGTCCATTTTTTATCAATCCATTCAGCTTTCCATGGGTATTTCTCAGACACATATGCAATTGTATGAGCAATACTTTTGACCCATTCAAACATTTTTTCTTCGAACGCTATATATTTAGATCCTAATTTAAAAGCTGGCGGTGAAGTGGTTCTAAAATTCTTACAATCAAGCCAAATGTTTTTGTCGATAATTTTTGGAAAACATTCACCATCTTGAATTATAAAAGGAATTATTAGTCCCCTGGGTTTCTCAGATGTTCGAAGTCCTAATTGGTTCTGGCGATAATTCATTATGGCAAATTCACTCCTGCAATAGCTTGATGTAAAATATTCCGCAGACAAGATAGTGATTAAACATTTAGATCTTGTAAGCGCATATTCTATACTCTCTTCCAAACCATCCCCAGCCCTCTTCCTCCTTTCATCAATAAATATTACAGATTTTTCACCATTATTTTTATATGGAGCTAATTCTGAATCTAATAATCCTTTAAAAAGAGGAAAAAAGATTTCGTGTACCCAATCATAGAACACATCGTGTTTATAACTAATAAAGGTATCGTATATATATCCCATAATTATATTCCTGAAATCCACTTAAACCATATTCTCATCTTTTTTCCCCATAAGTGCCATTTTATAAAAATATTGAGAAACAACCTGCTTGCACCATTTTCTAACAAGGATCATTTTTATATTCAAAATTGTTAATGGTTCGATTCGCGCAAATTTAAAAATGATCAGAAGAGTTTTTTGACCTTCATCATCTAATTCATCTCCGATCAATCTTTCTACAATATTTCGAAACTTTTCTTCAGCGGCATAAGGTAACATGTCAATTTTTTTAATTTTTGAAATGATAGGTTCAGGTATGCCTTCAATTTCCAGATCTGTTAGCGACCGATCAGTTATCCTGAATAAATTTTTCATCGATTCAGACTTGGCTTCAATTTGTTCCAGTTGCCCTAACAAGGAAGACCCGGCATGTGACCACTTCTTTTGTTTATCTTTCCCGATTTGATTTTTAATGTAATTAATAACCTCAGAAAATCGAGTGGCTGAAGTGACTAGTGTTTCAAGGCTTCTTACCTGTGAAGAACTCAATTCAACGCTTGCCATTTCATTTCCTGCGGTGACCGACTGTGGATAAAAATTTTCTATAAATATATCAATTTCATCCAGTATTTCCGGGGCAATAGCTTTATGGTTATTTATCATCAAATCACCTCCTCTTGAACATGCAGTGAATTGCAAATGGAAATCCGCCCAAAGCCTTCTTCACGCCGGAGACCGATTCCATTGATTGCTGTGCTGATCAGAACTTTTTGAAGCCCCTCAAAATCACTGCCAGTGTATCTGAACAGATAAACACTGCCCATTGAAAGACCGACATCATCCGCTTTTGAAAGCCCCCAGGCCGATTGCCATCCTCGAATTGCCTGAGATTTGGCAACTTTTAATACAGGTTCAATATTATCAAACGGGAAATTGATTTCAGCGGAAGGACGTAAAAACCGGTCAACCAGGATTGCGTCCGATTCAAGGGTTATGCTGAAATAAAGTCCGGCCAACAATTCAGGCGGAACTTCAGCACTTGATATCTTTTTTATTTTTTCTTTAAATTTTTTGTCCCATTCCACAATATCCGGGAATAATAATGCGGTTTCTTCTGTTTCAACCAACAACTCAATTTCACCCTGGCCTCGGGTCCGGGCTGCGCCGACAAAGACAGGTCCATTGAAAAGCGGGTTCAGTGCCTCAATTTGTTCATCCTTTATAAATATGCTACCCGAAAGGGATTGTTGTTCATATTTCCCGGAATCGGTATTTTTATAAAAATCGGCCAGAGCCTGGGTGATGAAAAAACGCTGATGGGCAACCGTACCTGTAGTCCTGTCTATTCCCGTATGCCGTTCAAAAAGGATTGATGTTTTTATTTCTATAGGCGAATTCATATCGCCGTTCCAGAAACCACTGAACGTTTTCATATCATTCCGGCATGTATTATCCGGACATACAGAGTCATTATCAGTTCTTATCTGATTTCTTTGCGCAAATTTATGCACCAGTGTGTCCGCAACACCGTGTTTTTTTTCTTTGCAGAATCCCGGTGCCCGTTTGCAGGAAACGCTTGTAAGCGGCAATACTATAGAAATTTCGCCTTCCTTCTTTACCGGTAATAAATTGGCAAAATATACCGGGTTCGAGATAAACAGTGTTTGAAAAATTTTGTCTTCAGGACTGCCGCCAAGACGGATATATTTTGCAGCTAATGCACCTCTTAAACTGGTCCCGGAAAGATAGGGTAAAGCCGATGGCATGTTTGATTGCCGGTTTTGCCGGATAGACAGCGGCGAAAGAAGTTTCGCCGTGATTCGATAACGTTTCATGTCTTTGCCTCCGTTTTAAGGACATCCGAATAATATTCAGGCAATTCCAGATAATCAAAAACCGTATCCTTATAAACCGTCTTTTTATTATATGTTATAGAATCAATAAGAATATCCGCTTTTCCTCCCCCCGTGCTCTTATCGCCGCCGAGATGAGAGGCATGCATAATGCCTGCGATCAGAATGCAATATTCAAAGGGCAGGTCTTCTTCCATATCCTTGATTAAATCCCGGTGATGGCCCTCAATGGTTGTTTTCAATGTCATGGGAGCTGCATATTCTGTGGAAAACAGGTGCTTGTCCTTTGCGGTTCCCAGCTTGCGGTATTTACAGATCCGTGTCTGAGTTTTTTGAAAACCATAGGGAGACTCATTTTCAAGGCGCGCGTCCCTGAAAAAGAGCTGCCCACCTTCGAATTTGTTTCCAAAAATTCTGTCAACAGGTGATTGCAGCTTGACAAGCGGCTGGAAATTATCCTGAATGGTTAAATCATCCTGGTGAGGATCAGAGGGTTCCGGGAATTTAAGGGTTCTGGACAATTTTTCACAGCTTTCCCTGATGACTCCTTTTAATGTGCTGCCGGGAATGAACGGTCGATTCCGGGGATCTTTTTTTATCAGACGATCAAGTATTAAGCTTCCTTCGCCTGACCCCATATGCCATTTGGATGTCATATTGATTGTCAAATGTAGTGAAATATGATGCATTTGTTTTTCCCTGGTAGTTATAAAGAGTTTTTGTTACAAAATCCTGCAAGTTCAATTACATCGACAAGTGCCGTGGATTCGCCAAAAGACTCAACTTTCCAGGGCAATTTTGTAAAACAGTCAAACCTAGCCAATGCATTACCAACAGCTTCCCTTGTGTTTTTGGCTCTGGTGTATAGATTTAAAAACTCTACTGTCCCATCCACCATTCCCATTGCAGGCGCATTACCCATCCGATTCAGCCGCGACCCCGGAATGTCGCTGTTTTTTAAAATTTCAGCATGCTCCAGCAAGGCTTCGGCATCCTCAAGCGAATAGGGTCTTTGATATAGCCTGATAATCTTAGTAATCTTAATGTCATCCTCAGTTTTAGAGCGAAAAATTTCCATGTGATCAGTTCTGCTGTCCTTGACACTGATCTGGTTGAAGTTCGTGGAAAGATGATAGTCTATATAAGCAGGAACGTAATACGATTCAGGATCGGTATTCTGTGAACCCTTTTTCTTTGCAAGATGAAGCAGCTCCTCAGCCTGATCCAGCAACAAGGAAAAAGGAGTATGCGTTTTTCCATAAGCAATTCCCAATGAAATCGTTAGGCCTTTTCCCGCGAGCAACTCAGAAAAAAATGGTGACCCGGAGAAGATTTTTGCAGTCTCCATGTTAAATTTTTTGTCAATTTTGATAGCAAATGGGAATGCACTTTCCGCAGTTAAATACACCAGCAGATCATCTCCACCTAAAAGTAATATTTCAGCAGGTAACACGGCAGGCTGACTTTTTTTGCCATCAAAAAATGTTTCGTAAACCGCGTTGTGACATGCGTTGCGGATGGAGTTTTCTACTGTATTTGAAAAAAACCGGTAATCCTCTTTCTTTCCTATTTTTTTGATGATTTTTCCCATGGCATTGCCATCAGCGTATATAAGGGCCGTGTACCCCTTCCGAGCCCTGCATTGTTCTCCGATCTGTTCAAAGCTATCAGGGCGTTTCGCATCAACCTGTTTTTTCTTCAAAAATGTCGATAGTTCATCCCATAGACCACTGCGGGCATTTAAGTTGTAATCCAGTTTAAGACAACACTCGCTGCATAGAATACGTTGATCGTCCCGGTCTTGGGTAATATGGATAGCCATCTTTGAGCAGCTATCACATTCACGAACAAAGCCCGTATGAAGCTGAGATATTGGAATAAATGGTTCTTCTTCTCTTTTAGATTCTGAATCAAGATGCGCTGATTTCAAGGCTTCCTGGTAATTCACTCCATTATATTCCGCCTTTCCCCAGATTAACCGAATTCCGCCTCCGGTTTTACAGATAAAAAGGCCTTCTAATCCCCTTAAATATTTTTCAAGAGTTTCTTTATCAGCTTTAATAATGTATTGAGCGCTTCCTCCACCGGCAAAGACCAAGTTGGCTTCTTGAAATCCGGTACAATTCTGTAAATATTTTTTAATTTCATTCCGGATTAAGTTGTCCAGCAATGCACTCGCGCCTCTGATTTCCATCAATCGGTCGGTGCCAAAGACGTACTTTTTGATACTGGGAACTCCCATCACGACGAGATATTCTTTTTCTTCCATAAAATACTCCAATCTTTTTTAAATTTTTACTTTTAAGCACCAACCTCCACCCCAACCTTCCCCAACCCAAACGTCGTCTGTTTCCCCAGATGAACCTGTTCGCAAAAATTAAAAAGCGGCAGATATTCGCCAATGTCTCCCTCATACGTCACAGCCCCAGCCATACCGCCCATGAGCATTTTTTCGTCCTGGCGGAATGAATACCGCTGCCAGTCATACCAGGAAAGGTTATTGTCCGCGATTTTGACCGCGCCTGCCCTTTTGACAAGACCCGGATAATCCAGAGCTGGCTCGCCGTTGCCATAGGCATTCATCAAAGAGGAAACCCTTCGGAGCATGGCCCGGACCAGCACATGGAAGGGCAGGTCAGCCTGGAGTCTGTTGTCGAATTTGAGACGAAGCGGGGTTTCCAGCGTCAGTGTCACACGAAGGCTTTTGTTCGGAGGGTTTTCCGGGAGGGACAGATTCAGCCGGATGATATTGCCGTTCATGTTCAGCTTTTGATCAGCGGATGAATAGATGACCGAATTGCCGCACTGGACTTTTTCAAGCACAAACCGGCCTCTGCGGTCGTTTACTTTTTTACCGATGCCGATTTTCCCCATCTGCTCAAATGCATAGATAAAATAGGGAAGATAATTGTTTGCCTCGCCGATCAGCAGCAGGGAAAAATCAAAAGAGGAGCCGGACGGGAAATGCGTTTTGATTGTCAGCGGCGGTTCAATCACAAACGGGTGGGGCGTTGCGGCAATGCGGGGATCTTTGGGGTTTTCAGAGCCGGGGGTTTCAAACACTGTCACGTATATGCATTTTTTATTGAGCAGGCAGATTTCACATTCCTGGTGCTTTAATGCACATACAACCTGTTTGAGTGCGCGTCCGAATACGCCCCGGAAGGTTGATCCTTTGTAATGCGGAAGTTCCGCATCTGATTCAAGTTTACAGGTGAAGTCATATCGGCCGAAAAGCATAATGTCTCCTGGGTATTTTGGGTAGTGGAAGAGTTTGATGGTGATCCGGAAAAAGCCGGATTCTCATCGTCGCGGGGATAATGGCTCGGATTGGAGATGTCAAACAGGTACCTGCAATATCGCGGATAGGATGAAAGGGATGAGGAAAAATGCAGGTCATTTGGGTATAGCTTGTTTTTCATATTTTCAGGATCTTATAAAAAAGGCAATGCCGGTGAATGCATTGCTCACGCATTGTGCTTTATGCATTTTCTGTTGTGGAGAAAGTTTGCGATTTCTTTTCACTAACAGAAAAATCGGAACTGTGAAAGAATAAAATCCGGAAGGATGCATTTATTTCCAGGTTAATTATTACTCCGGCAAGTAATTACACCAAGGTTTGTCATTCCGGCGGAAGCCGAAATCCAGGCAGATACTGGATGCCGGATCAAGTCCGGCATGACGAAGTTCGTCTATTTATTTGCCGGTTTAATATGATGGCCGGTATCCAGTGCAGCGATATTGGGGATGTGGGGCAACTGATTTCGCGACAGGATGTCGCTCCCACGATTTTTATATTATTGCAGGATGGGGTTTAATGGGCGGTAAAGTAATGGCACTGCCCGTCTGTTCAGGCTATACCAATAGCAGCAATCTGATCTGTAGGGGTGGTTCGCGAACCGCCCCTACCGCCTCATGGCTCATGGCGCGGAGGCACATGCATTGAACACCGGATTTCAAGACGTATTGTTTTTAGCTTTTTGTGTCATACTATTTTTAGCTTATTTTGCAGGGTTTTTAAGTCAAATTCAGGTGAATGGGAAAAAGCTGAATCTATAGAAAATTCCGCCTGCGGTATCTGGCGGGCGAAAGGCCGGTCCATTTTTGAAAAGAGCGGGTAAAGGCGCAGGTTTCGCTGTATCCGAGGGTTTCCGAGATTTGATCGATCGGGAGATCCGGATTGCGCAGCAGGTTCAGGGATTGCTGGATCACATGCTGATTTCTGATTTTCCGGAAACTGGTGCCTTCCCTGCTGAGTTGTCTTCGCAAGGATCGTTCGCTCATGCTGAGCTTCTGAAGCACTTCTTTCAGGCCGGTTTTGCCTTTTCCGGATTGAAGGCACAGCCTGACACGGTCTGAAAGATAAAAGCGGTTTTTATGATGCAGGCTGTATCGTGCCTGGCACTGCTGACGGAAAAGCGCAAATGCCTGGGGATTGCCGTCCGGTATGGGCATGCTCAGCGATAGGCGGTCCATTTCAAAAAAAGTGGCCGGCTGATTGAAGGCCAGATTATTGATGAAGATTTTCCTGTATTCCGGAATGCTGGTTCGGGCGGAATGCGCAAACGAGATCGATAGGATGATATCGTGCTTTTTTCCGGGCAAACGGGTTTCCATGATGGTAATGCCCGCAATCAGATCCCGTTCAACCAGTAAAGGAAGGAGATCTTCCGGCAGATGATTTTCCACAAGATAGACACGGATACGGTCGTCCATTGTCTCCGGATACAATCTGAAATAGCTGTGAGACAAGGCGGCATAATCGATGATGCAGGAGATGATGTCTCCCACTGTCGGGGCGCTTGCGATCATACTTCCCAGATCGCCATGAGCCCTTGAGTTGAAATACCGGCCAAGTTCCCATGCAGTTTCAGGGGCCGGGGTGGATTCTACAGCTATGACTGACTGGAAAGGCTGTTCGGGTTCGGGATTCAATGTCTATCATATTGATCCGGGGTTGCAGGACATCCAGGTTGGAGATCACATCCGGCTTTATCAAAACGGTACTGGTTTTCGGGTTTGAACTCCCCTCTTTTATCATGGAGCAGAGAATGCTCCGGGTGATCAAAATGCTTTGCGAGGGGACTTCGCCTGATAAGCTGGGTGTTTTTTAAACAAAAGACGATTTATTATCCCGTCTGATGAATCACCACGCCTTTTGCACAATCACATCCTGCATGGGGTAATGCTTCGTATTTAAACAATAAATTTTACCACTTGTATGTGCAACAGTCGCTGCGAGAATAGCATCGTTTATATCAGTACCATGACTGGGATTTTATTTTCAGAATCAATATAAGCCCTCATCTCTTATGCCTTTCCATTGATTTTCGAAATACATCCCGAACCTGTTTAACTGTTTTCGCCGGTGATTCTGAACGCTGCCATGCTCCGGATGTCTGTTCAAGAATATCTATTTTATGGTCTTCCTCAACTTTTTGAGAATATTCTCTAATGGCATTTTCGATTACTGATTTTTTTGATGTATTCAATTTCTGAGCAAGCAAACCAATCTTTTTGATTATCGCCTCATCTATCCTTGATGATAAAATTTTATCCATATTCCCCCCTGCGCTAGCTTTTACATTCCTACGTATGTCAAAGGTAAGTTAAAAATAAATGTCAATGAATTCGAAACACCAAATTCAATAGCTTTTGGCTGTTTAACAGTGGAAAGCCATTTACAAGTTACTGCGAAGAATTGATTGGGCAAAAAACCAATGAGACACCGGCACCTCTCTGGGACCGCCTTGGATACATCAGATGACAATATTCATTTCGGGTGCATAAGCGGGGAATTTTAAAAAAAACCCCTTGACCTGTCATACATGTCTGTTGTATGAAAAACCTTCTTATTTTGTTGCCATGAAGGTGACAGCGGCAGAATAGCCGCATAAGATATTCAAAAAGCAGATACCATAATTCAATAACAAAGCCATGAAGGTAAACAGGCAGCAATGCCTGGATAACTTTCGTGGCTTTTTTTTATTCATGAGACGGAAAATGACAGAAACAAGAACGATTTTCGCAGGAAAAATTTCCGGAACCATATGGAAATATATCATATGCTGTTTTTTTACTGCATGGTTGATCCTTCTATGTCTGACACTCCCTTGTGCCATTGCTGCTGATAAACCAGTGGAAAAGGATACGGACGGCAACGGGGTGACGGATACCTGGAACTGGTTTGACGATGACGGCAAAATTTTACGGCTGGAGATCGACACCAATAAAGACAGCCGTATAGACCGGGTTCAGTATTATGAAAAAGAAACCATGGTCAAGGCGGAACGGGATATTGATTTTGACGGACTGATGGAATGCCGGGATTATTTTGATCAGGAGAAGAGAACCCGGCAGGAAAGGGTCAACAAAAAAAAGATGGTGTATCAGCTCACCCTGTTTACGGAAAATGATGAACCAAAGGAGATGAGAAAAGACACTACCGGCAGCGGTTTCCTTGATACGGTTTATTCTTTTCAAAACGGCCGGCTTGCCTCCTCCTCACGGGATACCGATGAAAATGGTTCGGTCAATATCCAAGAAACCTATGTAAACGACAAACCCGTCAAGCGCACCGTGGATGAAAATGAAGATGGGAAACCTGAAATGATCCTTCTTTTCGATAAGCAGGGTTTGCCCGGCGAAAGCCGGCATGATCTCACCTATGACGGCCATCTGGAAACCGTCCGTTTCTATCAGGAAGGCAAAGTTATCCGGGAGGAGAAGGATCAGGACGCCGACGGAAAGACGGACTGCCTTACCCTGTTCAGGGAAGGCATTGCGACAGAGCAGAAAAAAGACACCAACAGTGACGGCGCCTTTGATATTCATTACCTTTTCGATGAAAAGGGTTTGCCGAAAGAGCTTATGGAAGACAAGACCCATAGCGGTTTTGTCGATAAACACGCTTATTTCACCAACGGCAGGATGATCCGCCAGACCTTGGATGAAAATCATGATGGAAAGATCGATACAACAATTTGCTGGAATGACCGGGAGGAACGTATCCGTGTGGAAAGCGATACGGATTTCAATGGCACCATCGATACCCGCCAGTATTATGAAAAAGACATGATCATCCGTCTGGAAAAGGATGAAAACAACGATGGCAAGGCCAATCTGAAGCTTTACTATAACAGCAAGGGTGAAAAAGAAAAACAGATCCGGGATGCGGATGCCGACGGTTACTTTGAGACCACACAGTGGTTCAGTCGTCCAGATTGGTCGCAGGTCGTGGAGATCGACACGAACGGGGACAAAACTCCGGATTCCCGTCTTTTTTATAAAGACAGCGTACTGAGGGTAAAGGAGCTGGATGAAAACAGTGACGGAACAATCGATCTGAAGGAGTTTTACAATTCAAAAGGCCTGCTGGAAAAAAGTCAGGAGGATGAACTCCATACCGGAGCTCTCACCCTGACATGGTTTTATGACGAAACCGGAAAGGCCATCCGGGCGGAAAAGGATACCAACGCGGATAAGGCCGTTGATGTCCGGTTTTTGTATGAAAAGGGAAAGCTGGTGTCGGTTGAGGAGGATTCCAACCATGACGGAAACCCGGACATCTGGGAAACCTATGACACTGCCGAAGCTCTGGTAAAGCGGCAAAAAGACCTGGACTTTGACGGCAAACCGGATGTGACGGAAGAATAAAAGTTTCTGAATCGTCATGTAGGACTTGATCCAACATCCGGAACCTATTTGAAAACAAAATAAAAAGGATATGACTCATGATTGCATTTTTTGAAAAAGGCGGAATTCTGATGATTCCCATACTGCTCTGCTCGGTGTTCACGGTTGCGATTTTTCTGGAACGGATCATCACCTATTCCCGCTTGCGCATCCGAGGCGCGGGTCTGGCTGAAAAAATCGCCGAACTACTGACCCAGGGAAAAAAGGATGAGGCTCTGAAAACAGCAGAGCAAAGCAATTCTCCTATGGGGCGTGTTCTGTCCAAAGCTATCGAGGTTCAGGATCAGGACCGGGAGATACTGGAAACCGTTCTCGCCAACTCAACGGACGAAGAGATCCGGAACCTATCCACCTATGTCCAGACCTTGGCGACCATCGGAAATATCGCCCCCCTTCTGGGCCTTTTGGGAACCGTTCTCGGCATGATCAAAGCTTTCATGGTGATTCAGCAGATGGGAGGCAAGGTCAATGCCGCGGTGCTGGCCGGAGGCATCTGGGAGGCCATGCTGACCACAGCCCTTGGGCTGGCCGTAGCCCTGCCGACCATGATGGCCCACAGCTATCTGCTGTCCCGCATCGACAATTATGAGGCCCGGCTTCTGAACGGTTCCGTGACCTTCATGAAAGCCATTTCCCGGAAATAGGAGGTCGACCATGCTGGTTCATCGAAAGAAAAAACCGCGTTACCAGATACAGACCCCCTTGACTTCCCTGATCGACATCGTGTTCCTACTGCTGATCTATTTCATGCTGACCACCAACTTCATGGTGGACGAGGGCATCTCCATCAAGCTTCCCCAGGCCAGGGCTGCGGCTCCGCAGACCCAGCAGGAGATCACCGTCTATGTGGATAAGGAGGGAAGAACCTATATCGCAAACAAGCCGGTTCCGGAAGAGATGGTGTTTAAACACATCAAAGAGATGATCAACGGACAGGAAGACCGGCTGGTTGTAGTCAAAGCGGATCGGGAAGTAGTGCTGAACAAGGCGGTCAAGATAATGGATCTGGCAAAGGCTGCGGGTGCCGGAAGGCTTTGCCTGGCTACGGAAAAGGATTTATAATCCATGGCATCCGTGTCTGAAAAAAAGAAGCCAAACTATGTGATGCGAACCATGATCGCCGTGTCTCTGGCTATTCATCTCCTGATCCTTCTTCACATTGCAGGAATCTACCGGTCTCAGGCCATGACGTATATCGAACTGACGTTGAACGGAATATCCAAGCCGGCGGCCCGATCCATTCCCCGCCCCAGACTGCGGCACCAGACACCGGAAACAACCTCAGCCCATCACCGGGAAATTGTAAAATCATTTGTTCCCGTATCAGCCGTAACCAAGATCAATGCAGCCGGTACAGAACCGCTGATGGCGGATATCGGAACAGCGGATGTCCCCTTTTCCGGTACGAATTTTGACAGTGCGCCGATGTTTGCTACGACTAATGATTATTTTGACATGGTCCGCATGAAAATAGAAAGCCGAAAACAGTATCCGGCTGATGCCAGGGCAAGAGGACTGGAAGGACGGGTCAATGTCCGTTTTGTCATTACCATGGACGGGCAAGTCTCTTCCCTGGAAATTGTAAAGAGCGCAAAACGAACCAGTCTGGATCAGGCGGCACTGGAAGCTGTCAAGAAAGCGGCGCCCTTTCCCAGGCCCCCATCCGGCCTTTTCAAGGATAAAATTCGTGTGGAATTAGCCATTCTTTTTGAACTGACATGAAAAACGAATAAATCGGCAAAGGAGGTGAAGGCAGAGACAAATCATACTTGTAACAATCTTTGACAAAACAATTGGAAGGCGGCTCTGCTCCGCCAAGAGATTCAAAGCCGCCTTCCGGATAAACTAAGCCCTCCCCTTGTCAAAGGGATGCTTCGGAATCCTTATATCATCCGGGTATCTCTTCGTCAATTTACCTTTTTTGCAAACAAGAGGAGAAAAACATTCAGATGAAACAAGGAGGACACTATGAAGAAGCTTGTAAGGTTGAATTTATGCATATCGCTTTTCAGCCTCTTATTCCTGATCAGCTCTGTTGTCTGGGCCGGGCAGGAGGAGAAAAAAACCGATCAGAAGGTTGCACCAGGACCTGGAGAGGTATTTGTCAATATCGGACAGGTCGTGGTGCAGGCAGAACAGGACGTTAAAAAGACAGTCGACCTACCGGGGTCCGTTGATATTTTAGGCAAGGACCAGATTGAAAAGGAAGTAACCGACAACTCACTTGAACTGCTGCGCCGAATTCCAGGCTTTGTATACAGGGATTACGGTAACGGCGGCGTACCCAGCGGCTTTACCATGCGCGGTTTTAACAGCAATCACGGCAGTGACAACCTGGTTCTGGTGGACGGGATTCCCATCAATGATCATTTCTGGCAGGAAGATGGCGCGCCGGATTTTAATCAGTTGACTTCCGAGGAGATCGACCGCATGGAAGTCATCAAAGGACCCATTGATGCACGTTACGGAAACTGGGCAAGAGCCGGTATCGTTAATGTCACGACCCGGACAAGGGGAAATTTTTTTAAAAGCCATTTATCCGGGGGTGACTGGAATACAAAAAAGGCTTATGTCAGCGGTGGAAGCGAGCACTTTGACAACAAGTTCAACCAGGTCTATTCCGTTGAATCCTATTCCACAAACGGCTGGAGAGACAACAGTGAAAGAGAGAGACAGAATGCCTATGCAAAATGGTACTTTCGCCCTGGAAATGAAAAGCTGCAACTGGGCATGCAGACCCATGTCTATCAGGCAGACTGGTATACCGGGTCATACATCACGGAAGACCAGTGGAAGGAGAATCCAAGACAGGCGGCTGCCTCATCCCGGAACGACGGCGGAAATAAGGACTTGAGTGAGATCTCCCTTCATCTGGATTGGGATACCAGAAGCAATATGCCGGTCACAGCACGGCTCTGGTTTAAGGAAAATACCGGAACCCGATATGCGGACTGGGGTGGCGGACAAACCGAAAGTTATTGCAACGAGGATGTCTACGGGCTTCTGACCAACATCGGTTACAACATGAATATTACACCCGGTTCTCAATTGCGCCTGGAAAGCGGTATGGATTTTCGTGATTTTGATTCCAATGTCCAGAACTGGCAGACCGATGCCAGGGTTCGCCAGAGTATGAACTCTTCAGACGATTATACCTTCAGAAATCTGGGGCTTTACGCCAAAGCAAATTATGATCCTATCCGCTATATCCGTCTGTTTACCGGCATCCGGCACGACTCTTTTTCCGGTGACACCACGGATTTGGTCAACGACGTATCATCAGACATGGACACCTATGATGTGACTACCTACAAGGGCGGTATTATCGGCAATATCAGTGACCGGTACAGTCTGTATGCCAATATCGGTACGGCCTATACGCTGCCTCGAAAGGAATTAAAATATGCTCAACTGCATCCGGATGAAAATGATCTTCTGTTCTGGGAAACAGGCGCCAAGGCACAACCAATTGATCAGTTGTTGATCCGATATGCCTATTTCAACAGTGAGGAGGATGTCATCCGGGAAGTCATGGGTGAATATGTGAGCGAAGGCAATGCCTTACGCAAAGGTCATGAAATTGAATTGAGCCTGCTTCCGGTTGAGAGACTGGAACTCTTCTCTTCGATAACGCTCGATGATTCCAAGTATGACGGCGGCGCAAACGACGGCAGATGGATCACCTCTGTCCCCAAATATATCTGGAAGGCAGGAGTTCAATACGATGCACCTTTCAATACCGGTGCAAGAGTCTGGTACACGGATGTTGGCAAATGGTATACGGATACGACCAACGCCAACAGCTATGAGGGATTTCAGACAGTCGATCTGACCATCTATCATAAACTGGCCAAGCAATGGAAGGTTTCTCTGGATCTCAAGAACCTGCTGGATGAAAACTATGCCGAGTATGTCGGATACTGGAGCGGTGCCAACCAGTATATGAGCAGCAATCCAAGGGGTTTTTATCTGTCGTTCAGCTATGAAACATGATTCAAA
>CAYTGW010000045.1:0-14774 GCA_964437395.1 uncultured Desulfocicer sp.
CCATGTTGGATGCAAGAAGAGGAGAGGTCTATTATGCATGGTACCACTTTAAAGATGGTGTCATGAAGAAAAAATGCCAGGACACTGTTGCATCCCCAAAGTCGGTTTTTGCTGATTTGAAAACTCCTTGTTTATTTGTTGGTGATGGATCAGAAGCTTACCGGGAAATCCTTATGGATCAGAACAGAGGGAATGTTTTTTTTTCTCTGCCGTCTCAAAATATGATTCGTGCAGCTCATGTGGGATATCTTGGGATTGAAAAAATTCATAGTCCGGATACCCTGGACAATGCACTTATCCCTCATTATATACGGAAATGTGATGCAGTGTATAAAAAAGAGTATTAATTGAGTGAAACGTTTTTTTTTTTTTTTTTGACAATCAGGCCTGGTTTTGATACTTTTACAAAGTTTTTTAAATTATTAATAATATATTCAGTATGTTGGATAAATAATCAGGATAGCAAGCAAAGGCGTGGATGGAAAAATATTTTTGGTCTGAACCGATACACTTTACAGCTTTTCCAATTGCAAAACCAGGATTTGGTGTAATTGGGGCATCTGCATTTGCAACAGCAATATTTGCATTGATCGGTTTTGCAGGACTCTCATTTCTGGGTCTCATTGTCACTTTTTTTATCTGTTGGTTTTTCAGGGATCCGGATCGTGTTGTACCCACACAGGAAGGGGCAGTGGTTTCACCGGCTGATGGTAAAGTGATTATTCATGAAATTGTAGATAAAAATCCTTTTATCAATGGCCCTTGCCTGAAAATCAGTATTTTCATGTCCGTGTTTAATGTACATGTAAATCGGATTCCTCATGAGGGAAAAATCTCCCGGATTGTGTATAATCCAGGCAAATTTTTTACTGCCAATCTGGATAAGGCTTCACTGGATAATGAACAGAATGCAATAATTCTGGAGACAGAAGAAGGAAAAAAAATATGTTTTATCCAGATTGCCGGTCTGATTGCAAGACGGATTCTCTGCAGAATCCAGGAAGGGGATGAGTTATTACGGGGGCAGCGGTTTGGAATGATCTGTTTCGGATCCCGTCTGGATCTGTTTTTACCTCCTGACACCCGATCGGAAATCTCAATCGGAGACAAGGTACAGTCTGGTACATCCATATTGGGGTATCTAAATTGAGTCATTACTGAAATCAGATCATTTTTGAATCAAGGAAAAATGCCTCGCCGACCTTTTGGGTCGGCGATTTTAATCTAAACTCTTAGATCAGGGACATTGGAGTAAAAGTATATGTCGAAGAAGTATAAAATTGCTGTAGTCGGGGGGGACGGAACAGGCCCTGAGGTTGTTGCAGAAGGAGTCAAGGTATTGAATGCTGTTGCAGAAAAGAGCGATTTTTCTTTACAATATACCGATTTTCACATCGGTGGTGAGCATTATAAGGCTACAGGAGAGATCCTTACAGACAAGGTTAAGGCATCACTACGAGAACATGATTCGATTTTTTTGGGTGCTATCGGGCATCCGGATGTGAAACCAGGGATTCTTGAAAAAGGGCTTCTACTGAACTTACGGTTTGATTTTGATCAATATATTAACCTGCGACCGGTTAAATTATATGAAGGTGTTGAAACCCCGCTGAAAGATAAAAAGCCAGAACATATTGATTTTGTTGTAGTTCGGGAAAATACAGAAGGGCTTTATTCAGGGGCAGGTGGCACCCTGAAGTATGGGACACCAGATGAGGTAGCTGTTCAAGAGTCGATCAATACACGAAAAGGTGTGGAAAGGTGTGTTCGATATGCGTTTGAGTACTGTCGGAAACGCAATAAAAGAAAAAAGTTGACCTTGTGTGGAAAAACCAATGTACTGACGTTTGCCTTTGATTTATGGGAAAGAACTTTTCATGAAGTGTCCAAAGAGTACCCGGATATTGAGATAGACTACGCACATGTGGATGCGATCTGCATGTGGATGGTAAAAAACCCCGAGTGGTTTGATGTTATTGTAACAGACAATATGTTTGGAGATATTATTACCGATCTTGGCGCAATGATTCAGGGCGGCATGGGGATCGCCGCAGGCGGCAATATCAATCCGCATGGTGTCTCTATGTTTGAGCCCATCGGTGGTTCAGCTCCGAAGTATACAGGGAAGCAGGTAATCAACCCCCTGGCAGCGATCATGGCCGGACAGTTGATGCTGGAGACGCTTGGAGAACAAAAAGCAGCAGAACGGATTGAAGCTGCTGTTCAAAAAGTCCTGCGGGAGGATATCAAAGACGTTGCTGCCGGCAAAATGGGCTACACAACAAGTGAAGTAGGAGATCTTGTTGCGGACTTTATCGGAAAAACATCATAATGATTCATTTCATGAATAGCTTTTTTTAGAAGATTGCTTCAGGAGTGTAAGTGTGGAACGAGTACCGATAACAAAAACTGGATATGAAGTTCTGAGAAAAGAGCTTATTCAACTCAAGAGCGTTGAACGCCCCTTGAACATTAAGGCGATTGAAGAAGCCAGAGCCCATGGTGATTTGTCTGAAAATGCTGAATTTGATGCGGCAAAGGATCGTCAGGGGTTTATTGAGGGGAGAATTGGTGAGCTTGAATTTAAACTAGCCAATGCAGATATTATCGACCCCACGAAACTATCAAAAACTAAGGTTGTGTTTGGATGCCGGGTATTGCTTGGAAATGTGGCTACCGGTGATGAGGTTGAATATCAATTGGTTGGCCCGGACGAATCCAATATTGATGAAGGCCGGATTTCAGTTTCATCCCCTCTTGGGAAGGCGATGCTCGGGAAAGTACCCGGAGACGAAGTCGTCCTGAATGCTCCGGGTGGTAAAAGGAGTTATGAGCTGATTGAGATTCTATAGGATAGATAAGTTTTTTTTATATGTTTGAATAACAATAAACAGGAGGATACTAACTTTGGCACGTGTAACGATTGAAGACTGCCTGGAAAAAGTCGAGAACCGATTTGAACTGGTTCATATGGCTGCCAAAAGGGTACGGCAGATTCGGGAAGGTTCAGATTATCTGGTATATTCTCCCAAAAATGAGGATATTGTTGTTTCACTGCGGGAGATTGCCGCAGGTAAGGTGCATCGGAAAAAGAACGAGTAATTTAATCCGGATAGACATATTTCATGTCACGTCATCCATATTCGACAATGAAACGGTTGGTTGGAAAGGCTATCCACCAATACCGAATGATTTCCGATGGCGAAAAAATTGCAGTCGGGCTTTCCGGAGGGAAAGACAGTCTGTCCTTGATGTGGATTTTAACGGAACGTTTATCACGGATTCCAATTTCATATGAGTTGTTTGCGATTTACGTTGATCCAGGATTCGAGGGCAGTGATCTTTCTTACCTGGAAGACTATTGCACAAAAATGAATTACAATCTGCGGGTAGAAAGATCTGATTTCGGTATCAGGGCTCATAGAGAAGAAAATCGGGAAAATCCCTGTTTTTCATGTTCCCGACTGAGACGAAAACGATTGTTTGAGGTTGCATCTGAACTTGGTTGTAATAAGTTGGCACTCGGTCACCATAAAGATGATATTATAGAGACGCTCTTCATGAATATGTGTTATGGAGGGACCATCAGCACAATGGTTCCATCACAATCTTTGTTTAACGGAGAGTTCACGATTATTCGTCCGTTGTCTTATATTGATGAAGATGTCATAATCCGGTTTGCGCGGCAGAATGATTTCCCCGTTTTTCGGAATGCTTGTCCTTCCGAAAAACATTCCAAACGTTATGAGATGAAACAGATGCTTGCGGAACTATATAAAACCAATCGAAAAATAAAAGGTAATATTTTTCGATCCATGTCCAATGTAAATACAGATTACCTTTTATGACAGGAGGACAAGGATTATCCATTCAGCTTCAATCCTTTTTCAAACATGAAAGATATACAGAACCAACTGGATGATCGAAACATTCCGATTAATAAGGTCGGTATCAAGAATATTAAATATCCCATTACCGTAATGGATCGGAAAGATAATAAACAGCATACGGTTGCAACCATTAACATGTATGTAGATCTTCCGCATGACAGCAAGGGAACGCATATGAGCCGATTCGTGGAGATGCTGCATGCATTCCGGCCCGAAGTTTCCTTGAAATCTTTTTCCGTTATTCTGAATCAGATGAAGAAAGACCTCCATGCCGCATCCGCACATATTGAGGTTACATTCCCTTATTTTATCCGTAAAGAAGCTCCTGTCAGCAAATCCCCTGGTCTGATGGATTATACATGCCGGCTGATTGGAAACAGTGATCCGAAAGGGCGGCTGGACCTTATCTCCGAGGTAATTGTTCCCATTTCCTCTGTCTGCCCGTGCAGCAAGGAGATCAGTGATGGAGGCGCGCACAATCAACGCGGGGAAGTCTGCTTAAGTACCCGATTTAAAAAATTTATCTGGATAGAAGATATGATAACACTCGTTGAAAGCGCAGCCTCCTGTGATGTTTTTTCGGTGTTGAAACGGGTTGATGAAAAATGGGTAACCGAAAAAGGATTCAACAATCCGAAGTTTGTTGAGGATATCGTTCGTGATATTTCCAAGACTTTAATGGAAGATGACAATATTATCTGGTTTACAGTGAGTGTTGAGAATTTTGAGTCGATTCATCATCACAGTGCTTATGCATTTATCACAAGTGATAAAAAAAAATAGAAGAAAAGATGTAAACTATTATAATAGGGGCATTTTTTTTCAGGCTAGTAGAAATGGTTGATTAGCTTCATAATGTTTTCCATCGAATTTGGATTGGAATTCAATATCACAACAAAGCGGAGCAGTTTGCCTCCGCGTGTCTGAAAATATCCAACCCGTGACCGGACTCCAGTCAGAGTTCCTGTTTTATAAAGCTCACGCCCTTGTTCCCTCAGCAAATTCCGGTATGGAAAAAATTCCTTCAATATTTGGCTCATCATGCTTGCTGACAATCGATTTAAGGTTGAAAGCCCGGAACCTTCCTGAAATTGAATTTTGGACAATCTATGGTGGGTTACCGCATATGAATGTGCAACCTGAATTCCTTTTGCAAGGGTTCCAGGTTCTCCGAACTTTGCAGCTCCGGCAGCGATTAGAATCTGGTTAGCCGTGAAATTACTAGAATAATGGAGCATTTTTCCAATAATATCTTGCATAGAGTAGGGAGATCGATATCGCAGAATGAGCGTATCATGATTTTTATCAATGACACCTTGCCGGATTATTCCCTTGACAGATGCTTTACTTTCTAAAAAATGTTTGAACATATGGCCGGCGTAAAAAAGATGCTCCTGATTGTTATCAGACAGAATAATTCTACCATGATCCAATGAAGAACGGGCTATTCTGTCTACAATAAATGGCAGCAAGGGAGTTTGGGATTCCGCACTGATATATGCTCCGTTTTGATCCTTCTTAAAAAAAACAGTATTGAAATTCACACACAGAGAACCATTTGGAGCATCATAGGGCTGGACTGAATTTTTTGTTGCACCTGGAATGGTCATCGGTGATTGGACATGGGTATCATCCAGAATTATATCGTTTATTTCATGGATCTGATCACTAACCTGATGAACCATTTCAGGAATGATTTCTGAAATAAGCAAGGGGTCTCCATAGCCTTTGATTTTTAAGTTTTTATACGGATCAATGAAAAAATCAGTATGAAAGTGATAATCCTCCCCAAGTGCATTCATCGCAACCAGGGCTGTGAAAAGTTTTAAAATCGATGCAGGAATCAGCATCTGATCAGCTTGTATACGAATCAGATTTGTATCGGAAGTGATTTCGGAAACGAGAAGAGAATCGTTTTTCCCCAGAAATTTTTTAAAGGAATCTTCAGTTACTGCTGCCTGAGATAAGTTTTGCCCCAAGGAAAACACACAGACACATATCATCAGGCACTTGAGTGATTGCAGAAAAGAGCGGATATCGGGAAATTTATTATTTTTCATGAATCAGGTTAAGATGATATCAATCGAGCGTATTTGATAACTCCGATACAATGTATATAATTTTTAAATATTGTCAAATTCATTACAACAATATCAAACAATGGACACTTTTTATCCTTTACTATTTAATCAACTATGGTTATGAGTGAAACGCTATTTGAAGCGTAACATATTTTTTGACGGATTGGTATCACAAAGATGCAACGGAGATTTATGAAGGGTAATACATTCCAGGAGTTGCGTGAAAGAGAACAGCATTTGCGCCGGGAAGTGATCATCATAGCAACAGAAGAACTCTTTTCTCGAAAGGCGTTTCATGAAATCAGCATGAAGGATATTGCAAAGGCAGCAAAGGTGTCTGTTGCAAGCATCTATCGGTATTTTGATTCACAGGATGATCTGTTATTGGCTGTTTTATTGAAAGATATCAATAATGTGAATCAATTAATCCGAGATTTGACAGAGGCGGCTAATTCTTCTCTGGAAGAGATATCATGTATTTTCGTTGATTATCTACTTGATAATGAAGCCACTTTTCAGATTGCTTGTCATTTTTTAATCCGGGGAGACCGGGATAGTGTTGTTTCTGAGAAATTTGAATCTGTGAAAGCTGTTTTCCTGGATCGTTTTGATTCCGGTCTCAATACAATGGATTATCAAAAACACAGTCGGGTTTTTTCAGAATCCTTTTTTGCAGCCATCCTTGGAATTGTGATTACCTATAGAGATCGTGAAGGCATGAGTATAGAAAACCGGGAGCACCTTTATGAACTTGCAAGATTTACCGCAAGGGCTTTCAATTATTCCATGAAAGCATTTTCAAGATAGTGAGCCAATTTCAAAACTATTATAAAGCGTCACACCGGCGAAAGTCAGTGCCCAGAAAAGAGCCGAAAATACTGGATAGCGCTACGCTTCACTGCGTGTCTAGTTTTCGCCGGAACTACAACAACAGACTTTTGAAATTGGCTATAGTGTGAGATTATAACTCCATGATAACCGGAATAATAACAGGACGGCGTTTAATGGTAAAATAAAAGTATTGGCGTAAGGCAGTCTGAAGTTTTGTTTGGATAATTTCCGTTCGGTTCGGGACTTCTGGGCCGATATCTTCAATAATTTCAAGTACAACACACTGTGCATCATCCAACAGATGTCCGGTTTCAGTCCAAAAAACAAATCCACGGGATAGAATTTCAGGACCATGAATCACGATACCGGTTTCTTCATCAAAAGCAAGGGTGACTACCACCACACCTTCTTCGGATAAAAAGCGTCTTTCCTTCAGGACACTTCTGCCAACATCCCCCACTCCTTTTCCATCAATCAGGACGCGGCTGGTTTCAATGCTTCCAGATATCCGGCCTCCGTTTTCATCAAATTCAATAATGTTCCCGTTTTCAGCCAGAATAATATTTTTTGGGGGGATACCGGTTTGTTCTGCCAATCTCGCATGGAGCAGCAGGTGACGGTATTCACCGTGAGCAGGTATAAAAAATTTGGGTTTGGTTAGACCGATCATCAACTTCAGCTCTTCTTGAAAAGCGTGCCCGGAAACATGGATGTTCGAGATCTTTTCATAAATAACATCCGCTCCCTTTCGGTATAAATTGTTAATGATGTTTGTAATCGCTTTTTCATTTCCAGGTATGAATTTGGAAGAGAGGATAATGGTATCGCCTTTTTTAACTTTGATCTGCTTGTGGGTGTCAGAGGCCATACGAGCCAGAGCAGACATGGGTTCTCCCTGGCTACCTGTGGTGATCATCAGGATCTCATTGTCAGGAAAATTTTTGATGTCATTGATAAAAATCTCCATATTATCTGGAATGTTGATATGGCCGAGGGATTTTGCAATTTCCACTGTCATCTCAATGCTTCGGCCGTTCAATATGATTTTACTATCCTTTTTGTTCGCAATATTAATTAATTGTTGAATTCTGGCGACATTTGAGGCAAACAGGGCAACAATCACCCGTCCGCTTGTGTTTAGAATGATCGATTCTAATTCCTGGCCAATTTGTTGATCCGATACTGTATACCCTTCTTTTTCAACATTGGTTGAATCCGACAGGAGGGCAAGAACACCCTGCCCGCCAAACTTTGCAAGTTTATTGACATCCGTAACCATGCCGTCCACAGGATTATGGTTCAGTTTAAAATCCCCGGTATGTATAATGGTGCCATAGGGCGTTTTAATCGCGATACCTACACAATCGATTACACTATGGTTCATCCGAATGAAATCAAGTTCAAAAATACCGATCTTCAGTTTTTCATCAGGATGAATTTCATGTAATGACGATGCACCAAGAAGTCCGAATTCTTCCAGCTTTTTTCGGATTACACCGAGTGTATAGGGGGTTCCAAAAACCGGTGCGTTGACTTCTTTTAAAAGGTATGGAAGGGCGCCGATGTGATCCTCATGGGAATGGGTAATGACAATCCCGGAGATATGAGATTTTTTTTGTTTCAGATAGGTTATATCCGGAATGACGGTATCAATTCCAAGCATATAATCTTCCGGGAACATCAATCCGGCATCAATGATGAAAATGGTATTTTGATATTCAAAAACCATCATATTCAATCCAATTTCACCAAATCCACCAAGTGGAATAATCTTAAGCATAGAGTATCAACCTTCTGCCATATCTATATAGGAGTCGATATATTTCTTTATGGTAATTTTCTTATCATTACCCAGTGATCATTGTATTTATAATGATGCCCCGGGCATTGAAAAAAAAGAGTACGAATGCGGAAACGCTGGGGCTGAGCCCCATGAGGAAGTTAAACATGGACTTCCAATTTTTCAAGAATTGCATCGATCAAACGGATAAACCAGTTTCGCTGGGATTCCGTTGAATAGCGAACACAATCGCACCTTACCCGATTGCCGGTTCGTACGAGAAGTTCACATGATAGTTTATCCGGTTCAAGCTCAACAGCAAAGTAAAAGGGTTTGCACCTATCATGCGAAATCTGTATTTCAGAAAGAATTTCCTGATCTATATGTATCCAGTAAATGCCACTGATTTTTGATGCTTCGAAGTGGTCGTCAAAATATGTTTTAATTTTCTCGTAGTCTTCTATCCGCAATTCGTCTATTACGTATTGTTTCATGGCATTTCGAATTATCACAGTTCAATAGATGGTGCAATATATATTCTGTCACCTTTCTTGACAAGATGAAAGATATCTGGTAACTGGAGTGATCATGAGTAACTTCCAAAATCAAAAAGGGCCGGATTATTTTTACAGCTATTATTGTTTTTTTGGTTTTTTTAGCTGGCTATGCGGCCTGGATGGAGGAGGTTGACCATCATATAAAGAGACATCTTTACAGGGCCGCAAGCAAAGCTTGCGGCCCTTTTTTTTTAATCACATAAAAGTGATTCAACTTAAAAAGGAGGAAGTATGCATCTCGGGAAAATGGTCAGACTGGAAAGAATCTTTAATCGCAATACAAGAAAAACAATTATTGTTCCACTGGATCATGGGGTCAGTGTAGGGCCGATTTTTGGTGTTGTTGACCTGAGAGATACCATTGACAAGGTGGCTGAGGGTGGAGCCAATGCTGTGCTGATGCATAAAGGGTTGCCTCGGCGATCCCATCGTGGTCATGGCCGTGATGTTGGTCTGATCATTCATCTTTCAGCCAGTACTGATCTTTCTCCTTATCCCAATGCAAAGACATTGGTCGGGGAAGTTGAGGATGCAATTCGTCTTGGAGCGGATGCGGTTTCTGTTCATGTGAACCTGGGTGATGAGACGGAAAGAAACATGTTGAATGAATTTGGAGCGATCTCTACACGGGCAAACAATTGGGGAATGCCGGTTTTGGCCATGGTTTATGCAAGAGGGCCTAAGGTCAAGAATGGGTTTGATCCAGAGGTCGTAAAACATTGTGCACGACTCGGAGAAGAACTTGGAGCCGATGTTGTTAAAGTTCCTTATACAGGAGATGCAGAGTCGTTTCGGAAAGTTGTTGAAAGCTGCTGTATTCCTGTTGTGATTGCAGGTGGTCCAAAGATGGATAATCAAAGAGATATTGTTCAGATGGTGTTTGATTCCATTCAGGCAGGCGGTGCGGGTTTATCAGTCGGAAGAAATATTTTTCAGGCAGAGGATCCCAGCAGGCTGGTCAGAGCATTACACGGTGTGGTTCATCAGAATTGGAATGTTGAGCAAGCCATGCATGAGCTGTAAAGGAGATAAAATGGATGCTAATCATCAACCAGGCAATGTTTTTTTTGATGATAAAGGCGTGGATAAACAAAAGTTAAAGGATATCCGTTCGAAGATTGATCGTATTGATATGGGATTGCTGGAACTATTGAACCATCGGGCAGAGTTATGCAAGGAGGTGGGAGGGATAAAGTCAGTATCCAAAGAATCTGTTTTTAAACCTTTTCGGGAAAAAGAGGTTATGAAAAAGCTCATTTCCCAAAATCCTGGGCACTTGCCGGATGATCATTTACGGGCGATTTACCGGGAAATACTATCCTCCTCGCGAAAATTGCAGCAGCCTCAGAAAGTGGTATATCTCGGTCCGGAAGGGACCTTTTCTTACTTTGCCGGAATCGAGTACCTTGGTCATAGCGCAGATTTGAAACCATGTAACAGTTTAAAGGAAGTGTTTCAGATTGTAGAAAAACATGAAGCTGATCTAGGTATCATTCCTTTGGAAAATTCTCTTCAAGGCAGTGTCGGACAAAGCCTGGATTTTTTTTTAACTTATCAAGTGTATATACAGGCAGAAGTATTCTGTAAAACCAGTCATTCTCTGTTGAGCTCAGATACATCTCTTGCCCGAATCCATACTGTGTATTCTCATCCTCAAGCGCTGGAACAGTGCTCCAATTGGCTCAGGACACACCTCCCGGAAGTCGGAATAATTCCAGTTAAAAGTACTTCCGCAGCAGCGATTAAGGTAATCGATGAACAGGGAAGCGCAGCCATTGGGCATGAAAAGCTAGGGGATATGTTTGGGCTTAATATTCTGAATTGCCAGATAGAAGATTTTCCGGATAACTGGACTCGTTTCATGATAATCGGACCGACACAGCCCGAGGGTGGCCATCAGGACAAAACTTCTCTTTTATTTACGCTGCCGGACAAATCCGGCGCTCTTGCCGGCGTATTGACAGTTCTGGCTCAAAACGGGATTAATTTAAAGAAACTTGAATCAAGGCCACTCCGATCGGTAAAATGGAAATACGTTTTTTTTGCAGATCTTGAATGTGACCTTTCCGGAGAACAATATCAGGATTTAAAAATGGAGCTTTCAAAGCGATGCAGTAGTCTTCAGATTCTGGGAAGCTACCCAGCGGGGGCATATATCAGTACTTTATAATGAATTCAATTGCCTACTTGACCATGGTATATGGATAGGATATATTGCCAATGCAATCCAACGATCTTTTTTACAACTATATGTTTTTAAAAATTAATTTTTAGATATGATCCATTTGGAAGCGCCATGTATGCGTGGGTATCGCTATTTCTCGGATATGGGTGAGGTGTCGCTATTATAGCCAATGTTAAAATCATTGTCGTCGAGGATGAAACACTCATACGTTCGTTTCTTTCCAATGCATTAAAATATTGTGTGAATCGTGAGGTTAAAACCTTTGAAAATGGTGCTGTGGCATGGGAATACATGCAACATCAAGCAGATGTGGATATTGTTATTTCAGATGTTGATATGCCTGAGATATCTGGGATTGAACTGTTAAAAAAAATCAAACAGCAGTTTCCTTCCATAATATGTATCATCATGTCTGGAAATCCTCTGAATGAATCATTGGCATTGGAAAATGGTGCAGATGATTTTTTGGCAAAACCATTTAAGTTAAGAAACCTTTTTGAGATTGTGCAAACGTTTGTAATAAACGGAAGGTTTTCCTAATCATTCACAAAAATTTGAATCCGATATACAGAATCCGTTGTTTTTCATTGCCCTTTTAAAAAAACTTCTGATTGCTCAAAAAACGGACAAAAATAGATGTCAGTTGGGGTTGACTGAAAGGCTTTTTTCGCCAATGTAAAATTCGGGTCCAGTTGGGTCGCTTTTTGAAATGCGTAACGGGCTTGTTCAAATTGCTGTTTATCCAAATACTCCAGCCCAAGGGAATAGATCAGAAATGCATCAAAATTTTGTGTGTGTGGTTTCTCGATTGAAAATATGATTGCAGGGGGCAGGTCTTTCTTATGAATTCCAATGGATTCAAGGATTCCAAATACCATTCGCTTCTCAAACAGGGAAAACTCTTCATGTGTACCCTTGATGTCAAATTTTCTGTTTTTATCTGCTCGCTGGGAGTTTGTAACTGTCACCATGATGTGAAATGCATTTTCGCTTATATCGGTAAACTCCCCCCACACAGTGTATTTTGATGAAAGATATTGTCCTAATGCTGCAGCATCTTGATTGTTTGAGATTTGAATCAGATCCGGATTCATCAATTTGGACATTGTGTGTATCATGATTCGATCCATGATCCGGAGGTCTTCAATTTTTCGTAAATCATCCATGATCATTGCAACCAAACCCTTTCCCATACCCGTCAGGGTAGAAAAGCAACGGTTTCGAAATTCTGAGATTACAATACTCTCATCTTTCTGAATATGCGATTCCTGAATAGGCTTTTTGATTGTCCCTACTGAATATTCTGCGGCATGATTTAACAAAAGCAGCGTCATTTGCTTGCTCAAATTAATGGTTCTTTCATTTTCCGGGGCTCTTGAAAGATATTTTTCCCATTCTCGAATTCCATCTTCAAGTCTTCCTTTTTTTATATCGATATATCCAAGGTAGTAGGAGACGGCAATGTTATCTGGATCAAGTTTTTGAATGGATCGCAATAATTGTTCAGAGCTGCTTCCGATCTGATAAAATTCCCGTGGAGGTTTTCGAACCTGAAACGCCGAATCGGAATTGTCATCTGAGTGCTTGAGTTTTTTCTTTTTGATGAGAAAATCCAGGTTTAATGAGAAGCGATTTTCATCTTCCAGCAGTAGCCTTTTGATATGACCAATATGTTGAAGCATCTCCGAAGGTGGTTGGAAAGCTTTTGCTTTTTCAAGTTCTTCGAGCGCTTCAATGCCTTTTTTCTGTTTAAATAGAATCGCGGAAAGTTCAAGCATTACTTGGGGTGTGTTTGGTTCTTTCGCAAGAAGTAATGTCAGTTTTTCGGCAGCTTGATTGTATTTTCCTGTCTTTGATTCACAAATTCCGGTCCAGAACAGGAGGTCAAGGTTGTCAATACTCTCGGAAATCTGGTTGAACAACGCAAGGGCTTTAGTAAACTGTTCATCATGATAGTACCTGAGTGCACTCCCGAATACTTCAATAATTTTATTATTTTCTCTTTCATTAGAATGAATGGGAGGTGCCTCTTCTGGAGTACTGATCGGCTTAGAGAGTTTGACTGGTTGATCTATTGCAGAGGTTGGTTTACCTTCTTTGTTTTTTAGCAGGTGATTTTGATCTGGAAAGTCTGTCTTTTCTTTCAGTATTGCGATGGCATATTGATCTGAAATATCGGAGTTCCATAATTTGTTGAGTGTTATGAGTGCTTGTGTTTTTGATGGGAAGGTTCCTACAAAAATACGATATTGAATTCCTTCCTCAAATGAAGGTATATGTCGATAAAACGCATCGTATCCTTTTTGATTTAGTTTAATTGTAATCTGTTCTGCATGTTCAAGAGAATTTACAGTCTTGATATGAATAGAATAGATAATCCCATTAGCATCGGTGGGCCGGGCATAGATGAGAAAAATAGTAAGGAGTACAAAGAGTATTAACCATTTCCTTATGAATAGAACATTGTGCAAGAAAGATGAGATCGCAGTCAGTGATGTTTTCATTCTTTCATTTCGTTATGGAAATCGAAGCTTTCTCCGTATGTAGAAGATGAGATATATCCAATTCGTCTATGCTGAAATACTTATGGCTTGGGATAAACTCTCTCTCACCGTGCCCTTCAAATGATTCAAGATCCATTTTTTTGATCTTTTCCATAAGGGTTGTCTGGTTCATTTTTAATAAAGAGGCGGCTTTGGCTTTTATCCAGTTGGTTTGGTTCAATGCCTGTAAAATAAGATTTTTTTGGAATTGATCCACTGCCTGATTAAAACCAGGCCAGTTTCTCTCCATAATGCTCTCCGGTATATTCTGTCGAATTATCGCTTTTTCTTTCATTTTTTCCGGAAGGTCTTGATATCGAATTGTATCGTCATCAACCAGTATGGATAACCGTTCAATCAGATTTTCGAGTTCTCTGATATTCCCTGGCCAGTTGTAGTTTGTAAGTGTTTCCATGGCCCGCTTTGAAAATGTTTTTTTCTTTTCACAACTTTTGCTGGGATTGGCCTGTCGTTTTTCCAAAAAGTGATTGATGAGAAGAGGGATGTCCGATCTTCGTTTATGAAGGGGTGGCATGTTGATGGGGATGACATTCAGCCGGTAGTAAAGGTCTTCACGGAAAATTCCTTCATGGATTGCTTTTTTTAAATTTTTATTTGTTGCAGATATGATTCGAATATTGACATGGATCGTTTTTACACTTCCTACGCGTTCGAAACATTGTTCCTGAAGTACTCGAAGAAGTTTTACTTGTAAGCCAGGACTCATGTCTCCAATTTCATCAAGAAATATCGTCCCTCCATCGGCCATTTCAAAACGTCCTATACGAGGTTGATGTGCGCCGGTAAAGGCTCCTTTTTCATGCCCGAACAGTTCGCTTTCAAGAAGCCCGCTAGGAATGGCACCGCAATTCAGGACAACCATAGGATTATTTCAGATCGGAAGAGC
>CAYTGW010000045.1:14784-15632 GCA_964437395.1 uncultured Desulfocicer sp.
TCTTTCCCGGTTCCACTTACACCGGTTATTAAAACAGTACTGTCAGTATCTGCTACTTTTTCAATTGTTTGAAAAACTTCCTTAATTTCAGGGCATTCACCAATGAATCCGTTATAGATGAGTGACATTTTTTTGTCATGCGAGGCCGGATGACTTTTACACTGCTGATTTAAGCTATTCCTACTTACTTTTTCTTTATCATCTGATTTTTTTTTCATTTTTGCCTTTCATCTTTATCAAGTATAGTAGAAGGTAAGATCATTATGCAACGAATTACAGATGTTTTACTAAAGAATGTATCAACAACCGTGCCAAACATTTGACACTATCTTGTAATGTGATTATTTTTTGAAAAAACAAAGGGATAATCGCTGTGGTCAATTATTTAAATTCTTTTAGAGAAGAGAAGTGAGTCCATTCTGTCTTGTTCTATAGGACAAACGTCCTGTTCGGAAGGACAAGAAATGCAAAAGAAGTTATAATTAAATATAGAGGGTTTCATTGGAGCTCTGTTTTTTGTTTCTCAGTCGTTTTCCAAGAGCCTGGCGTGTGATGCCAAGCATTCTGGCAGCAATGGTCTGATTTCCTTTTGCACGCGTTAAGGCTTCGTCAACCAGAAGACGGGTTGCATATTTGATCGTGGGTAATTCATCGGAAAAAGTTACTGGTGAATGCTTCTCAGATGCATGGGGATGACTTATTTTTTGAATGTCAGCCCGTCTTTCTGTGATATGGTCATTCAGCCGTTCCAGAGAAAGTATTCTTCCCGTATGTCTGCTTACAGCATCAAAAATAATGGATTCCAATTCTCTAATATTTCCTGGAAAGGAATAGGTTGAGAGAAGTGA
>CAYTGW010000045.1:15642-16551 GCA_964437395.1 uncultured Desulfocicer sp.
GCTTTTTGCAAAAAATAATCAACCAGAATCGGGATATCATCAATACGTTTTCGAAGAGGCGGGATGTCAATATGGTGTATTCGTAACCTGAAATTCAGATCTTGCCGGAAGTTCCCAGAACGTTGCCTTTCCCAAAGATCAACATTTGTCGCCGCAATGATTCGGGTGTCGGAGTGTCTCAGTTCATCGCAACCTAACGGAAGGAATTCTCCTTCCTGGAGCAAACGTAATAATTTAACCTGCGAGGAATGGCTGAGGTCTCCTATTTCATCCAGAAAAAGTGTTCCCGAATTCGCTTTTTCGATTAATCCAGGACGATTGCGATCTGCGCCGGTAAAAGCTCCTTTGGCATGTCCAAATAATGTATCGGAAAAAATATTATCATCAAGTCCGGCTGCATTCACAGTAACCATAGGCCCTTTTCGTCTGCTGCACGCATGGATCGATTTAGCGATTAATTCCTTTCCAACACCAGTTTCACCTGTGATCAGGATTGGCTGTGCAGTAGCAGCAATCGACTCAATATATCCAAGTATTGAATGCATTTCAGCACTGTTTGTGAGGATATCTGAAAAATATGTCGGATATATAAGTCTTGGGGTTGATGAGTCTGTATTCATGGTATTTGTTTTCCTGTTTTTTGCGGATACGATGTTTCTGGCTTGTCTGTGATGTTACCGATCGGTTTATCAGGCTGTTTGAATAAAATGGTTGAGTCTTTGCTGAGAATATACTTATTATGTCTTTACATGAAAGATATCGCTGTTTTGATATTGTTTCCGATCTTGTTTTCAGCCCATAACGAATGCAAGTAATGGCGATTCATAGCTCAACAAAATAGAAAGAGAATGAAAAACTGGAAATATGCTGAAGGGCGGATAATCTCTTGATGAAAATGATTATATAATA
>CAYTGW010000045.1:16561-20575 GCA_964437395.1 uncultured Desulfocicer sp.
CAAAAGAGCCCATGAGCCATTTTTTGTATCGATAATAATAAAATGATTTTGTAAAGTGTACAAGGAATTCAAAAACAGGGGGTATTAGAGGGCGATGAGACATCCTGAGATTCTCGTTTGTGATCAAACCATCCGTGAGGGGATGCAGTATCGAGGTGTCGTTTTTACCTATGACGAAAGACTGACAATTCTTAAGTTTCAGGAATCTCTTGGTGTTGATATTTCTCAGGTTGCATATCCTCCAGCTCATGAAACGGAAAGAAACATATTGCATCGTCTTCTTCGTCATGCAGGAGAGCAAAAATATAAGATCTGCATTGCAGGACTTGGTCGTGCCCTGATCTATGATGTGGATTTTATGATTGATGCAGGTGCCACTGAAATACAGATCCACACAGTGATGGCGGATCGGTTTGAAGATCGTTGGAATATGGATACATTTTTAGATACACTAAAAAAGGTTGTTCATCATACAAGGTCAAAGATCAGGAATGTAAGAATATCAATCAGTATACTGGATATCGGTCGAACTGACCTGGAAATGCTTGAAAAATGTGTACAATTTTTAAGCCAGGATTTGAATGTTGAAATAATAACATTGCCGGATACTTCAGGAATTATGGCACCCAACCTTCTATATGAAAGAATATCGGATATTGTGGCCATAACCAAAAAGAGCAATGCAAGGATTGGTGTACATTGTCACAATGATATGGGAATGGCTACGGCAAATACAGTCCTTGGTGCGGTTGCCGGCGCTTCATTAATTGAAGTCTCCGCACTTGGAATCGGAGAAAGGAATGGGATCGGTGATCTTTTTCTTGTTGGGAAAACATTAAAAGAACAGGGATATGGGATCAATTTAAAAACAGATCATCTGGAACAGTTCAAGGCATATTATTCATATATTGATATGTTGATCCGGCAAAAGACAGGGATCGGTATTCTTACCTATAACACTCCTTTTTTTGGAGAATCCATGCAAACCCATGTTGCCGGAACTCATGGCGCGATATCGTTTGGTCTGGATCAGGGAGATAATTGGCTTCTGAATGTTTTATGCGGAAAACACTTGGTTAAAAAGTTTTTGGAGAAAAATCGGATTCCGTATCCAGTTAAATTACTTCCAGAAATTGTGGATGAAATCAAAAACAGAAGTGCCTCTCTGGGAAGAAGCCTTTCAAAAGAGGATATTTTGGAAATCATCAAAAAGATTGCTTGATAAATTTTCCTCAGTATTCATTCCTTCAGAAGTTATCTGATTTGTTTGTTCTGACTTATTTTTAGCTGTCGCATTTTGATACAATCTTTTCTCTTTCCTTAAAGATGTTTCAAAAAAAGACAATATATCGGGTTGTTGATGTCGATAGTTGATAATTATAACTATTTGATATTAAAATTTTTATTTAATTCTTTTTGGCTCTTTGTCGACTGGCATTCATATTGCTCATATACAAATCATACCCAGTCAGTGAAATTAATTAGTTTATTATAAATTAGTTTACTGCTCGTTACCACAGAGTACAATCCATTTTCTGGATGGATACAAATTGGAATCAAACATAAGGTCATGACAGTAAAAAACAATATGTTTTTCAGTTCACAAAATTTAATAAGGAGTAAAAATGGAACCGGAAAAATTCAAACAGTTGGAAGCCAAATTGAAAAGCCTTTTTGAGGAAGCGGAAAAAGAAGATGAGGCACCAAAGATGTCTATCCCTGTCATATCGAGCCAGAGGGTTGTCATTCGCAGGCGGAACGGGGTTTCTATGAAACTGGTTTCATAATTTTTGAAATATTCCGTATCTGTTTTGAACAATCTTTTTTGCCGGAAATCGGCAGGAAAAAAACAATCCAGTTTTAATGCCGATGGTGAAATCGACCTGCCATAAGTTGATAATCATTGAGTCTTTCCATCAATAATTGTATGAATACCGTAGTTTTTATTTCGATATTGCTTTTTAATGGAAGGACAGTTTTCATCTGACTTGTATGCCTGTTAAAAAAAAAATCCTATTGTTTTTGGCGCTGCTTTTTTTGGGTTTATTAATAGGGCTGTTTTTCTACAGCCGGACAATATCCAATCTGGTTGAAACTCGATTTTCCGGGAGAAGATGGCAGATTCCATCAAGGGTCTACTCTGACAGCATGTTATTGTTCCCGGGGCAACAAATCGATCTACCGTCTTTTTACGAAAAGCTTAGGAGACTCCACTATCACAAAGTTGAAAGTTTTCCGAAACGTAAGGGGGATGTGAGGATCTCTTCTTCTGTTTTGGATATTTATCTGTATGATGTTACCTTCCCTAGCCAGAAGAGAGAAGGCTTTCTTCTGCGAATTCGTTTTCAGGGAAATCTGATTGAATCCATTGAACAGTCTGAAACCCGGACTGCACTTCCTGTTTTTGAACTTGAACCTGAGGAATTGATGCAATTTTTCGGACCTGAAAGGGAACGGCGACAACTCATTTCAATTCATCAGGTTCCGGATCATTTAATCAAAGCTGTTTTGGCCATTGAGGACAACCGATTTTATCAACATCATGGGATATCCTTGATCGGTATCCTGCGGGCACTTTATATGAATACCCGGTATGGGAAAATCACGCAGGGGGCTTCAACGATAACACAACAACTTGCAAAGAATTATTTTCTTACATCAGAGAAAACAATTTTAAGAAAGTTGAAAGAAGCGTTAATCGCTTTGATTCTGGAGACAAAGTTTTCAAAAGAAGAGATTCTGGAGATCTATTTTAACGAAATATATCTGGGCCAGATGGGGTCGGATTCAGTCAACGGGATCGGGGAGGCATCGCTTTTTTATTTCGGGAAACCAACGGATGAGCTGACCCTGTTAGAATCAGCCGTTATAGCCGGTATGATAAAAGGTCCGAATTTGTATTCCCCCTATGTCAGCAAAGATGCCTGCCTTCTCAGAAGAAATATGGTTTTGCATGCAATGAAGAAAAACCATTGGCTTACACAGGAAGATCTGGATGCGTTAATAAAGGAGCCAATTCAAACATCCGGTTTTGCGTCGCATCCGAGACAAGCTCCCTTTTTTATGGACTATCTGTATCAACAGCTCAAGACTTTATATTCAAAAAAAGATCTAACCAGTTTGGGGCTTTCCATCTATACGACAATGGATGCACAGGTTCAGAAAGCAGCGGAATCGGCCTTGCAAACAGGACTTGAGCGACTTGAAAGACAAAATTCAACCTTATTCCGGAAACTACCCAGAAAAAAACTTCAGGGTGCTATCATCGTGATGCAGCCGAAAACCGGAAATATCCTGGCAATGGTAGGTGGACGGAGTTACAGCTTGAGCCAGTTCAATCGGGCATCTCAGGCAAAGAGACAGACCGGAAGTGTTTTTAAACCATTTGTTTTTCTTACGGCTCTGGATCGATTTACTCCAGCTTCTCTTTTATCAAACGCTCCTAATGCGTATTTAGCCGAAAAAGGGGTTAAATGGACACCTCAGAATTATGAGCCGGTTTCGGAAATAATTGTCTCTATGAGAACAGCACTTGCAATGTCCCACAATAGGGCAACGGTTGATTTGGCTATGCAAGTCGGCTTGGATCAAATAATCCGCCAGGCTGAGACATTCCATTTTTCTACCCCTTTTGAGCCTTATCCATCATTGGCTTTAGGTTCATTTGAAGCGATTCCGATAGAAATGGCAAGAGCATATTGTGTTTTTGCTGCCGATGGTGTCCAGCCATACCCTCTTGCATTGAAGAATATTACTGACGCATCCGGAAGATTATTGAATCGAAAACACATGGAGATTGAGCGTTTGATTTCTCCGGCAAAGGCATATATCATATCCTCCATGCTCAGGAGTGCAGTTATCGAAGGTACGGGAAAAGCACTCCGTCAGTATGGTATATCCTATCCGGTTGCAGGAAAAACAGGAACCACAAGCAATTATCGGGATGCTTGGTTCATTGGATACACTCCAGATATACTGGCTCTGGTTTGGGTCGGTTTTGATAACGGTGATCCC
>CAYTGW010000045.1:20585-22613 GCA_964437395.1 uncultured Desulfocicer sp.
TTTGGGCTGAATTGATGAATTCGATTCCGCATCTTATTTCCGGTACATGGTTCACGATGCCTCCTGGTGTAGTAAAAAGAAAAATCTGCCCGGACTCCGGCCTTCTTCCCATTCCATTTGTCTGCCCGGAGGAAAAAGAAGAATTTTTTTTAACGGAAAATGTTCCGGAGGAAAATTGTTCGGTCCATAAAATACAAATATTGGATCGATTGATGAAAGGATTGAAATCCCTTGTACCGTAATGTGTTATTTATCTGCCTAATTGTATTCATGAATTTTTTATCAGGTTGTACTCTGGTAAGACAACCAGTTCCTCCTGGTAAACTGGGTGAAGATATTGAAGACCATCCAGCGGTTATTCCGGGGGACACAGGTGTAAATGCCCGTTCCAATGCATCGGCTGCATTATTGGTTCAAGCCTGTGAGCGGCTTGATAATAACAAACCGGATGATGCTATTGATTTGCTTGAACAAGCCATTGCTCTGGATCCAAAAGAGGGTCGTATTTACTACTACCTTGCCAGGAGTTGGATTATGAAGGGGAATGCCGGGCAGGCGTCTGAATTCAACAGTCTGGCAGAAATTTATCTTGGTTATGATCCGGAATGGTTTAAAAAAATAACAGAGCAGAAAAACAATATTCATCAAATGGATTGATCAACCGGTAAAGATGTCTATTGACCGCAGTATGATGAAGATTGTCCTGAATCTTTGCGCAGCCTCCCTCGGCCGCCTGGCCTTGAATACGGCCCGTCGATTTGTCTATCCTTTTGCTCCGGCATTGGCCAGAGGACTGGGTGTCCCTCTGGCATTCATTGCCTCAATTATTGCAATGAATCAGGCAGCAGGTATTCTTGTCTTGTTCGCCGGTCCCCTGGCTGATCGGGTGGGTTATAAAATCATGATGAGGGCCGGACTTGTTTTTTTGATCATCGGTATGTTCGCTGCTGGAATGATGCCGTTTTATGGAGTGGTTATGGCTGCTCTTTTACTGGCGGGGATAGGAAAATCCATTTTTGATCCTGCCTTGCAGGCTTATGTGGGAAAACGTTTTCCATTCCGGCAGCGGGGACTGATCATCGGCATATTGGAGATAAGCTGGGCAGGAAGCACCCTGGTTGGGATTCCCATCCTGGGACTGATCATTCAGCATATGGGGTGGCGAATTTCTTTTTTTGTGATCGGCAGTGTCGGCCTTCTCAGTATGACAGCGCTGTTTTTTGGGATACCGCGGGATCACAACCTGTCGGAAACCAGCAGGCACTCCAGTTTGCTGTTCGCCTGGGAAAAATTTGTGGCGGATCGGATGGCTTTTTCTGTAGTTGGATTTGCTTTTTTCATCAGCGTTGCCAATGATACACTTTTTATGGTTTATGGCGCATGGCTGGAAAGTGCTTTTGCTTTAAATCTTGTTGCCATCGGGATCGGGACCGGTGTCATCGGTGTCGCAGAGTTGTGCGGCGAAGGTCTTACCGCTGCACTGGCTGACCGGATTGGATTAAAACGTTCCATCATGCTGGGAAGTATCATGGTTATTGTCTGTTATGCAATGCTGCCTTTTGTTTCCGGATCACTTTCATCTGCTTTGAGCGGTCTGTTTGTTGTTTTTATCGCCAATGAGTTTACCTTTGTTTCCACCCTTGCCCTTTGTACGGAACTTCTGCCGGAATACCGGGCAACCATGATGTCCACATTGCTGGCTGCAGCAGGTCTGGGCCGTGTCACCGGTGCCCTTTGCGGTGGATTGATATGGCCGTCTGGAGGGATATATGGAATCGGGCTGGTTTCTTCAGGAATGAGTGCTATAGGTCTTTTGCTGCTTGTATGGGGGCTTAGATCCTGGAAGAGATAACACTGTATAATAATCTACTTGTGAGTTGGAAGACATCTTATCACTTGTCCTCTGCTTTAAGAAGTGAAGTATATTTTACTAGAAAACGAATGGTTACATAGACAATTGAGCCAATGGCAAATATAATTAGTGTTTGAACGGTAACCATAAACATATTGAAATTAAAAGAAAATATC
>CAYTGW010000046.1:0-18583 GCA_964437395.1 uncultured Desulfocicer sp.
GCGTCACACCGGCGAAAGTCGGTGCCCGGAAAAGAGCCGAAAATACTGGATAGCGTTACGGTTGCGCCTGACGGCTTGAAAAACAGCACTGCGTGTCTAGTTTTCGCCGGAACGACAACAACAGACTTTTGAAATTGGCTCTTCTATGATAACTGAAAAAAGTACTGCGGGCATGTGGATTTTTGCAGCTCATAAATAGCAATAGTTGAAAGCAGGTTGTTCTGATGTCATCGACGGAAGATATCCAGAAATTAAGCCGGTATAAAATCGTATCTGTTCTTGGAAAGGGCGGAATGGGAACGGTTTATAAGGCAATTGATCCGTTCCTGGGACGAGATGTGGCTTTGAAGGTGGGGAATCCATCGGACATCGGATTATTGGAATGGGATGAAAAGAGTCATGGGCAATATTTGAAGGAGGCGAGGCTTGCGGCACAGTTTATCCATCCAAACATCGCCATAACCTATGATGCAGGGTTTGAAAATGGTCTTTTTTTTATGGCCCTTGAATATATTAACGGCAATGGACTTGAAAAGCATTGCAAACCTCCGGAACTGCTGCCTCCCATTCAAATCGCGGAGATTCTGTATAACATTTGTTATGCACTTGAATATATTCATAATAAAGGGTATGTTCACCTGGATATCAAGCCGGCAAATATTATGCTTTCTCGAAACGGTGAAGTGAAGCTCATGGATTTTGGTGTCTCCCGGCTGCTGAAGGAAAGCTTTGAGAAGGATTCAAGTGCGACAGGTTCACTATATTATATGTCTCCGGAGCAGACCGATCCGAATAATTCCTTGGATCGGAAGTCGGATATTTTTTCATTGGGTGTTGTCGCTTACCAGTTGTTAACCGGAAGGAGGCCTTTTCAGGGAGAAGACCCATATCAGGTTTTTTATCAGATCCTCCATAAAGAGCCGGAACCGGTATTATCGATTATTCCCGATCTATCTCCGGATTTTCAGGCTGTGGTCAGCAAAGCCATGAGCAAAATGAAGGATGAACGCTTTCAGACAGCAAAAGAGTTTGCAGATGCACTTTTGCCTATTATCAAAGGGTCGGATTCTAAGGTGATCCATAAGCATCAGAAAAAGAAAATATCCTATGTCAAACGTCTTTTTTTATTCAGACACTTCCAGGACTCTGATATAGAGGAGGTACTGAATATTTCATCCTGGAGTTTTCATCCGGAGAAATCGTGGATTATTGAGGAAAGTGAAAACGATCGAAACATCTACATACTTGCTTTGGGAAGAGCAAGCATACATATTCATCAGGATGTCAAGGTTTTGAAACCAGGGGATTGCTTCGGAGAGTCCGCCATTCTTCACAGCATGCCCCGAAAGGCAAAACTCCGGGCTGAAAAGGATTGTGTTGTCATGACGATCAATGCCAATCTGCTCAATCAGGCAAGCCCACAGGTTCAAGTTAAATTTTTACGGGAATTTTATATGAATAAAACCGTTCAGCTGGTGGAAGCCAATTTGCGGCTGATTCAGAAAAAGCTTTCAACATAGGGAGCCAATTTCAAAACGATTAAAAAGCGTCACACCGGCGAAAGTCAGTGCCCAGAAAAGAGCCGAAAATACAGGATTCTAGTTTTCGCCGGAACTACAACAACAGACTTTTGAAATTGGCTATCTGAAAAACGAATACCAACCGGAACAGGTACATTTCAAGAAGAGGGAGACATATGACCAAAGAGAGAAGTGATAACCGATCTTACCGAGGAGTCCTTCAGTCTGATGACGGTGTTATTAAGAGAATTACGGAAGTGAAGAAACGTAAGATTATCTTTGAAACAGAGTTCGGTCTTTCCCAGAACTTCATTGAACAACTTCAGAATCAACCGGAACACATTGTGTTCAGCGAGCGATCCAGGATCGCCCGGCTTGGATTTCAGATTACTTGTGAACAACCATCCATTAAAAATGTAAAGGATGGAGTGCTTACACTGTTGCAGGTCGCCTCACCTGTAATACCGGGTTATCCCGGTCTGGATATTTTAGGTGAATTTTTTGATATCGGGCTTCCGGTAGGACGGATGGTGTTTTGTGATCCGCAGGCATTGTTGACAGCAAAGGAAGTTCTGGCCGCCATTGAGCGGGCAGAGCTCAAACTTCCTGCATCCACTTCGATTTCAAGTGACGGCAGTATCGTGATTGCACCGCATCGGGTTGTCTGTGAGTTAAAAAAAGGAATTAACAAAGAGGCTCTGGCACGGATTCTCCTGCGAGAAGATGGCCGTGAAATTTTGAATCGATATCAGATACAGAAGCCTGTCAAAACCGTTATCATTCCGCCTGAAAAAGGGGTGATTACAACATGCTCCATGTACCTGAATGAACATTATGTGGTTTTACAGAGTGGATATACACTCGGGCGTAATCTGCCGGCAACGGTTTTGGATCCAATTAAAACAAGAGGGATTCGAATCTATCTTGAAATCGTGAATCAAAGCAGGCAGCCGATTGTCAATCCTCTGATTTCTGCGCGTGTTTATGGAAAATCCAAAAAACAAGCCAAGGAACGCAGAAAAAGTATTCCGGGAGAGACGCTTCATTTTTCATATAAAGATATGAAGCGTTTCGAGTTGAGTCTTCACAAGGAAAAAACGTCTCAATGTCATTATTTGACAAAACCCATGGCGATTGTTCAAACAGGGGATCCTGAATTTCGAAACGCCCGGATTTTTTTAAATGGTCCGGACAATCCATGCAGGGTTTCAAAAGCAGAATGCACATCCGCTCGCCGTGATTTTTCACCCAAGAGCTCCTGCGGACATATTTATGGGACATCAAAACTTAACTCCGTTAAGATCGATAAGCCGGTTACACTTGTTCTGAAATACTTTCCCAACATGATGGAACATCGGGATATTGTCAATCTGGCTTGTGAGGGTAAAATCCATTCCATCTATTTTTATGAACCTTCATGTGAGCATGGTCCGTTTCTTTCCCAGCAGGATCATAACCGTTTGCAGGAATATGATAACTTTGGAATCGATATATACTGGGTATGCGGATTGAATCATCAAATCATGGTTCATACCATGAGAGACAGAATGGGATATTTTGTAATTCCCGGAAGATTGGCTGATTTTCATAAATCCATGTTGTTTGCATTTTATGGATCCACCATTGAGCTTTCACAGGCAGGGGTGCAGCGCTTAGGGGAGCTGATGGATGCCCTGATCAGCTTCTGGGGAAAAAATATCGGGATTGTGACGGGTGGCGGAAGCGGTGTGATGGAGGAGGCCAACAGACAGGCCCGAAGCCGGGGGATTTTATCAGGGGCTAACTTTCTGGATATCACGGACCAGACGATGACGACGAAAGTGGATTTTTGCCAGGTTTTTCAGGCCACATGCCGTCACAGCCGGCAAAAATGGTTTGAAGTCACTTCCTTCCCCATATTTAATATCGGCGGACTGGGTTCAATGGAGGAACTCGGGATAACCCTTTGCAATATGAAGCTGTCCATCATGGAGCCGGTTCCGATCATTCTTTTTGATACAGAAGGAGGGCTTGATTTCTGGAAAGGGACCGAGCAACAGATCAAAACAATGGTAAAAGAGGGAAGGGCTCCTGCCTGGATAGAGGAAAATATTGTGATCACGGATAACCCGCAAACCGTCGTGGATGTATACCGGAGACGACTTCAATTGTTTTAATGGATAGAGCGATACCCTATGAAAAAGCTGAATGTAACAACATATCTGGCCATTCGGGATATACCGGTTGAGGAATTGTTTCCATTATTGGAGTTTCTGTCTGATACCAGCAGCGCGGTAATCTTCATGAATCTTGAATCATCGGATTCTTTTAACCTGATGACAATGCTTCCGCAAAAAAAGAGAGACCGGATCGTGCAGTGCCTGATTTACCTCGAAGGCGCTGAAGAAAGATTGTTGCAGCAGGTTCTGGTCAAGGTTGAAAAGGAGATCGCAACGGTATTATCAACCCGGTATGACACAGTGGATATCAAAGACAGGCTTGTGGAATTCATTTGCCGGTTAAAGAGTTCCCAGCGGGTTTCTGTATTGGAGGTCATCAAGGACAAGAAAAAGGCGTTTTACAATAAGCTTCATAAAAAAATTCTTGAGTATAAAGAGAAAAACAACATTTTTTTCTTTGAAGACATTCTGTCATTCCGTGATGAAGAACTGAGAGATAATATTCAGAAAAAAATGGATATCCGGGAAATTGCCATGGCTGTAAAAGGGGCGGATGAAGCCATCACCGCCAAGATTATGAAAAATCTGTCCAGAAGAGTGCAGGAAATGGTTATGGATGATCTGCAATATATTGAATCCGTGACACGGGAACAGATTGATGAAGCGCAAAACGAAATCATGATGGCGCTGGTGAAAAAGAAAAAATAAATTATCCGGCAACCAATAATCCCTGATATCAATTCTTTATTTTTGTCTGCAATGAAGGTTCTGTATCTGTGGCCACGACATTGAAACGCACCCGGCCAATCACTTTGCCTTTTGGAGTCGCAACAGTGACTCGCCAGTGCCCGGAACTCATGTTTGTTTTCATTGAATAGGTTCGAAAACCACCATCACGTCCGCCGGTTACTGATAAGATAAAGCGACCACGATCACTCCAAGCGCGTGTTTGCGGATCATCATACTGCCATTCGTGAACGATAGTCGTATCGAGAGACGGCGGCGAGAAAACCGCGCTGTAAACATAGACCGGATTGCCTTTCTTGAGATGAAAATCCGGATAGAGAGTCACGAACCTACGCCAACCTACATTTTCATATTGCACGACATAGTTTCCTTTCTCATTTTTCATAATGGAATGATATACCCCGCCGTCTATCAGTGATAATGGTATCGGTGGAATAAAATTGGTGAAATATAAGATATTGACCGCAACAAAAATTACGGCAGTGGCAGGAAGCACTATTTTGATGCTCTGACTGAATTTCTCCCGCGCAACACAGGCGAGAATCAGCAGGAAGATCATAATCGCGATGAGACTGACCGCGCCCGAGAGAAGAAAAATTTTGGTACCAATGGCATGCATCACCACCGGCACAAAAAAGATAGTAAAAGAGAAAAGAGACAGATAAAAAAGCGAAATTTGAAAACTCAGCCGGGCGTATAGATTTTTCAGCGATTCATTGGCCCAGAAAGCGACCGCAAGGATGAGAATAAACGGCCAACTGGCGGATAACTCCGAACTGCGAAAATAAAAAACAAGGAAGGTAGACAGCAGTCCTCCAAAAGTGAATTGTAAAATGTTTACCAACCAGAAAAGCAGCTTGGATAGATTATTTTCATTTTCATTCTCCGTCATGTTAATCCAGACAATGCATATGGCCACGACAAGAAGGTGCCAGATGATCCAGAAATTTTCCCAGAACATATCCACGCGCTTCAACGTCAGAGCGTTAAAGACGAAACCGCCTACAAGCGATACGGACGATATCGGCCGCTCAAGCCGCGCATACCAGTTGCGAATATGTATAAATGCATCAGACATATCAATAATCCCCTTTTTAGAAACCTTCATTGATAACAAGTAGAACACTTATATTATTCCGGCAACTGAAAAGTGATGAATTGAAAAAATCAAACGCATGGTATACATATTTTCAGGCAATTGATTTTTAATGTTTTATTCACAGAGGGAGTATAGGACAGAAACAGCATGACAAACTGCTTATCCATGACTACGGATTACGTAAACGGAACCGGAGATCCGGAACCATATTTAAGACGAATCTCGAACGCCGGCTTTTCTTATATCCACTGGTGCCATGAGTGGAGCACTGATTATCTCTATGCGGATGCGGAGATTGAAGGTATCAAACGGGCTTTGAAGAAATATGATCTGAAATTGCTGGATCTGCATGCTTCGTCAGGTGTGCTGAAAAACTGGGCATCAAATGACGAAACAGAGAGGAATGCGGGAGAACTGCTGGTTCAAAACCGGATCAATATGGCGGAAAAACTCAACTGCAACGTGATCATTATGCATGTACCGGAAAAGCTCACGGATTCACTCCTGAAATCGCTTGACTCACTTGAGACCTATGCCGGTAAGCGTCAGGTACGAATTGCCATTGAAAACGGGCCGTTTGACGTAATCAAGGATCTTTTCAGCCTTTATGGCCCTCACTATCTCGGTCTTTGCTATGATGCCGGTCACGGAAATTTAGACGAAAACGGACTCGAAAATCTTGACAGATTCAAGGAACGGTTAATCTCCATTCATCTCCATGACAATGACGGGATTCGTGATCTGCATAATCTTCTGTTTTCAGGCACACTGGATTGGAAGGCCCTGGCAAAACTGATCGCCGCCTCTTCCTATGACAGATGCGTCAGTATGGAAGTTGTCATTTACAATTCCGGTATTCAAAACGAAGCCCTGTTTCTTGAAAAGGCCTTTGAGACCGGAATCGTTTTTTCTCAAATGATTGCAGAATACAGAGAATGAATTCGCGATCGGATAATTTCCATCCCTTTGTACTTACAAAAGAAATGAAGCTTCAGTTCTCCTCCACAACGGCTTCCGTCATTCGATTGTTCTCAAGATAGCAGAATTCGTCCTCCATATCGAGACTCTTTGTTTTAAAATTTTCGGCAAACCTTCCGAAAATATTTGTCAGCACCCTTCCGATAAGAAAAACCTGTGCCCATGGCGCGTGATAGAATATTTTGGAGATGCGCTTCAGCCAGGCAATGGTCAATGGCGTATAGCTTTTCATCCAGAGTTTGGAATACTCCCTGTAGAATTGATCTGTCGGCATTCTGGTATCGAAAACCGTATGAAAATGGTCATAGAGATCATAGTTGAATATCTTGATCTGATCCTGATACCGGTACCAGATATCTGCGTTCGGATGCGGTGTCAGGATGAGGTAAGCAATGCCGTCGGTATTGAACTGGTTTGCGTAGTCGAACAGGCGATTGAAGTCATCCTTTGTATAATTGTGATCCACCAGAAAACTGGCTGTTACACGGATGCCGTTCTGGTGCATAATATCCACGGCTTTCCGGTTTATCTCATGGGTAGTCCTTTTGTTGTAGTCATTCAATTTTTCATCCGTGTGTGCTTCCATCCCGATAAAAATCCGCTTCAACCCGACCTTGGCCCATTTTTCGATGATATGCGGATAGGTCACAATGGAATCGGTTCTCATTGCGGTGTAGTATTCCTTATTGATGCCATTTGCTTTTATGGCATCGATCAGATTTTCAATCCTCTCATGCTGCCCGATGGGAATGGTATTGTCGTCAATCAGATAGAGATATTTCTCGTTTATGGAATCGAGTTCCTCTATGATCCGATCCACGGAACGCGTCAAGAACTTTCCGCGCGTCAGCTTCCAGATGGCGCAAAACGTACATCGATCCAGGCAGCCAAAGGATGTCCGCATCATTGCTGCCGGCTGCCAGTATTCAACATAGTACTTTTTTCGATATTCCCGGGTCAGATTCCGATCCAGAAGCGGCAACTCGTCCAGACCATCAAGATAGGTAATTTTCGGTTTGATATACTTCAATCCGCCTTCGGACGGGAATGCCAGTGCTGGTATCCCCTCCAGACTTTTACCGGCTTCCACATTGTCGATGATTTTATTAAAAATAAAGTATGCCTGCCCCATTACGACAATATCGATGTAGTTCAAATTAAAATCTTCCGGGACAACAGTGGGGTGATAGCCGCCCACCATGGTCAATATTTTCGGATTAAACTGTTTGGCCTTTTTTAATATTCTCCGCGCCTCATAAACATTGATGGTCATGGCAGTAGTGCAGACCGCGTCGGGATTATATTCTGAAAGTTTGCTCCGGAGATCTCCGCCAAAACGCATATCAAAAAGCTTAACATCATGATGCGGAACCGTGGCAGCAAGATACTCAAATTCGAGTGGTTCAGACAGGCTGTATTCGGAACCGCCGATGACACACTTCGGAAGATCAGGTTTGACAAATAATATTTTCATTATATCACCCCCGGATGTACTCTGTCTTTCATGATTGTTTTTCTATATTTCAGATTGAAATACAGCACCAGTAAAGTCTGCCAGAAAACCTTTCTGTTCAACAGAGAGGCGGTGTTTTTTAAAAACATGCGTTTGAATATGGAAGAAAAGGAATAAAAGCGGTCATAGGTTTCCCAGAAGCCATTCTGCAGCGTTTCCGGTGACATTTGTTTCGGTTGAAAAACAACTTCGGTGACCTTATAGCGGGACCAGTCTCTGTGCAACAGTCTCCCGCCTTCTTCAAATTCCCTGAATAAATCCGTCCCCAGCGGCGGGACCAGGATAAAAAGCTCCGGCAGGGACACACCCATCTCCTCGAACATATGAAATGTTTCCTCGAAAACGGATTCGTCGTCGTGATCAAAACCGAGCATAATCAATGCATTTACACTGATTCCTTTTTTTCGAAGGGTGTTCACGATGTTTTTGTAGTCTTTTACAGTATTGTGATTCTTCCTGACCGATTGCAAGCTTTTCTGGTTAATGCTTTCAAAACCAATGGACAACATTTCGCAGCCGCTCTGCGCCATGAGGTCAACGATTTCCGTATCTCTGGCCGCATTGACGGTTGCCTGGCTGAACCATTTAATCTTCTGAGGGATTAACTCACGGAGCAGCTCTTTGAAATACTTCCGATTGCCGTCGATACTGTCATCCACAAACAGGATTCGTTTGATTCCTGATTTCTTGATGGTTTCGACATCCCGTAACACATCGTCGATCGCCCTCATCCTGTGAACTCCCTTGTATACATGGGCCGGGGAGCAGTAGTAGCATTTATGCGGGCATCCCCTGGTTGCCTCAATCGGACGGATGGGTGCATATAAACTTTTATCGAGCATTTCATAACGAGGTGAGGGTATTTTTCTTAAATCGCACAGGGTATCGGATTGATATGTCTGTTGAAGTTTCCCCTTTTCAAAATCCCTCAAAAGGGTTTCCCAGACATGCTCCGCTTCACCGACAACAACCGTATCTACGTGCTCAAGCGCGATTTCAGGTGACAGGGTAACGGGAATCCCCCCCATTACTACCTTTTTCCCTCTTTCCCGAAACTCGTCGGCAATCTCAAAAGCGCGTGCAACTGAACAACCCATAGTTGTTATCGCGATCAGATCATGGTCACAATTAAAATCAACATCTTCCACCAGTTCATTTTTAATATCAACATGGATATCATTTGGTGTGAGAGCCGCGAGATATGGAAGGGTGGTTCCGGTTATCCAGAGTTTTTTTGCCTTCAAAACCTTGCCCATTCCGTTCGTCTGGGATGATTGGATGATCTGAACTTTCATACATTCCCCTTTTTTCTGCTATCACGTTCTTGTGTCTCTGACACAAAAAGCACAAAAAACCGGGCTTTGAGAACCCGGCCTTCCCGAATGAAATTATAGGATCTCTTTTTTCAACTATCTTTTTATATTAAAGAAATTATTGTGTGTCAAGTCGGCAGAAAATGCTTAAGTAAAAAAATGGACTTGCCCTTTCCAAAAAATCATTTAGGATAAGCCTGACCTTAATCATCGTTTCGGTCGTTCTGGATCCAGTGGATGCTGAATGCCGGAACATGGATCAACACCAAATATTCGAAATGACGGAGTCAAACCACGTGTCTCAATCCATTTATCGAAAAGTCGGTATTGCCACGCTCATCATGATGGCCTCCGTTTTTCTGAGCCGGGTAATCGGTCTTGTTCGGGAAATGGTGATTGCTTATATCGGTGGTATCGGCGGAGGAGTGGATGCCTATCAAATCGCCTTTGTCATCCCTGAAATCCTGAATCATGTCCTTGCAAGCGGGTTTCTGTCCATCACCTTCATTCCCATTTTTACCCATTACCTTGCGGAAAACCGGGAAGATGAAGGATGGCGGGTATTTTTCATCATTTTGACAACCTTCGGTAGTCTGCTGCTTCTGCTGATTATCGTTGCTATGGTTTTTGCCCCCTGGCTGGTCAAACTGCTGGCGCCCGGATTGGAGGATCCAGTCCGTTTATCAGCCGCCATCCGCATGACCCGCATTATTCTTCCGGCCCAGTTTTTCTTTTTTTGCGGCGGCCTGCTCATGGCGGTTCAGTTTGCCAGGGAGAAGTTTTTTATTCCGGCACTTGCGCCCTTGCTGTATAATTTGGGCATTATCGCCGGTGGCGCTCTTCTCGGACATCGCATGGGAATGGAAGGATTTTCCTGGGGGGTTCTGGCCGGGGCTTTTTTGGGCAATTTCGCTGTTCAGGTTTACGGTGCTCGAAAAGTCGGCCTGCGTTTTGCCTTCCGATTCCATCCGACCCATCCGGACCTGATTCGATATGTCAAGCTGACGCTGCCCTTGATGATCGGTCTGACCATGACCTTTTCTACGGAGATTTTTCTAAAATTTTTCGGTAGTTTTCTGCCCTCCGGAAGCATCGCCGGCCTGAACTACGGCCTGCGGGTCATGTTGATGATGGTGGGACTTTTCGGTCAGGCAGCAGGAGTCGCTTCTTTTCCGTTTCTGTCCCAACTGGCTGCATCCAAACGACTCGATGAAATGAATCAACTGTTGAACACGACGATCCGGTATCTGGGACTACTTTTGCCCTTTTCAGCGCTTCTCATGGTTCTGCGTCATGAGGTAGTGATCCTTCTTTTTCAGCGCGGCCGGTTTGATTCTGCCGCTGCCGACCTGACGGCCCAGGCCTTGCTTTTTCTGATGACAGGCGCCTTTGCTTTTGCCGTCCAAACCGTCGTGACCAGGGGTTTCTATGCCATGCAGAATACAATACTTCCTACTGCTTTTGGTACTCTCGCCGTGCTCTTCAGTCTCCCGATCTATTGGCTTGGACTCCATTTTATGGATGTGGCAGGTGTGGCACTGGCCCTATCGTTGTCCGCCATTCTACAAGTGTCCATTCTTTATGTCGTCTGGAACTGGACGAGCGGCAATAAGGACAGTCGGATGGTATATGGTTTCTATGGTCGCATGCTTTTATTGGCAATAGTTCTATGCAGCCTTTTCGAAACCGTCAGGCGGTTTCTCCACACGCTGATCAATGCAAATCAGTTTACCGCAAACCTGATTATCTGCCTTATGGTCGGCTGTTTGTTTCTGGTATGCTTGATGGTTGTGGGAAAATATTTCAACATACCCGAAATTGCTGTCTTCACCAGCCGGATCAAGGCAAGGCTTTTACGCAGATCATAGCCGCGGCAGTTCCGTTGTTTTGGCCGAATCAAAGTTTAGACTGATACCGGCCTATTTCAAATTTGCTCATATGGATGAGGTAGACATCAATCCTTTCGATAAAGGGTCACAACCGCTGCTCCTCCCAAGCCGATATTGTGCTGCAGACCGACCCTGGCGTCTTTTACCTGGCGGACACCGCACTGCCCACGGAGCTGCCATACCAGTTCCGCACACTGGGCCAGCCCGGTGGCTCCAAGGGGATGGCCTTTGGCAAGCAGACCGCCCGAGGGGTTGACCACGACTTTGCCGCCATAGGTATTGTCGTCCTCCAGGATGAATTTTTCGGCGGTTCCTTCAGGGGTAAGACCCAACCCTTCATAGGTAATGAGTTCGTTGGCGGTAAAACAGTCGTGCAGTTCAACCACGTTCACACCTTCAGGGCCAAGACCTGACTGTTCATATACGTCTCTGGCCGCGGCGGCGGTCATATCATACCCTACAATTTTCATGGCACTTTTTCCTTCAAAAGAGCTGAGATAATCTGTTTTCATGGACTGACCGGCAATATAGACCGGGCGGGTTATGCCATGCTTGCGGGCAAAATCGTCGGAACAGAGTACAGCGGCTGCTGCTCCGCAGGTGGGCGGACAGCATTGGAAACGCGTCAAGGGTCCGAATTGATGCGGAGAGGCCATGACTTCTTCCAGGGTCAGGAGATCCCTGAAAACCGCACGTTCGTTATGCTGGGCATGCTTTCTGGCTTTAACGGTAATTTTACCGAAAGTTTCCGATTTTGCACCGTATTTTTCCATATACTCCACACCTGCACCACCGAAGAGCATGGCTGCCGGCGGAGCACCTTCCTTGGGAGCCTGAATTTCAAACAGTTTCATGAAAAAGGTTTCCATGGGCAGCGGGCGGTCCATAAAGGTGGAGCCCAAGGCTCCCGGCGTCATCTGTTCAAATCCCAGAGCCAGTGCGCATTCGACCACACCGCCGGCAACTGCTTGCCGGGCGAGGAAGAGGGCGTTGGAACCAGTGGAACAGTTGTTGTTGACATTGAAAATGGGGATGCCTGACATACCGATATCGTACAGTACTTTTTCACCGGCGCAACTGTCCGCATAAACCCAGCCGGTATATGCTTGTTCGATTTCGGTGTAGTTGACGCCGGCGTCTTTAAGGGACTCTTTGGCCGCCTGGGTCCCCATTACAGTATAGGGGATCATGGCTTTGGGGGTTGTAAATTTTGTCATACCGACACCGATCACATTGACTTTTCTCATACGTTTTTCTCCTTGATTGAATAAAAATTATCAGATATTTCGCACGGTGCTGAACAGAGGTCTGGCAGCTTCACCGGACGAATAACAGTCGCCGGGAAACACCTTATTCCCCAGCATTACCCAGCAGCCGATGATGTTCATATCAACCCTGGTTGGGTCAATATCGATTAAATTCCCGGAAATCCATGGACCTTCATCAAGAGCCACCATTACAATTGTATATGGCGCCTCGACCTCACGTCCCATGGGAGCGATATAGGTGGTTGTAAATGTTTTGATTTTTCCATTGCCGCTCAGTTGGATGACTTCCTGATCGAAACCGGCGCATTTCCGGCATACCATCGTCGGCGGGCATGTAATGTTTCCGCAGGACCGGCACTTGAGTCCGAGGAGTTGGTTTTTTTTCAGTGCATCGCTGTAAGTACGGAAATCAATTTTGTATTTCATTATAGTATCCTCTTTAAATCCGGGTTAATCCCTCTTTAGAACCAGGTTGACAATAATGCCATCTCCTCCCAGGGTATCCACAAGACCCACTTTAGCACCTTCAACCTGCCGTCCCTGATCATTCAGTTCTCCACGAAGCTGCCTGGTGATCTCATAGACTTGGGAAACTCCGGTTGCGCCAAGGGGGTGACCTTTGGCTTTCAATCCACCGGAGATGTTGATGGGGGTTTTCCCGCCGATTTTTGTCTCCCCTTTTTCCCAAAGAATACCGGCTGTGCCGAACTCGGCAAAGCCGAGGCTTTCTGCCGCGATAATACTTGCGATACTGAAGCAGTCATGCAGTTCACACACATCAATATCTTCAGGACCAACACCGGCCATACTGTAAGCCTGTTTCACCGCGATTTCCCTGGCCCGGATATGGGGAAGGTACTGGTATTGGGAAGCAAGATGCCCCGAGGATGCCTGGCCTGAGCCGGCTATGTAAACCGGTTTGTCGGTGAGTTTTTTTTTTTTTTTTTTTTATTTTAGAATAACAGGGGCCGCACCTTTCGAGAATGGACTGCAGTCGAGCCATTGCAGCGTTGTGGTTATGACCGGTCCTCCGTGTACTTTTTCCACCGTGATTTCCTTTTGGAACTGGGCATGAGGATTCCTTGCGCCATAGTGGTGGGACTGCACGGAAACATGGGCCATTTGCTCCTTTAGTTTTTCCAGCGGGATATGGTAGCGGCTTGCATACAGGTGAGCCAGCATGGCAAATACCGCCGGGAAGGTAAAACCCGCCGGATATTCGAAACGACTGTCACCGAACATGGCAAAAGTTCTTGTTGCCAGCTGAGTTCCCATTGCCGTTGCTTTCTCAACACCACACACGAGGACAATATCGTAGGCACCTGAGGCTACCCACATGGCCGCGTTCTGGACGGGAATGGTTCCGGTTGCGCATGCTCCTTCAAATTTGGTGGCCGGAACATAATTGCATCCGATTTCATTGGCCAGGTATGACTGGATCATCCCCTGTCCTTCGGAAAAGTCGCCTAAAACATTACCGCAATAAACAGCCTGGATATCTTGAGGGGAAATTTTCGAATTGATTATCGCGTCCATGGATGCTTCTGCGAGCAGTTCCAACCCTCTATTCGGCGAGTTTGCCATAAATCGAGTATGTCCACCGCCAATTACTGAAACTCTTCTCATGCTTGCTCCCTTATTTTTCCCCAACAAGAAATTTTATCTTTCAAGTCGTTAAGTTATTATTACTGCCGACCCATCCAGCTTCTGAATTATTTCCCCAAAATTTGATTGGAGATGATTATCTTCATGATCTCATTTGTTCCTGCAAAAATAGAATTCACCCGAACGTCCCGAAATGTTCTGACAATGGGGCAATTTTCCAGAAAGCCATAGTTACCGATGATCTCGAGAACATATCCGGTTAGCCGCCTGGCCAGGTCTGAAGCCCAGAATTTGGCCATAGCAGTTTCCATCACCAATTTTTCTTTTCTCATGTGATCCATCACCAGTTTGTGAATAAAGGTTTTTCCAATTTTCACTTCTGTTGCCATCTCTGCCAAAGCAAAGCGTGTTGCCTGGGATGTTGACAGCGGACTGCTCTTGTTTTCCGGATTCCGGCAGTATTCGATTATCCACTCCAGAGCGAATTCGGCGCTCCAGATGGATTGAAGCGCAACCATCAGACGCTCCTGCTGGAGTTTTTGCATGAGCATGAAAAAACCTTGTCCTTTTTCCCCCAATCGATTTTCTTTCGGGAACCTGCAATTATCGAAGAAAAGTTCGGCAGTGTCCTGGCTGTGCATCCCCATTTTTTTAAATCGGTCTCCTTTTTTAAAACCGGGTGTTCTCTCCGGCACCAGGTAAAGGGATATTGCCTTGTGAGGATTTTGGATGAATGGATCTTTTGCCGCTACAATTACTAGATCACTATTATATCCAATGGATATGAATGTTTTTGAGCCGTTCAGAATAACCTTATCCCCTTGCTCGATGGCAGTAGTACTCATTGAGACCAGATCGCTGCCGCTATTGGGCTCTGTCATAGCCACTGCCATGATAATGTCGCCAGAAGCACATGCGGGAAGATATTGCGCCTTTTGCATTTCGGACCCATAAGTATCAACATAGGGAACAACAATGTCACTATGAAGATAGGTCATCAAGCCTGAATGGTTTGTCCGGGCCAGTTCTTCACCGACAACCAGCGAATATAAAAAATCACCCCCCATGCCACCATATTCCGTATGGATCCATGGGCATAAAAATCCTTCGGCACCCATTTTTTTCCACACGTTCTTGGGTGTAATCCGTTCATTCTCCCATGTGTCAATATATGGAATAACCTCATTTTTTAAAAAAACTTTTAACCGATTTCGATAGGTTTCGTGTTGCTCCGTGAAATGTAAAATCTCCATTAATTCCTTCTTTTACCGCTCACTGGTTGATCCGGTCTTTCCAAGAATTCCGGCCAATATTGCTTCACGATCGTTGATGTCTTCCAGGTACCAGAATACTCCGGTATCCGTGCGTTTTTTTCATGCCGAGATATATACATGCTTCCCGGACAACAGCAAAAGATGTGCCCGACACTGTCGGATCGTATATGTCTCTGTTTTTATAATGCTCTCTATAGGTGAAAAGAGATAACAAGGAAACTTCGATTTGTGATATCTGACAAATTGATCATAATTCAATTGACATATGTGACGGAAAGATGATTTTGTTGTCATATACGTCAAAATAGATGACGATCGGGGATGTAAATGCAGATCGATGAAAAAGATTTTTTTCGGGGAGTCACATTAAAAATATGCAGCAGTCTTGAAATCGAGACCGCCCTGTGGCGATGTCTCTTATATATTCGAAATTTTATTCCGGCAAATCAAATGAATCTGCATCTGTATGAACAGACGCTGGGAATAGTTGAAACCATTGCGCATGCTACTCCGGACGGCGGCAAGCGTATGAGTATTAAAACATCTTTCTCACCCAAAGCCCGCAGAATTCTCGAAAGCTTACGATCCATCCGGATCAAAACATTCAATGACCCCAAGGACCGCGATGCTCTCAAGGAATTTGTCCTGAAACTGGAAACGATTGGTTTTTCACCGGATCTTGAATTCGTCTTCCTGGATCTGGTCGTCGAAAAAAAGTTTATCGGTGTTCTATCACTTGTTTACGAAAAAAACAGGAAAACTTCGGAAGATCATCTGCGATTGCTCAGTCAGCTTAATGAACCTTTTTCCATTGCACTTTCTAACAGTCTGAGATTCCGCGAGGTTCAGGTGTTGAGAGATCTGCTGGCAGATGACAGCCGATATTTTCAGGATGAGTTGCGCAGATTGACCGGTGAAGAGATTATCGGCGCAGACGCTGGTCTCCGGAACGTTATGGGTATGGTAAGGCAGGTGGCAGCACTGGACAGTCCTGTTTTATTGATGGGTGAAACCGGTGTCGGTAAGGAAATCATCGCCGGTGCCATTCATCGTATGTCCCCACGAAGACAGGGCCCGTTTATCAAGGTCAATTGTGGCGCAATCCCCGACACTCTCATCGACAGCGAGCTGTTCGGTCATGAAAAAGGCGCTTTTACAGGAGCGATATCCCAAAAACGAGGTCGCTTTGAACGCGCCCACAAAGGGACTATTTTTCTGGATGAGATCGGCGAGTTGTCGATAGAGGCTCAAGTGAGGCTGTTGAGGGTTCTTCAGGAAAAAGAAATCGAGCGGCTGGGTAGTGTCAGGACAATCGGTGTGGATATCCGAGTCATCGCTGCTACCCATCGTGATCTGGATGCAATGCTCGCCGAGAAACATTTTAGAGAGGATCTCTATTATCGCTTGAAGGTTTTTCCCATTATCATCCCGCCATTGCGGAATCGGATAACCGATATTCCAGACCTGGTGCGTCATTTCATTCATAAAAAAAGCCGGGAGATGAAACTATCCACGATGCCTTCCCTTGCCCCTGACACCATCGAAACCCTGATGGCTTATCGCTGGCCCGGCAATGTGCGGGAGCTTGAAAATGCAGTGGAACGAGCGCTTATTCTGAGTCAAGGCAGGCCGTTGACTTTTGAACTCTTGCATCCATCTCAAGAAAGGAAAGCGAAACTGTCACCGCCCGTTGCGGAAGATGAATCTTTCAACCTGAATCTATCCATAGCCGGACAAATCCGCAAGGCGATGGCGGCTTCCGGCGGAAAGGTTCACGGCAAAGGAGGAGCTGCCGAGCTTTTGGGTGTTAATTCCGGAACCCTCCGCCACAGAATGAGAAAGCTCGGAATCCCATTTGGCAGAAAATCAAATTGGATTACAAAAAGTACCTGAACTCTTCTTTCAGGCAGGGAAGAAGATTATCTTAACCGCTTTCCCTTCTTTCAGAATTGGACTTGATCGATAAAAATACACAAGTTTTTGGTTGAATATGATTCTGTTCAACTCTGGAAATCTCTTATTATTCAATGAATGTCTGCTTTACGATGGACTACGCAACCTCCTTGAATTCCGCATCCACAATATCATCATCCTTGTCTGCCGGTCCGGATGCTCTGCCTGCATGACCAGCGTTTCCATGATTGCTGCTGTCTGCTGAACCGGGTTGCTGATACATGCTTTGTGAAAGCTTGTGGGCAATCTGGTTCAGGGCTTCGGTTCTCTGGTGAATGATAGCAGTGTCTTCACTTTTTATAACCTGTTTCAGATTATTAATTGACGCCTCTATTTCAGCACGGATGCCGGGATTCACTTTTTCACCCATCTCCGCCATGGTTTTTTCTGTGGTATAAACAAGGGAATCTGCTGTATTCCGTGCATCCACCAGATTTTTTTTCTTCCGGTCTTCATCTGCATGCAGTTCAGCATCCTTGATGAGCCGCTTGATCTCTTCCTGAGAGAGTCCGGATGAGGAAGTGATCTGGATCGACTGCTCTTTGCCGGTTGCCTTGTCCTTTGCGGAAACATTGATAATACCGTTTGCATCGATATCAAAGGTCACCTCGATCTGGGGTGTGCCTCTGGGTGCAGGCGGAATCCCGACCAGATCAAATCTTCCCAGCGGTTTGTTTCCGGAAGCCATTTCGCGCTCTCCCTGGAGAACCTGTATGGAAACCGCCTGCTGGTTGTCTTCGGCAGTGGAAAAAATTTCACTTTTTCGAACCGGGATGGTGGTGTTTCTGTCAATCAGTCTGGTCATTACGCCGCCCATTGTTTCAATGCCCAGAGATAGCGGTGTCACATCTAAAAGCAGGACGTCTTTCCGGTCACCTTTCAAGACAGCCCCCTGGATAGAAGCCCCGAGCGCAACGACTTCATCCGGATTAACACTCTTATTGGGTTCTTTGCCGAATATTTTTTTGACTCGTTCCTGTACGGCCGGCATGCGTGTCATTCCGCCAACCAGGATAACCTCATGGATGTCATTTACAGAAATCGTTGAATCCTTCAGGGCTTTCTTACAGGGTTGTTCCAGCTTGTCCAGCAGATCTGAAACAAGAGATTCCAGTTTGGCCCTGGTGATCTTGATATTTAAATGTTTTGGGCCGGATGAATCCGCCGTGATAAACGGCAGATTCACATCGGTCTCCATAGATGTGGACAGCTCCATTTTAGCTTTTTCCGCTTTTAATTGATGGAGTTTTGAAATTAAAATCTTC
>CAYTGW010000046.1:18593-20722 GCA_964437395.1 uncultured Desulfocicer sp.
TGCTTCTTTCAGCCGCTGGAGAGCCATTTTATCATTTCTGAGGTCGATTCCCTGTTCTTTCCGGAATTCATCTGCCAGATAATCGATCAGGCGAAGGTCAAAATCTTCACCACCCAGATGGGTGTCCCCATTGGTCGCTTTGACTTCAAATACACCATCACCGATTTCAAGGATCGAAATGTCAAAGGTTCCTCCACCCAGATCAAAGACAGCGATTTTTTCCTCTTTCTTTTTGTCCAGGCCATAGGCCAGAGATGCTGCTGTCGGCTCATTGATTATTCGCATAACATTCAGTCCGGCGATCTTCCCTGCATCTTTGGTTGCCTGCCTCTGGCTGTCATCAAAATAAGCAGGCACGGTAATAATTGCATCGGTTACCTTTTCACCCAGATAGGCTTCTGCTGATTTCCGGATATCTGTCAGAATAAAGGAGGAGATTTCAGCAGGGCTGTATTGCTTTCCCCTCAGATTGATCCGAACATCACCATTTCCTGCTTTTTCGATTTTATAAGGCAGATTTTTAATATCATTCTGAACTTCAGAAGAGTCGAACTTTCGCCCGATCAGCCGTTTCACCCCGTAAACCGTATTCATCGGGTTGGTGATCGCCTGGCGTTTTGCGATCTGACCTACCAGGCGCTCTCCGCTTTCTGAAATCGCCACTACCGAGGGAGTGGTTCGCCCTCCTTCCTGGTTCATGATTACTTTTGCCTCGCCTCCATCCATGATTGATACGCATGAATTGGTCGTGCCAAGGTCAATTCCGATTATTTTTCCCATTTTTCATTCCTCCCTAGGTATTAAATTTTTATCAAGTTGTTTTTCTTTTTTGTTCAAATCATTTCTCTTTCTGATGACAAAAGGTAAACATAGGATGGTTTGTTGTCAAATTAATTTTATTACTTTTAATAGAATTACTTAATTTATAATTTTAGAATTAGTAATATAGCGATAATCCATTGCATGTCCAATAAGTGTCAGGTAAAAATTTATCTGAATTTAATTTGCTTGCTGTGTGCAATGATTCCGGGTTAGTAACCCCTAAATGGAGACAATGGGATGAAACAAAGTGTAAATTTGAAAAATCTGTATCAGGTGATTCGATCATCCAGGCTGGATGATGCTGTCGGAATCCGAATTGATCATATAACGGGAGATGATGCGTTCTCTTTTTTCGGCGCGGAAATCGGGCCCAAGAAAAAAGTCGGCGCGCATTTTCATGAATCAGGGCATGAGATCTATCAGGTCGTCGAGGGGCAAGGCACTATGCACATCGGAAAACCGGCCGGAAACCTGGAGGTGGACTGGCAGGATTCTTTTACCGTTCAAAAAGGGGATTGTTTTACCATAGAGGAAGGTATGGCTCACCAACTGGATAATAATCAGGATCAACCCCTGATTCTGGTTGTCGGATGCCCGAAATCACATCTGTCGTTCAATCGCGTCCTGGTAAAAGGGCATTCCTGAACGGATCAAGGGGTGGGATGCTTTTTCCAGCAATCATGCCGAAAAGATTGTAGATCAGCCGGGCGATCGTAAAATCCGGGGCGTGCAGGCCGGGAATCGGAGCCAGCTCGACAAAATCCATACCAATGACCGTTCTTCCCAGGAGAATGACCTTGAATATCTTTATCACTTCATTCCAGGTCAGCCCTCCGGGCTCAGGCGTTCCGGTTGAAGGGATGATCGCTGGATCAAATGCATCCACATCAAAGGAGATGAAAATCCGCTCCGGGAAACTACCGGGCAGGATGATTTCCGGGACACCATTTTGCGCAATTACATCAGCATCAAGATGACCGATCTGCCGGTCTTTGCGAAGCCGGTACTCCTCAATGGACATGCTCCGGTTGCCGATCTGAAAAATGGGAATTCCCAGGTCCAGCAGCCGGCGCATGGCACAGGCATGGCTGTTGGGGTCATCCAGATAAGAATCGCGTAAATCCGCATGGGCATCAAACTGAACAACCCCGAATTCACCAAGCCGGCTTTTGAGTTCGATTGCTGCACCAGGGGTTATGGAGTGCTCTCCGCCCAGCAAAACCGGCAGTTTTTTCAGGTCCAGAACCCTGGAAACAGCCTGGGAAATGTTTTCCAGAATATGAAATATAAAAGCATTTATGACTATT
>CAYTGW010000046.1:20732-21493 GCA_964437395.1 uncultured Desulfocicer sp.
CAGAATCCGGTTCATGGTTCCATTACAGTCCACAAGGGGATGGGTGTAGATTCCATGGTCAGCGGGTATACTGTACCCGTTAAACAGTTCAAGCTGCAAAGAAGCCTCCAAAATCGCCCGGGGGCCTTTTGCCGCGCCTTCCCCATAGGAAACTGTTTTTTCACATGGAACCGGGATAATATGGAAAAGGGCATCTTCCGGTTTCGGAGGCTCTCTGTCGAGGCCGATAAAATTGGGATATTCTGATTTTTTGTTCATTTCAGACCTTTGGTGTTGCATGTTGGATTTCAGCCGGATAGTAACAGATCAATCTGGATTTCGTAAATAATTATTTGGTGTTGCTCAAACGTTTATACTTCAATTGGGATGTGAATCCATGCTGGATCAAAAAACATTGGAAAAATACCGGAATCAGGCAGCCATGCTTTCCAACAGGGTGGTGAAACGATACAGGCACCTTCAGAAGCGGTTTGCCAGACAAAATATTGAGGCGTTCCGGCTGTATGACTGGGATATTCCTGAGATACGAGCTGCTGTGGATTGGTATGCCGGGCATCTGGTTATAGCGGAATACACAAGAATGCAATCAACGCCGGAATGGCTGCCCATGATGGGAGAGGCTGTTTCAGGAGCGATGAATGTCCCTCTGGAAAATGTTCATCTGAAAGAGAGGAGACTGGGCAGTCAGGAGGGGAAACGCTATGAGCGTCTTGATTACACGAATCAGAAAATCATCGTGTCCGAGAGGGACTTGAGGTTTT
>CAYTGW010000046.1:21503-22518 GCA_964437395.1 uncultured Desulfocicer sp.
AATCCATATGACTATGTGGATACCGGCTTGTTCTCGGATCATCGGAACACCCGGAAGATGGTGAGGGAGATCTCCGAAAACAAGGATTTCCTGAATCTTTACTGCTATACCGGGTCCTTCTCCTGTTATGCGGCAAAAGGCGGTGCTCGGAGAACGGTATCCGTGGATCGATCCGAGACAGCGATCGCATGGGCAAGGGAAAATATGACCCTGAATGGAATCGCTGAAGAAAACAATATTCTGGTTCATGCATCGGCTTTTGATTTTCTTCAAAAAGCAAAAAAGGAAAACCAGATGTTTGACCTTGCTGTCGTGGATCCGCCATCGTTTTCAAAAACCCGGGCGACCAAGGATGATTTTGACGTTGTGAAAGATCATCCACGACTGCTTCGAGCTGTGGCTGAACAGATGAGGAAGGATGCATGGATATTTTTTTCAACCAACCACCAGGATTTTCATCCTGCAATGGATGCAATGGGTTTTTCAGAGGTAAAGGAGATCACAGCCGAAACCATTCCGGAAGATTATATCAGCAAAAGAAGAACCATTCACCGATGCTGGAAAATACGGGTTTAAGTTTTGACTGCTTATTTCATATGGATATGAATTCCAAGGCTGGAAATAAAAAAACCAAAGGAGCAGTTCGGGTTCAGGTGTTTTTTTTGGAAGCAACCGATCAATATTTGGGAAGGCTTTCCCCGGCATGCTGCCTGATGCCTGGGTTGATCTGGTGAATCTGCCAAAATTGTGGGGGGCACCTTTTTCCGATTGACCAAGCCGTCTTTGGTCCCTGTCTTTGGTTTTTCTACTGGTAATTAACTGGCAATTAATTACTGGCACTTTCATTCAATTCAACTTTCATACCAATTTTTTATTTTGTGTGATCTTTAGCGTATTGTATATAATATCAAATTTTTATGAATGAAATGATTCTTTTCTGTCATAGGATATTGCGAGGATATTGTGAAAACTGTCCTGCAATGCTGGATGATTGTCTGGAGAAATAGGACAAAGC
>CAYTGW010000047.1:0-22409 GCA_964437395.1 uncultured Desulfocicer sp.
AAAAGCAACTTACAGAATATCCTGTTACCCGGAAAATTGAAGACAAAGATCTGTATGGCGTTTCCCTGCTGTATCACCGGGCGGGTTTATTGTCTGCGGCCAGAAAACAATATCAGGAAGCATTCTCCTATTTTGAGCAGTCTGCCCAATTGAGCTATCAGTATGGGAATCCAGTCAGCACCTGCATCAATGTCATGAATATGGCACACACCTTGTCCGAATTTTCAAATCATGAGGCGGATATTGATTCCGGAGTTACAAGGTTGCTGAAAATGGAAAAGAACGCCGGTTCCTTATTGCAATCTTCCCATATTTTTGATCCGGTTTTTGCTGCGGGGTACCATAACACCATCGGGCAACATCTTCTGACAATTGCGGATCCATCATCAGAAAATAATAATCGTTCCGTGAACCGGTTTTTGCGGATTCAACAGGCAATCCTGTTTCTGAATCAGGGAATCAGACTGCTGAATGAAAATGATCCTGCAAAAAACAGAGAAGACAGCAGATTGCTTGCTTCACTGCATCTGAACAAGGCCATTGCCGCATCAATTATTGGGGAAAAGGGTCATTCCGTAAACCATTTTCAGGCTGCCTTCAGAATTTCAGAAAAGAACATTCTGCCGGATCTGGAATGGCGTGCGCTTGTGGGTCTCGGAAAACAGGAGGAAGCTCTGGCTGTGGTTTCCGATATAACCGTGCTGAGAGCCGGATGCAGACCGTTTGAGATTACCGGTGCTTTTCATCCGCTGGTTCTGAATCTGATTCAATCCGATCAGAAAGAAGAAGCGCTGAATCTTATTGAAAAAATATCAGAGATCGAACGATTCAACCGGATGGCATTTCTTTTCAGGGATTCACTGGAGTATGGAAAAAAAATGTTTCAGAGGGCCTACCCCAGAATCGAGCGGATTCAGGCTTTGCGAAAGTCCATCCAAAAAAATGTTCCGGAGGAGTTGGCCTATCTGAAAAAACAACTGTCTGATGAAACCGCTATCCTGGAACAGAATCTCGGCAAGGAAAATGAAAAACTGCCGGATTTGATCCGACGTATCCAGGACAAAGAACTGCAGGAAAATCTGATTTACCTTCTCGGTATTGCCGAACAGGCGGAATATATAGCCGAACAGGCTGTCCGGGAAGCAGATTCCGGAAAAGCCTCGATTCTGAGAAAAGAATACAAAAGCCTGATTGAAAAATACCATGAAAAACGGCTGGAGCTTGTTGATAAAAGACCGGATGATATTTCTTCCGATACGGTTACTTTTCTGGGGCCGGAGCCAGCCGAGGCCGCAGATATAATGAATTCGCTTTCTGAAGATCAGGTTCTTGTCAGACTTTTCAGGATTGAGCCTGATATTTATTCTTTTGCCATTACTGCAGACGAGATCGATATTCAGAAATTTGCTTCTGTAGAAGAGGCTGTAAATTCTCTCCCGGAGACGGGAAAAATCAATATTGCCTATGAACTACCACGGGAAATCCCGGGAAAACGGGTATGCAGCCTGAGCGGGACTCATTTTTTCCGGTCCCTTGTCAATCGCAAACCATTTAAAAATAATGTTGTTGCGGTTCCGGATAGGCTGCCGGATCAGGAAGGGTACCAGATGAATCAGATAGGGCAGATTACTCAAGGGGAACAGCACAGTCTTTCGATTCTTTTATCTGAAATGAATACCCTTTTTCTGTCTGGAGAAGTCTCTGTTTCCACCACCATTCCGACCCGATCCGGAGAAAAACCGGATCATTTTATTTCCGTTGAGAATCAGGATGGTAATCCGGATTCCATCGAACCCTTGTTGACCGGGTCCAAAAATCTTTCATTGGCAATGATTCTGGAATCTTCTCCGGATGATCTTTACCTGATTGGGAATCTGTTTTCAATTTATCATTGCCCTTCCGTAGTGTTCCGTAAAACAAAGGGAAATGATTTCTCAAAACAATTTTTGGAAAACTACCGGACAAAGACGGTTCTGGAGTCTGTTCAAGGTCTGAAAGGAGCGGTTGCATCCACAGAACCGGAGCCGGAAATCATCCTTCTGGGATATCCGGGAATGTCATCTGCGGAATCGGATCTGTTTTTGCAGGAATATTTTGCTCAATCTATTCAGAAAGGAAAAGCCGCATTTGATGAAGGACGAAATGGGGAAGCTTTTTCCTACTTCCGGAATGCCCTGGAAATTTCACAAAAGTTCTCTAAGTTTCATTCACTGCTTCCCAGACTTCTCAGCTATTGCCGGGAAACAGCTTATCGGGAAAAGGATCTGGAACAATCCGCTCTATATGCCGGGAAACTGGTTAAACTGATGGAAAAGGAGAATCCGGATACGGAAAATCATGCTGAATCTATGCTTCGGCTTGGATTGATTTTAGCCGCACAGGAAAAGTTCGGGAAGGCGATACCGATGCTGGACCAATCGGTTGAAATGCTGGAAAATCTGGAGTTGGACGAAAAGAAAATCCTTGCCATGTCCGAGCTCGGAGTTTTATTGGAAAATGCCACGGAATATGATCGCGCATTGACTACATTTCAATCCGCAGCCGAAATCAGCAATAATCTCGGTAAGGATGAACTCCTGGCAGATCAGTATCGGAATATGGGAAGAATCTATGATCTGAGAATGAGCCAATATGCTTCTGCCATTCAAAATTATCAAAAAGCGCTTCCGATTTATCAGGATATGGATGATGTTGAAAAATCAGCCCAGGTTTTTCTGGATATCGGGAGATGTTACAGGCTTCTTGGTAATTTCCCGAAAGCAGAAGAATCCTTTCAGACCGCGATTGGAATGATCGACAACAAGAATGACAAGATGAAACTGCTTGAAGCAAAAATTCTGATCGAGCAGGCCAACAATGCATGGTTTCAGGCGCGATACGAGAAGGCGTTTATGCTCCAGCGACAAGCATATGACATCTCGACAACTTTCGATTTCCCTTTTATGAAAGTGATCTGCCTGAACACATCCGGTTTGATCTGGTGGACGCTCGGTGACCATCAGAAAGCATTGTTTGAACTTGAAAAAGCCCTTGAAATTGCAAATTCAAATCCGAACCGGAAGGATGAAATCGCCAGCACGCTGAACAATATCGGTCTGGTGTTACGGGAGACCGGAAGATATCCGGAAGCGATTGATACATTTGACAAGGCGCTTTCGATTGATGAAAAGCTGCAATCCAAATGGGCGATTGCTTATGATCTCCGGAATAAAGCACTGACCCTTTTAAAAATGGACAGGGTCAAAGATGCCATTCCTTTATTTGAAATGTCTGCCCAAAAATCAAACGAAATCGGAAATAAAATCAACGAGGCCAAAGCTCTTCTTGGACTTGCAGATGCTTTCCGGACAGCGAATCGGCCGGGTGATGCCAAAAAGGCATACGAACAAGCCTTATCTCTTGCCTCTGGAATGAATCTTCTGGAAACCCAATGGCGGGCAGTCTATGGCCTTGCCCAGCTCAATCTGGGTGCTGATCCGGTAACAGCAGAGAAACAACTCCGGGACGCAATTGATGTGATTGAGGTCATGCGGGCGGATATTAAGATCGAACAGCTCAAGGAGTCATTTTCAGATAACAAGTTTATGGTGTATGAGACACTTGTCCGGCTATTGGCAGACAGAGGGAAAATAGAAGAATCATATAAAGCTGGCCTTTCGTGCTCCAACAAGCCTTTTATTGGTCTTCTGTGAAACCGGCCGTTGACTCTTCATCATGACGAAGATCAGCAGCTTTATGACAAACAGAAGCAGATCCGGGCCCGTCTGGATGAAATTAAAGCCCTGATCGCGCAGGCTGCGGAAGCTCAGGAACGGAAGGTCTATCAAAAAACACTTACGGAAATCGAGCATGAATACCAGAATGTACTGCTTGAAATGCAGTCTAAAAATCCGCAGCTATCATCCATGGTTTCCGTAACACCGCTGAAGGCAGACCAATTACAGGAATCCCTTGATCCGGGGACGGCTCTTCTTTCCTACTATGTTCTGGAAGATGAGATATTCTGCTGGCTGATTCAAAAAAAAGATGATCCGGCCCTTACGCCATCACCCATGATGCTTTTCCGCCTGCCAATAAACAGGAAAAAAATGGGGGAGGATATACTGGAGTATCGTCGTGCCATTCAAAATCTGGAACCGTTTGAAACCGTATCCAAAACCCTTTATTCTTTCCTGATCGAACAACCGGTTTCACGATTAAACGGAATTAAAAATCTTGGAATCATTCCCCATGGCCCGCTGCATTATCTGTCTTTTGCAACACTCTTTGATGGGAAAAAATATTTGATTGATGATTATTCTCTATTTTATCTTCCAAGTGCGAGTGTCTGGAAGTATACAAAGGAAAGACGGCAGCCTCAAAAGAATGTCAATGTGCTTGCCATCGGTAATCCGGATCTTGGCGATCCAATTCTGGATCTTCCATTTTCAGAGTATGAGGTGGGATCGATTCAATGGAGTTTTCCCAATATTACGGTTTTAACAAAAGAAACCGCCTCTGAAGAATGGGTTGCAAAAAATACCGGTAAATTCGGGATTATTCATCTTGCTTCTCATGGAGAGTTTGATCCGGTGAATCCATTGTTTTCTGCCATTAAATTATCCAGGTCCAAACAGTTTGACGGCAATCTTGAGGCTTCTGAGATTTTCGGATTGCAGATCAATGCAGATATGGTCGTATTAAGTGCCTGTCAATCCGGACTTGGAAAGGTGACCGGCGGAGATGATGTGATCGGACTGAACCGGGCTTTTTTCTACGCGGGAACCCACACGGTGGTTTCCAGTTTATGGCGTGTAAGCGATGTATCCACCGCTCTTTTAATCAAAACATTTTACCGCCGGTATACCACATACAATAAAGCAGACAGTTTGCGATATTCAACACTGCATGTCAGGAACCGGTATCCCCATCCGGGTTATTGGGGAGCATTTACCTTGGTGGGAGATTACAAATAGCAGATATTTTTTTTGCATCATCCTGCCATACCATTTTTATTTGAATTAATCGGGATGTTATTATATAGTGCCTTTGAAATAATAATTAAACAGTAGATTGAATGAGGAACTCCAATGAAAAAAATAGGTATTCTAACGCTGTTTGGTTTTCTTTTTATCTCGACTGCCATTTTTGCCAGTCAACCCCCTTCCACTATATGGGTAGCCTCGGATAAGGCAAAGCTTAAAACCGGTTTGAAATCATCTTCTGCTACCATTGCCGAGCTTTCCAAAGGAACACCGCTATCCGTGCTTGCCTATCAGGAAAAATGGTATCAGGTAAAGCTGCCCGATGGAAAGACCGGATGGATCTATCGTGGAAAGATCTCTGAAACCGAGGTTAAAAAAACGCAAGGGAATGAAGAGGGCGGTTCGATCGGAGGTCTTCTGGGAGATCTATCCGGAAGCAATATCCGGGCAGATAATACAGATTCATCCAGAAGCATCAGAGGACTCTCCCCGGAGGCTACCGAGTATGCAAAACAGAATGGAACACCACAGGTTTACAGAAACGAACTGGATAAAGTGATTGAAAGAAAAGTTTCTCCCACGGAGATTGATCAGTTTTTAAAACAAGGCAAAATCGGAGAATATCAGGAGTAACCCAACCATGAACAAAAAACAATTTACACATCCTGAAGATGGAATCAATCAAACCCGGCGTAATCTGTTGAAGCTTGCCGGTCCGTTTACCCTTTTCATGGCTTGCCCGGCTTATGCGCTGGATCTTTTTAAAATGATTGATCCCGGAGAAAAATCAAAGGATATTCAACGGGCAAAAACCATATTCGAAGGGGTTGGAAGTATTGCAACCAGTGCGACAGACCTGGATTACAAGTCTGAATTCGCTATCGGAGAAAGCCTTGCACTGGAAGGGTTCCAGAGATATGGATTGCCTTCCAAAAACCAATTGGTTCAGAAATATATCAATACCGTAGGCAATGCGGTCGTTCAGAATTCAATGCGATCGGATATTCCGTATTATTTTGTCGTTGTGGAGAACAATATTTACAATGCCTTTGCCTGTCCCGGAGGGATCATTTTTGTCAGCGCAGCTCTTCTCAAATCCATGAACAATGAGGCCGAGCTTGCGTGCGTTCTGGCTCATGAAGTTGCTCATGTCAGCCATAAACATGCACTGCAGGCAATAAAGAGAGCGAAGTTCTTTGAGGGTGTCGGAAAGATTTCAACAGCAAACATGAAGGGTGAAGAAGGAAAGAAATTCCAGAACATGATTGGTGATCTTCAGACAGTATTGTTTGATCATGGTCTTGATCAGGATATGGAGTTTGAAGCCGATCTTTCCGGGATGTCATTTGCTTACCAGACCGGTTACAATCCGGAAGGATTTATCAGAGTACTGGATATGCTCAAACAGAAGGAAGCAACTGCGGTAAAAGAAGGTTCCTGGTTTTCCACCCACCCTCCATTAGCCGATCGGATTCAGAGATGTAATGAAGAAATGGGAAAGTACCCGGACGCTGCCTCGCTTGCAGTTGTCAGCAATCGTTTTAGTGAATACCGGAAACTGTTATAAAAAACATTCAGAAAAATTGTGACACGGTATGACATATTCGCATCGGACATGGATTTTAACAATTTCTCATGAAAGGGGAACTGGATGCTGAGCCGGAATGTACTGATTGTTGATGATGACAATATGGTCATAGATGTGTTTAAAAAAGGCTTTACCAAAGCTGGATATACAGTTCGACGCGCGACAAGTGCAGAAGAGGCTTTGGCGATTCTGGACAAAGAAAAATACCCTGTCATGCTTCTGGATTTGAAACTTCCCAAAATGTCTGGTGTTGAGCTATGCAAATTAATACGGAATAAGTACCCTTTATCCATATTGTTTGCCGTAACCGGATATGCTTCTCAATATGAATTCGGCGCTTGCCGCAGAGCTGGTTTTGATGATTATTTCATAAAACCGGTAGACCTTAAGATACTGTTTCGCGCAACCCTTGAAGCCTTTGACAAAGTCGAAGACTGGCACAAACGTAGCCGGAATATATAGCGGCGGATTCCTTTAAAACTTGGTGTATTTGACGAGTGAACCTCATGGAGAATCGGCTTCGCAGGTTAATCGAAAAAGGAGTTTCCATCCCCAATCCGGAAACCATTATGATTGGTGAAGAGGTAGATATTGACCGGATATCCGGAAACGGGACTGTAATTTATGCAGGATGCAAAATTTTCGGTGAAAAAACACTGATTCTGGATAATGCCAAGCTTGGATATGAAGCACCGGTGACTGTTGAAGATTGTCAAATCGGGCCTGAGGTTCATTTGAAAGGCGGTTTTTTCAGTCAGTCCGTTTTTTTACACCAGGCCAGCTTGGGAAGCGGCGCTCACATTAGAAAAGGAACCATTCTGGAAGAACAGGCCTCCACAGCCCACACAGTCGGACTAAAACAGACCATTCTTTTTCCCTTTGTTACGCTTGGTAGTTTAATCAATTTTTGTGATTGCTTTATGGCTGGTGGAACCAGTCGAAAGAATCACAGCGAAGTCGGCAGTTCATTTATTCATTTCAACTACACACCCAACCAAGATAAGGCAACCCCTTCCATGATGGGAGATGTTCCTCATGGTGTCATGCTGAATAATAATCCCATATTTCTGGGAGGGCAGGGCGGAATTGTCGGTCCGGTCAGGCTGGCATACGGGACGATTACGGCTGCGGGTACAATCTACCGAAAAGATGAACTCAGAAATGATCGCCTGTTGCTTGCCGGATACCAAAAGGATATTAATATTCCTTTTTCAAAGGGACGTTTCCCGAACATAAAAAGAATTGTGCTGAACAATCTGTTATACATTGCAAACCTGATCGCCTTGAAATGCTGGTACAGAAATATCCGGACAGAATTTATATCTGAGAGTTTTCCACTTGAACTGCTACAAGGATTGCGGGAAAAGCTGGATATGAATATCACGGAAAGGCTTGATCGACTGAAAGAATTTTCCCTAAAAGTCACTCAGAGTGATCCGGAGGATTCAAGATCCAGAGAACTCTCCCGGGAATTGCCGGAAATTGAATCTTTGATTATGAACAACAAAACCGTATTAGAAAGTCAGGAAATATTATCTGAATTTAAGGAGATCATCCGGAAGGGAATTCAGAAAATGGGACTGGAGTATATTCGTATAATTCAAGGCCTGAATCCGCATGAAGCAGCTATTGGATCGAGATGGTTGCAGCACACGATCGATGAAACTCTTTTGAGAGTTTTTGATTGTCTGCCTTCCTTTGGTTTTTCAAAAAAAATGGAGCAGGGGATAGATGGGTAAATTATTTGGAACAGATGGTGTGCGTGGAAAAGCAAATCAATATCCCATTACACCGGAAATGGCTGTTCGGATCGGCAGGGCCATAGCACATCTGTTATCCGGTTCTCAGGATAAAAATCAACAGCAAACAGTAATTATTGGCCGGGATACCCGGATTTCCGGTCCTATGCTGGAACATGCCCTTGCATCCGGGATTTGCTCCATGGGGATGGATGCAACTCTTGCAGGCGTTCTGCCTACACCGGGAATAGCATACCTGGCTGCATCTTCCGGCGCAAAAGCAGGCATCGTGATCTCTGCTTCCCATAATCCTTTTTTAGACAATGGGATAAAAATTTTTAACGATAAGGGTTTTAAGCTCTCCGATGAACAGGAAGTCAGAATGGAAGAGCTGGTTCTGGATGAAAACAACGCCAAATTATCGGAATCAATCCAGCATACCGGTCGTGTGATACAGATGAAAAATCCGGTTCAGGTATATCTGGATTTTTTAAAACAAAGCTTTCCATTTAATTTTTCACTTAAAGGCATGAAGATTGTAATCGACTGCGCCAATGGAGCAACCTTTCAGGTAGCTGAAAAAATTTTCAAGGAACTCGGCGCCGAACTGGTCGTTCTGTTTTCTGATCCGGACGGGATCAACATCAACCATGGATGTGGTTCCCAGCATCCGGAGACGCTGGCAAAAACCGTTCTTGAAAAGGATGCAGATATCGGACTGGCATTTGATGGGGATGGTGACCGCTTGATTGCTGTGGATGAGAAGGGTTCAGTTGCAACCGGAGATCAGATCCTGGGAGCCTGTGCAGTTTCCATGAAAAATAATGGGACATTAGCAAACAACATCCTGGTGACAACCATCATGAGCAATATCGGGCTGGGTGTTGCGCTTGAAACCCACGGGATTGATCATATTAAAGCCAATGTGGGGGATCGGTATGTAATGGAAGAGATGATCCGACATGGTGCAGTTATCGGCGGAGAGGATTCCGGGCATATGATCTATCTGGATCAGCATACAACCGGTGATGGCATCCTGGCCGCTCTTAGATTGATTTTATGCATGAAACAGGAAAACAAATCTCTTTCAGAACTATTATCCGTGGTGTCTGTTTTTCCACAGAAACTTATTAATGTGGATGTGAAAGAAAAGCCGGAGATCAGTTCCTTGCCGGATATTGTCAGGGTAATTGAAGCTGCTGAAAAAGATCTGGGTAAAAAGGGTAGGGTTCTGGTGCGATACTCTGGAACTCAGCCGATGTGCCGGGTGATGGTAGAAGGGCCTACAAAGGAAATTACTCAGAAGCACTGTGAAAAGATAGCAGATGTTGTAAAAGAAGTACTTGGATAAATTAAAAAATTAACACTCCCTTCCCCATGAATACAGGGGGAAGGGAGTGTTGTGCGTCAATCGGATTGTTCTTTTACAATTATCAGTCCCGGCTAGCGCCAAAAATATGTAGCAAAAACAAGAACATATTAATAAAATCAAGATACAGGGTCAGGGCTCCGAGTATTGCACCTTTTCGAACCACCGCTGCATCCAATCCAGCAGGCTGGGTCATGGCCATATGTTTTAGTTTCTGGGTGTCATATGCGGTTAATCCTACAAAAATAAATACACCCAGATAACTGATGATCATGCTGAGACCGGAGCTTCCGATAAACAGGTTAACCAGGGAAGCTATGATGATCCCGATCAGTCCCATAAACATGAATTGTCCGACACCGGTGAGATCTTTTTTGGTGACCATACCAAAAACACTTGTGATTCCAAATGTTAAAGCGCAGATAAAGAAGGTGGATGCAACTGATGACATAGTATAAACAAGAAGAACACTGGACAGCGTAACACCATTCAGAATTGAATAGAAAGCAAAAAGAGCAGTTGCTGTTGATGCTTTCATACGTTCGATTTTTGCACTGATGGAATATACCAATGCCAATTCACCAATAATCAATCCAAAGAAAATGATCTGGTTTCCAAAGATTAATTCAAGCAGGGTCTGGCTGCCGGCTACATAAAAAGCTGCAAATCCAGTCAGACCAAGTCCGATGGCCATCCAATTATATACACTCCTGATAAAGCTGTTTACAACAACCTGGGTTTGTTGTCCCTGAAAAGAAACAGATCGTTCCATTGTTTTATAACCTCCATTTGGCTGATGTTGATCAATAGGGTTGATTTCTATTTTCATTTAGGTAAAACATAACACAGTTTTCGGAATTTTCAAGGGCTAAGCTGTTCGTTAGGGAAACAGTTTATTACTTCAGACATATTTACATTTTTTTGAAATAAATATATAGAGGCGATATTCTACGTAAACCAATTTGTTGAGCTTCATCCATGAAACTTGAACAGCTATATAACAGTCTGAAAGAACTTGCGGAGAAATTGGGAATTACCGTATTGGAGTTAAGTTTCAAAAATACGGGAATCAAGGTGAAGAGTGGTTTATGCAAGGTAAAGGGACAACAAATGCTTATTGTGGATAAACATAAAAGCATTTATTCTAAAGTTGACATTCTGGCATCACTTTTATCTGATTTTACTCTGGACGATGTTTATATTGTTCCTGCTGTCAGGGATGTTCTGGATAAGCATAAGGCTAAAATAAAAAAGGCTGTTGAGGTGGATGACGGTATTCAAAAAACAGAATCATAATATTATAAAGTTTACATAATATATCTTATCAGACGTTATTTGTAGGGTGCGCCAAAACTATTCTGGATATCTGATTTCTAATTCTATATAGGCTGTCTCAAAATATGAATCCATTTTATCAGGGCAATTCCATCCCAATTCGTATATTCAGTGTCGCTGAATTAACCTCAAATATTAAAATGTTACTTGAAGAAAATTTTTCATTTATTTGGATTAATGGGGAAATTTCAAATTTTTCAAAACCATCATCTGGTCATTATTATTTTTCACTCAAGGATGCCCGATCACAAATCAGCGCTGTGATGTTCCATGGTCAAAATCGGAAGCTGACTTTTTTACCGGAAAATGGAATGCAGATAACGGCCTTAGGCCGTTTAAGTGTTTATGAGCCCAGGGGCACTTATCAGATTATCATTGAACATCTTGAACCAAAAGGTATTGGGGCACTGCAGATTGCATTTGAGCAACTTAAAGAAAAACTGAAAAATGAAGGCCTGTTTGATGTCCAACACAAGCGCCCTATTCCATTATTTCCCAGTAAGATAACAGTGATTACCTCTCCAACAGGTGCTGTGGTTCATGATATTATCAAGGTCGCAATCAGACGATTTCCAAATATTCGTATCACGATTATCCCTGTATCGGTACAAGGACTCGGAGCTGAAAGTGAAATCGTCAATGCCATCAACCTGTTAAATTCCAGGAAGGACTCTGATCTCGCGATTATCGCACGAGGTGGAGGATCCCTGGAGGATTTACAGGCTTTTAATTCAGAACCTGTTGCAAGGGCTGTTTTTTCCTCCAATATCCCAATTGTTTCCGCAATTGGACATGAGACGGATTATACAATAATTGACTTTATTTCAGATCTTCGAGCACCGACGCCATCCGCTGCTGCCGAGATCGTTGTTCCTGATAAAACCGAGCTGCTTACTCTCATTAAATCAAAGCAAAAATTTCTTGAAGTTTTTTTCCGGAGGTATATTGAAAAAAAACGATCTTTTATCACACAATCAACAGATCGGCTCATGGATCCAAAACAAAAAATTCAAGATTTACGAATCAGAACAGATGACCTGTTGAATCGAATGATCAGGTCTTTTTCCCATAGCAACCAACGTCTTTACGATAAGCTTGAATTTATAAAGAAAAGGTTGTATTCAAATCCCCTGGCAAACAGGCTTTATTTTGGCCATATATCGATTGATAGAATGAAAGATAATATAATAAAAAACTTGTTGGTTACTTATCAAAATAAAAAATCAGGCCTTCTGGAAATTGCCGGAAAATTAAACGCTTTAAGTCCGGTATCCATTCTTAATCGTGGATACAGCATTACCCGGACAAAGATGGAAAAGAAAATTGTAAATAATACCCGTCTGGTTTCTATAGGGCAACACCTTGAAGTCATTCTCGCAAAGGGAATGCTCAATTGTATTGTGGAAGGAAAAATACCCCATGTCGAAGAAGACGTTTGAGGAGTCATTAAAGCAACTTGAGCAGATTGTCGAGGAGCTTGAATCTGGTGAACTTCCTTTGGAGAAAGCCCTTGCCAAATTTGAAGAGGGCGTAAAACTCAGTAAATCATGCACTTCAAAACTGGATGAAATTGAACGGAAAATTACTGTCCTGCTGAAGGATCAAACCGGTGAAATTGATGAAAAACCGTTTGTTTCCGATACAACCGGCGAATCATAATTCCCCTGCCCTTCATAGGAACAAGGTTATTATGTTTAACATGTTATGTGTTTCAGCCATCAATTTTCACACATATTGCGCTATACTGTTTAACCCTTTTTTAAAGGACAACATGTGTTTAATCTGAAAAAGTATTTAAGTCAAAAACAGGCGATAATAGACAAAATGCTGGATGAAATAATTAACCATAATCCATCCTGCCTGTCATCCCGTATTGTTTCTGCCATGAATCACTCCATCATGGCAGGCGGAAAAAGACTCAGACCGATATTGTGCATATCCGCATGTGAGGTTGTCGGGGGAAGTGAGGAAAAATGTCTGACAACAGCATGCGCCATTGAAATGATACACACCTATTCCCTTATACATGATGATTTGCCGGCAATGGATAATGATGATTTACGGAGAGGAAAACCAACCTGTCATATTGCATTTGATGAGGCAACTGCCATTTTATCCGGAGATGCATTGCTGACACTGGGCTTTCAAGTGCTTTCCCAAAAAAGCAATGATCTGCCGGAAGAGGATGGTTTCAAAAGATTGGATATCATCCATCAAATTGCTGTTGCAGCAGGATACAAAGGCATGATTGCCGGTCAGATGCTGGATATTTTATCGGAAGGGAAAAAACTGGATCTTGAAGAACTCAAACAGCTTCATCTGGCAAAAACAGGTGCTTTGATTGAGGCGTCTATCTATTCGGGAGCTGTTTTGGGAGGTGGGACTGAGTCACAGATTGAAAAATTATTGGAATATGGGAACAACATCGGTCTAGCCTTTCAGGTAACGGATGATATCCTCAATATCGAAGGGGATTCGGATGTAATGGGCAAATCGGTTGGTACGGATCACAATCGTGATAAATCAACCTATCCAGCCCTTATTGGCCTATCAGCTTCAAAACAATTTGCAACGACATTAATTGATAGTGCAGTAAGGGCACTGGAAGTATTTGATATGGAAGCGGAACCTTTGCGTGCCATCGCGCGATATGTGATTGAACGAAAAAAATAAGGGAGAAAGGGAATCAAGTGAGCATACTGGAAAAAATTGAATCCCCAAAAGATATAAAACAGCTTGATATTAGTGAACTCAGCAAGCTTGCCAAAGAAATTCGTAAAACCATTGTAGATGTTGTTTCACTTAATGGAGGACATCTTGCGTCCAGTCTCGGGGTTGTCGAACTGACCATTGCTCTTCATTATGTATTTGATATGCCGGATGATAAATTGATCTGGGATGTCGGGCATCAGTCATATGCTCATAAACTCCTTACCGGACGAAGACACCAGTTCCATACACTCCGGAAATATAATGGTCTGTCCGGTTTTACAAGGATAAGCGAAAGTGCCTATGATGCCTTTTCCACAGGGCATAGCAGCACTTCCATTTCAGCCGGACTCGGCATTGCCTGCGCCAAACAATTAAAAAATGAAAAAAATAAGGTCATTGCTGTGATCGGTGATGGTTCTATGACAGCCGGGATCGCTTTCGAAGGGCTGAACCAGGCTGGAGATATACATAAAGACAAGGATCTCATTGTTGTGTTGAATGATAATGATATGTCCATCACACACAATGTCGGAGCATTGTCTTCATTTCTCAGTCGGAAATTTTCCTCAAAATATTTACAGGAATGGAGAAAAGAATTTGGAGAGTTTCTGAGGAATCTTCCAAAAATTGGTGATGATATTTATCAGTTTGCAAAGCGTTCTGAAGAGTCATTCAAGGCTTTTGTCACACCGGGAATGCTGTTTGAAGCCTTTAATTTTGATTATTTCGGCCCGATAAACGGTCACAATCTCGAGCATATGATTAAGATCATGGAGAATATACGGAGTATCAATGAACCGGTACTCCTGCATGTTACGACCAAAAAAGGAAAAGGATATCCTCCGGCTGAAAAAAATCCGGTTTATTTTCATGGTATCGGAAGCTTTGAGGTTGAAACCGGTGTATGCAGGGGGACGAAGAGTCCGATCCCTACCTACACCGAAGTCTTTGGAAAAATCATGGTTAAAATGGCTGAAATAAATAAAAAAGTGATTGCAGTAACCGCGGCCATGCCGGAGGGAACCGGTCTTGCCGAGTTTTCACAGAAATTTCCGGACCGGTTTTTTGATGTGGGAATTGCCGAACAACATGGTGTAACTTTTGCCGCTGGTATGGCCACAGAAGGATTTAAGCCGGTTGTCGCTATTTATTCCACTTTTTTACAACGTGCATATGACCAGATCCTGCACGATGTTTGCCTGGAATCATTGCCGGTTGTTTTTGCCATAGACCGGGGAGGTATTGTTGGTGAAGATGGATCAACCCATCATGGTCTGTTTGATTTTTCCTATCTCCGAAGCATTCCGAATATGGTTGTGATGGCTCCAAAGGATGAAAATGAGTTCAGCCGGATGATTGTCACGGCAATATCCCATCCTGGACCAATTGCCTTGAGATATCCACGTGGTAAAGGTCTTGGTGTCTGTCTTGACGAAAATCCAACTCCGCTTGAAATCGGAAAAGCTGAGATTTTAACTCAAGGTAACGATATATTACTCCTGGCAATCGGAAGAAGTGTGTCAGACGCCCAGAAAGCGGAACAGATCTTAAAAGAAAAGGGGCTTCATATTTCAGTTGTCAATTGCCGGTTTGTCAAACCCCTTGATTCTGAATTGATTTGCGGGATGGCAGAACAGATCCCCCGCATTATCACCATCGAAGATCATATGCTTCAAGGTGGATTTGGCAGTGCAGTGCTGGAATGTCTGACAGATGCCGGTATTACCGGATTTTCTATGAGAAGAATCGGGATCGCAGATACCTTTGTCAGCCACGGCCCCCAGGATTTACTCCGATCAAAGTATCATATCGATGCCGCTTCCATTGTTCAGGCTGCGGAAGAGCTGTTGGAAAAATGCCCTCTGTAAACCGAAAACCATTGGATTTGATTCTTTTTGAAAAAAATCTTGTTTCCAGCCGTCAGAGTGGGAAATCGTTTATCATGGCTGGAAAGGTTTTGGTTGACAACATAAAGATGGATAAGCCGGGAACCTTAGTCCATCCAAATTCGAAAATTGAAATAATAGAGGATCTTCCTTTTGTCAGCAGAGGCGGATTCAAGTTGCTGGAAGGGTTATCCAACTTTCATATCCATCCGGAAGGAATGGTCTGCCTGGATGTTGGCGCTTCCACAGGCGGATTTACCGACTGCCTTCTTCAAAAAGGAGCAAAAACTGTTTTTTCTGTGGACGTAAACTATGGACAACTCGCATGGAAACTCCGGACAGATCCCAGGGTTGTTGTGATGGAACGAGCCAATATCCGGGAACTGCCTTCAGATGCCCTTCCAGGTCCGGTTGATCTGGTGACCATTGATGTTTCCTTTATCTCACTCCGTATCGTTATCCCGGCTGTATTAAAATTTATGAAGAACAATGGGAATATTATTGCATTGATCAAACCACAGTTCGAGATCAAGAAGGGAAAAGTCGGTAAGGGGGGTGTGGTTCGGGATCCGGAAGATCATCGTTTGGTCATACAAGAACTGATGACTTTTTTTGATGAAATCGGGCTTAAAGCCGGGACAGCAATCCCCTCCCCTATCCTTGGCCCCAAAGGCAATAAGGAATTTCTCGTTCATTTACACAGAAAGAGATCTAAACTATTGAGCCAATTTCAAAACGATTGAAAAGCGTCACACCGGCGAAATTCAGTGCCCAGAAAAGAGCCGAAAATACTGGATAGCGCTACGCTTCACTGCGTGTCTAGTTTTCGCCGGAACTACAACAACAGGCTTTTGAAATTGGCTCTATGAACCAGCCGTTAATTTTATGATCTTAATCCGTACCTGACTTGCCTGATGAATCATCGATTGTTGTAAGGCAAAATGCCACATTAGAGCTTGATTTTTTCAGACAAACAATATAGCTGTATTTGATTTGACAGCATATTGTTTTTTCCTGTGACATGACTGACATTTTTATTCGAGAGGAGTTTAAATGAAAGATATTGCAGAAAAATTAAGAAACGTCGTACTTGTCGCACACGGTGGAGCAGGTAAAACTTCACTTGCAGAAGTTATGCTCTTTAACGCCGGTCTCACAACCCGGATCGGAAGAGTTGAAGACGGCAATACGGTTATGGATTTTGAACCCGAAGAATTGAAGAGAACGACCAGCATCAGCAGTGGATTTGCTCAGTTCCCATGGAAAAAACATACGATAAGCCTCATCGACACCCCGGGAGACTCCAATTTTTTTTCAGACACAAAAAGCAGCATGCAGGCGGCTGATTGTGCAATTGTTTTAATTGATGGTGTCGATGGTATCAAGGTTCAAACCGAACAGGCTTGGCTTTATGCAGAACAATATAACCTTCCCTGCATGATTTTTATTAATAAACTGGATCGTGAACGGTCGGATTTTTCCAGGGCTTTTCAGGATGCAGAAAAAACTTTCAATCTGAAACCGATTATTACACAGATTGCTATTGGAGCAGAAGCTGATTTCAAGGGAGTCGTTGACCTGATTTCCATGAAAGCATACAAATATGATGGCAGCGGAAAAGCATCGCCATGTGATATCCCACCTGACCTCCAGGATCAGGTTGAAACAGAACGGGAAGCCTTTATCGAAAATATTGCTGAAGCGGATGATGCTTTGGTTGAAAAATATCTGGAAGGTGAAACTCTGACAGATGAAGAGATTAAAGAAGCGTTAAAAAAGGGAATCCGTGAAAGACTTTTTGTACCTGTTCTCTGTGGGTCATCCATTAAAAATATTGGCGTAGACCTTCTCTGTGATTTTATAATCGGCTGTTTGCCTTCTCCTCTGGATCGTAAGGAGTGGCCTGCTTTGGATGCTTCCGGCAAAAATGAAATTATGGTAAAGCCGGATGATCCGTTTTCTGCGTTTGTTTTTAAAACAGTTGCTGATCCATATGCCGGTAGGCTTTCCATTTTCAGGGTTGTATCCGGAACCCTTGGATCGGACGGAAATTTTTTTAATGTTACCAAAGATACAAAGGAACGTTTTAATCAATTACTGTACATTAACGGAAAAGAACAGAAACAGGCTACAGGGGCTGTTCCTGGATCTATCGTTGCCGTTGCAAAATTAAAAGAAACCACAACAGGAGACACTCTGTGTGATGATCGCAGAAAAATACAATATAAATGTGCAGACCCTCTGCCTATTTTAATCACTTTTGCCTTGGAGTCCAAGGCAAAAGGGGACGAAGATAAGATTTATATTTCCCTGACTAAGATCAAAGAAGAAGATCCCTCCTTGAAACTGCAAAGAAATTCAGAAACAAGCGAGATCCTGTTGTCCGGACTAGGGCAGGTTCACATTGAAGCAACCATTGAAAAATTGAAGCGGAAGTTCAATGTTGAAGTAAACCTGAAAACCCCGAAAGTTCCTTACCGTGAAACCATCAAGAAAAAAGTCAGGGTTCAGGGAAGACATAAAAAACAGTCGGGTGGGCATGGTCAGTTCGGCGATTGCTGGATCCAGATGGAGCCGCTTCCACGAGGAAAGGGGTTTGAATTTGTTGATGCGATAGTGGGTGGTTCAGTCCCGAGAAACTATATACCGGCAGTTGAAAAAGGTATTCTTGAGACATGCTCCAAAGGGGTTCTGGCTGGTTTTCCTTGTGTAGATTTCAGAGTAACTCTTGATGACGGATCTTTTCATGCCGTTGATTCCTCAGAAATGGCGTTTAAAATTGCCGGAGCGCTGGCCTTTAAAAAAGCTGCTGTTGAAGCAAAACCAGTGTTGCTGGAACCGATAATGAAAGTTGATATCACCACGCCTGATGATTTTATGGGGGATATCATGGGTGATTTAAACAGCAGGCGTGGTCGTGTTCTCGGGATGGATTCAGCAGGCAAATACCAGGTAATTAAAGCTGAAGTTCCTATGGTCGAATTTCTGACATATGCTCCTGATTTGCGATCCATGACAGGAGGCCGTGGTATTTTCACAATGGAATTTTCCCACTATGATGAAGTACCTTCACAACTGGCGGAAAAAATTGTTGAAGCTGTTAACAGTTCAAAAGAGTAAACAATCCGGGAAAATTGAGATCATGTTTTCCGTGTAAGAAAAAAGTTCGCCAAACAAAAAAAGAGGCGCATCTCCAGCACCTCTTTTTTTCTTTGTATTTTATGGCATTACAACGCACTTTTTACATGGAGCATACCCACTATAAAAACAATCCCATATCTTCTTGAAAACAATCCTGTTCTTAGGAGAGGAATGTTTATTGAAAGTACAGTCCGTTGTATGAAATCGTTTGGATTTTTTATTACCGATATAAATTTGATTTAAATTTTTAGTAATCCGTTTCCAGATCCCCTTCCCTGAGTCCATCGCAATTTGCTGAGTCTTTTCCAATTGTTTTTCATATCGAGTGTTCGGGCTTGTTGGCAGACAATAAGCAAGGCCCTGTTCCACCATTTTTTCATTTATAATTGTTCCGTCAGTGAGAAAGACATATGCCAGTATCCGATGATAATGATCCTGAGCTTCATGATCCATTTCAAGGGAGACTTTTTGGTGGATTAGCTTGTTTGTTAAATATTGTTTTGCATTTTCCCCAAAAGGTTCGGCCTTTTGACACTCTCCTTTTCGGTCTTCATGCATGATTTCAGGTGCATTGATCCCAATCAGCCGGACACGTCTTCCATCCATCAACTGTATTGTATCACCATCATAGACATGGGTAACTTCAATCCACTCTTCTGCATTCAAGATGGTTGAAATCATTAAAAGAACAAGGATCAACCAGTATTTATTCCTGAATAAAATCATAAAGATTGCAGTGTTGAATCGCGCTTTGATCCAGCATGCGCGGCAAAGATTTGCATTCATGTTCTGATGGTGTAAATCCAAGTGATTTTTTCCACACTTCATCATCCTCCATGCATAAATATACAAGGATATCCGGTGAAAAATTCCGGATATATGAAACAATTTTTTGATAGAGTTGAATACGAAGGGGTTTAAAATACCTCATTGTTCCATCCAGGCCGGATATAAACTCGCCATAGACTATTTTTGATTGTTGAAAACGTTTTTGAATAATGGGCTTTAAAGATGGAATAAAACGGAAACTTCCCAGACTGATCCAAACAATATTTTCCGGAGAAACATGGTCAAATATTTTTTTAATTACCTCCTGGTAATCCTTTTCACACCCTTCATAAATGATTAGGGGGTCAAAATGGAAAGCAAGAGGATATCCAAGGGATTCACATTTGGCAGCAGCCTGGAGACGAGCGGATAAGGGAGCTGTTTTTTTTTCTTCACTCTGAATGATGGACTCTGTATTGAGTGACCATGAGAGGATTGTTTTTCGGTTATGAGGGATTCTGCTCAGTGCCTGAATGGATACTGTTTTGGTTTTCAGTTCCAGGACAGAGGTTTTTTGTTTTGAGAACTCGGTCACCAATTTTTCTGTCAAGTCGGACATGGGTTCCCAGATCAAACTGTCAGTGAATTCACCTGTGCCGATTCTGCTGAGCTTTTTTGAAGAGAAGTGTTGGCTGAGCTCATTGAAAAGCTTTTTACTGTTCATGTAATATTGCAGGATTGGCGGGTGAAAGTAAACTTGAAGAATACAATAGGAACAATCCATTGAACAGAAGCTGCCAATGTGAAGAATTTTGTAACCACAGCAGGTATAGTGGCTGGTGCCTGGGCATTCCTTTAAAAAAGTTCCTTTGTTTTCAGTCAGAAAAAGTAAATTCTTTCCTGTTGTAACCGGATCCTCTGAATGAGAGACAATCTCATACAATTGATTCGTATCCGTAACAATTGAAGATGGAGCCTTCAGTTTACGGATAAAGGAAACGGTTTCCGGTAATTCGGAAACCGCTTGGTCAATGAATATTTTTGAAATTTTCATATGGATGAAAGATTATTCAATAATTTTTTTCATAACAGGGTTATCAATAACCTCAAACAGTTTTTTCTGACATCCCAACAGTGCTTCATAACTGTTGAAAAATAGATTGAACGAATAGGTTGTGCTTTCAAAATCTTTTGGGGGATTCAGTTTTATGGATGGGTCTAATTTCAGCTTTTTCATACAACTAAAAAAATTATTCTCTGCCTTAGACAGTTCGGGAAATCTTCGTATCCGGAGAAGTTTTCGAATCTGAACCGCTTTTTGTTTTGGTTCCAGATTATCATCGTTCAGACAATCCGTGATAAATTTTTCTTTTAACAATTCATTCGGATCAATGTTCTCTCGATAGGATATTTCTGTGAGAAGGATAAACAATTCGCGTTGGACATTCAGGCCAACATTCAAGGATTGAATAAATCGGGCGATCGGGATTTTATGTTTTTCCTTCAATTTTTCAATCAACAGTGCCGTTGTCATTGAAAGGTGATCCGATAAGATGAAATCTTGTATGATTTGATCGGATTGAGAAATAATTTCTAATTTTTCAATGATGGATATATTTCCAGGCAGATTGAGTTTGGATGCTGTATCTGCTATCTCTTTTGGAGTAGCAATAAAAAAGGTCAACAGGCTGATAGATCTTGCCTGTTCAATCAGGTTTAGTTTTCGTTGAAATGAGTTGTCCGAGATGGCGATTTTCGCACATTCAATCGATTTTTTCGGATACGGAATCGTTTTTGCTTGAATATGCGAAAAATTGTTTTTTACAGCCGCTTTTATCCGGCGAAAGCCACTGACAATTATAAATTTTTGTTTATCCTGAACCAGGACAGGCGGATTAATGATTCCAATCTCATGAATGGAGTGGTTGATTTCATCAATTTCATTGCATGTTGTGATTTTATAAAAGTTATCATTGATATCGATCTTTTTAAGTTCAACTTCTTCTATTTTACACTGCATATTCGGAACCGGTTAACAGTGTGAATGCTTCGATATACTTTTGCCGGGTATTTTGAATAACTTCCTGCGGCAGCTCCGGTCCTGGAGGGGTTTGGTTCCATTTTATGGACAGCAGGTAATCTCTTAAATATTGTTTATCAAAACTTTTTTGTGATCCACCAGGTTGATAACTGCTTTTTGGCCAGAAACGAGATGAATCCGGCGTAAGTACCTCATCGATTAAAATGATCTCATTGTTATAGAGTCCGAATTCGAATTTGGTATCGGCAATGATGATTCCTTTTGAATCAGCGAACTCCACACCCCTATTGTATATTTTCAGGCTCAAGTCCTTTACTTTTTGAGCGTTTGTTTCACCAATTCGATTTACTGCTTCCTGAAAGTTGATATTGATATCATGTTGTCCGACTTCTTCTTTGGTTGAGGGCGTAAAAATCGGTTCCTGAAGTTTGTCGGATTCTTTCAGTCCGCCAGGCAGTTTTATTCCACAAACCGTTTGATCTTTTTGATATGATTTCCAACCGGAACCGGAGATATATCCCCTGACGACACACTCGATGGCCAATGGCTTTGCTTTTTTCACGAGCATGCTTCTGCCGTTTAGCAGATCAGAATATGGACGGCATGCTGAGGGGAATTCGGTCACATCACTGGCGACAATATGGTTTTCCACAAGTGGCGAAAATAGATTGAACCAGAATAATGATATTTGATTTAATACTTTTCCCTTATCTGGAATGGGATTCGGCATGATCACATCAAATGCGGATATCCGGTCCGTCGCTACCATCAGGTAGTATTCACCCAGATCATAAATATCTCTCACCTTCCCTCTTTTAATCAATTTTAAATCTTTGAGATCGGTCTCGATAACAGCCTGTTTCATT
>CAYTGW010000048.1:0-368 GCA_964437395.1 uncultured Desulfocicer sp.
TCCTCTGGGGATGCTTGGTATTTGGATGGCAACGGGCCGGTATTTGATGATAAACCAGGAAGGAGTCTGTTGTTTGTTCGAACTTCTAAAGGCCGGGAGGTTATCCGCTCTGTCAGGGAATTGGTCACCATTTCAGAATACAATATTAATGAATTGCCCATTATTCAAAAATCCCAACATACGCGAAAATACAGAATATGGTTGTTTTATTCCATCTTAAAACTATTTGGAGACAGGCTACTTAAATTTAAAGGTCTGGGAATATGGAACCAGATTTTTAAGAAACCTCCTATTTCAGTTGCGAAAGATACATGGGGATTTATCAAAAGGATACCCCGGAAATAAAAGGCACTTTATCATCGAAACTC